>SMWD01000065.1 GCA_004357495.1 Gammaproteobacteria bacterium
CGCGAGTTCGAAGGCGGCATCTGGATTCAGCGGCGCATTCGATACAGCAAAAACGGTCACAAAGTTGTCTCTCATGTCGATCTGACCGAATTCGTGAAGATGGAACGGGCGCTCAAGGAAAGCGAGGAGCGCTACCGGCTGATCGCCGAAAATTCGCCCGATGCGATCCTCGTGCATGTCGAAGACCAAATTGTCTATGCCAACCCCGCCGCCATCAAAATGTTTCGCGCGCACAGCGAGACCGACCTGCTGGGAGTATCGCTGGTTTCGATCACCCACCCGGACGACCACAAATCGGTTTTGTCCAACCGGGCAAGAATGGCGGAGAAATCCAGCGAGGCCCTACCGATTATTCGTGTACGCATGCGGCGGCTTGACGGAACCTATGTGGAGACCGCGGGATCGGGTGCGCACCACACCTGGCAGGGCAAACCCGCGGTACTGGTGACGCGGCGCGACATCAACGCCGTGATACATGCCGAAAAGGCTTTACGCGAAAGCGAGGAGAAACTGCGGGCGATCGTCGAAAACATGCCGGGCAGCATCGTCCTGAAAGATTTGGATTTGCGCATTCGTCTGGCAGCGGGGCGCAACTATGGACAATGGTCCGGGATAGACCCCATCGAGGCCATTGGCAAAACCGCAACGGACATAGTTTCCGAGGATATTGCCGCTGAACTCGAAGAATGCGACCGCGAAATACTTGAATCCGGCGAAGTCGTCGATATGGAGATCAATACCGAGACCGCCGACGGCAAAACCCGTACGTTCTTATCGACTCGCTTCCCTGTCAAAGACGGTGCCGGCACCACGATTGGCGTCGGTATCATCAATCAGGAAGTAACGGACCAACGCCAGACCGAAGCGCAGTTACAGCAAGCTCAGAAAATGGAAGTCGTCGGCCAGCTAACCGGCGGCATCGCCCACGATTTTAATAATCTGCTGACCGTCATCCTCGGTAACGCGGAACTGTTGTCGGAGCATATCCAGGGTAAACCAGAGGCCGAACATTTACTGCAAAACGCCCTCAGAAGCGCCCAACGCGGCGCCGACCTGACCCAGCGGCTGTTGGCATTTTCGCGTCGCCAAAACCTACATCCGGAACCCGTCGATATTAACGCCCGGATGGCCGAAATGGTGCCGTTACTCCAACACATCATGCCGGCGACAATATCGTTACAAACGAAAATCGCCGAAGATATTCCCTTTGTACAAATCGACCCCACGCAGCTTGAATCCGCGATCATGAATTTGGCGATAAACGCCCGTGACGCCATTTCAAACGACGGTGAAATCGAACTGGCGGCGTGTATCGTCAAATCGAGCAAGATTCCCGGCTTACCGCGCAAAGACCGTAAGACAGATGAATATGTCTTGGTCACGGTGACGGACACCGGCAGCGGAATGTCCAAAGACGTCCGCGAACACGCATTCGAACCCTTCTTCACCACAAAACCCGTCGGCTCAGGCAGCGGTCTTGGCTTGAGCATGGTGTACGGATTTGTGACCCAGTCGGGTGGCCATATCGCCATCGAAAGTGCGCCAGGGCAGGGGACTTGCGTAAAACTATATCTGCCAATCTCCGAACGCGGCGCTGTGGCAGAGCCCGAGGCTCAGCCTGAAGTAACGGGGATCGACGGTGGCAGGGAAACGATTCTTGTCGTCGAAGACGACCCCGGTTTTCGCTCTCTGGTCGTCGGATCGCTTACCAAATTGGGTTATCGGGTCGTCCCCGCCTGCGATGGGCGTGAAGCTTTACAGGCGATGGCGGACATCGAGGAAGTGGATGTCCTGCTCACCGACGTCGTCTTGCCCAACGGCATGTTGGGGCCCGAAATCGCACGGGAATTAGCGAAATTCCATCCCCATGCCCAGGCTCTTTTAATGTCTGGCTATACCCGTGGCGCCAACACTGGGATGGGCGAGCTCGATGAGAGCTACGAGCTTATTCAGAAGCCGTTCACCCGCGCTCAACTCGGTGGCCGTCTGCGTCAGATCATCAATCTCTCTAAACAGACCCCGCCTAAAACCGCGCAAGCATAGGTTGGCCGGGTACGGCTCTAACTTTCCGGGGTTTGCGCCTCTTCGGACAAGGCCGAGCGCAGTTGGCCGATGGATACCGGCTTGTTGAGGACGGTGACCATGGAGAGGCCGCTGGCTTCGCCCAGGTTCGCCGCCATCCCGCCATATTTTCCGGTATAGCCGGTGGCCACAATAACCTTCGCGGTGCAATTTCTCTCGGCCAGCCAGGTCATCAATTCCATGCCGTCGGTGTAGGGTATTATGATGTCCAGGACCAAAACGGTCGGGTTGCAGTCGGGATAGGCCGCCTTGAAGTCCCGGCCATTCTTGGTAACCGTCACCTCATAATCCATATCCACCGCCACTTTGCGCACGAACTCTCCGAAGTCCGGTTCGTCGTCGACGACAAGCAGTCTCCCTACACTCATATTGCGATCTCCTTGCCGTCCAACGCTTCGCGCACCGATCGCGCCAGAAGGTCCTTGGTGAAAGGCTTCCTCAGAAACTCGATATTGTCCGCGCCATGATAATCTGTCGCAACGTCCTCATCGGCATAACCCGACATAAGCAGGATGTTAATCTGCGGATGACTGCCTTTGCCCGCCTGCGCCAGTTCCGATCCGCTCATGCCGCCGGGAAGTACCAGGTCCGTTAGCAGCAGATCGACCCGGGGCTCGCTCTTTAACGTCGCAATGGCAGCCGCTCCATGGTCCGCCTGCAAAACCTGATAGCCCAGGTCGTGCAGCAGCGAAACGGCAATTTGGCGCATGTCCTGTTCATCCTCGACAACCAGCACTGTCTCGCCGCGGGCTTCAAGCGCGCGCACGCCGGTATCGCCGGTTTCGGTACGATCTTCGTCCTGCGGCGCCTGGGGTAAATACAATCTCACTGTAGTGCCGTGGCCCACTTCGCTTTTAATGACCAGTTGACCCCCGGACTGTTGGGCAAACCCATAGGCCATGCTCAACCCGAGGCCGCTTCCCTCGCCAACTTCGCGTGTCGTGAAAAACGGTTCGAGAACATGTTCCAGCACATCCGGCGACATGCCGTTGCCAGTGTCGGTGATGGTCAGCGTCACATAGTTGCCGGGTGCGACATCGATCTCTAAGGCCTGCGCCGCATCGAGGCCGGCATTGGCCGTCTCGATGGTCAGAATGCCGCCATCCAGCATGGCGTTTCGCGCGTTTATCACCAGGTTCAACATCAGATTTTCAACCTGACTCTCGTCGGCCTTGACCAACCACAGATCCTCCGCCGTGATCGATTTTATTTCGATCGCCTCACTCAGGGTGCGCCGCAGCACCCCGGTCATGCCGTCGATCACGTCATTCAAGCCAAATGTTTTCGGCCACAGGGGCTGCTGATGCGATAACGCGAGCAGCTTCTGCGTGAGTTCGGCGCCACGCGTGGCGGCCCGTATCACCGGCTCGATCAGATCATCCTCGTCGACGCGTTCCCCCAACAGTTCCGCATTTCCCAGAACAATCGCCAGAAGATTATTGAAGTCATGGGCGATGCCGCCCGTAAGCTGGCCGACCGCTTCCATTTTCTGGGAACGGCGCAGTTGAGCCTCGGCTTGCTTCCGCCCCGTGATGTCGCGTGTGATAATGAGAACCGTCACCTTACCGTCCCAGCTAAACGGCGCGCCGCGTGATTCGCTGTCGAACTCGGTGCCATCGAGACGCAAGCGCCGACGCTCGGTGAAGGGTTGTATCTTGCCTTTTAAAATCTCCACAATGAGTTCATCGACCTCGTCCCGGCCGCTGGGGCTAATCAGATCCAGTAAATCCAGGTCGATAAGTTGATCGAGGCGCTCGGCGCGAAACAGTCCCACCGCGGCGCTATTGGCAAACAATATCTTGCGATTTGTGTCGGCGACCAGAATCGCGTCCGGCGACGATTCCACCAGCAAGCGGTAGCGTTCCTCGCTGTCGCGCAGCGCCTGTTCGGCTTGTTTACTCTCGGTGATGTCCCGCCCGATAGCCTGAATTTCGGCGATCTTTCCCGCGTCGTCGAATATGGCCCGGTTGGACCATAGCAGACAGCGCAATTCACCGTCGGGCAATTTGATCCAATGTTCCATGCGCACCACCGGATTATCCGCGCTCAGCATGGCGATTTTTCGTTTGACATCGCCCCGCTCGACGGCCGGGATATGATCCGTGAAATTAATGCCGAGCAATTCCTCGCGGCTTTTTCGGAATTACCGGCAATAGGCTTCGTTCACGAACGTTAGCGTGTGGTTGTGCGGCACCGAGCGGGCGATGAGTTCGGTCTGATCTTCCACGATGGCCCGCAGTTGCGCCTCGCTTGCCCGCAAAGAGGCACTCCGCTGGACCCCGGCCCGGCGGAGCGAGGTGCGCCCAACCATGATGCCAATCCCCGCCGGGCGATCACGGCGAACAGCATCAGGATGCCATCAAAAGTCATTCCGCTATCAAACACTGGTTCTCAATCCGGTTTTCAACAGTAGCAACCCAGCTAATAATACGGGAATACCCTACAAAATTATAAAAGTCATGCCGCAACACCAATTCTTGCGCAGCATCTCCACGGCGACAGTCCGGAAATAATAGCTGAAGAATGTTAACTTATTGCGGAACGGTTTACAGCCGCCGGCGCGATCTCTCGTACAGCAATATGTAGAGGCCGCTACCGACGACCAACGGCGTGCCCGCGAGCACCCAGATGCTGGGAATTTCGCCCCACAGCACGAAACCCAATAGCGCCGCCCAGATCAAATTGGCGTAGCGGTAGGGTGCGACCACGGTCGCTTCGGCGTAACGGTAACCCTCGATGATGAAATAATGGCCGAGCCCGAATAACAGGCCCGTGAGGATGAGCAGGGCGATATCGCCCGCATCCATCG
This sequence comes from Gammaproteobacteria bacterium, assembly GCA_004357495.1. GTDB lineage: Bacteria > Pseudomonadota > Gammaproteobacteria > Steroidobacterales > SMWD01. The sequence continues at coordinate 4,892 of SMWD01000065.1, forward strand.
GCAGCCAGCCGAATGGTGCGGTCGCAAGCCCCACCAGCGTCAGCGCAATCATTGAATAGAACAGGATCGCGACCGAGGTTTCAGCCGTGCTGATTCGCCGGGTCACGATATCGCGCGTTGCCGCCACCAGCGCCGCGACGACCGGTAACAACGCGGCGACCTGAAACCCCGCGGTCCCCGGGCGCACCATGATGAGCATGCCTGTGAACCCAATCAGCACCGCCAGCCAGCGATGTATGCCGACGCGCTCGCCCAACAGCGGCGTCGCCAGTATGGCGACGAACAGCGGCCCGACGAACAAAATTGCAATCACCTCGTTGAGCGGCAGCCGCGCCAGCGAGGAAACGATAAGGAAGGTCGAGACCACCGCGAGAACCGAACGGGCTGCGATATTGCGGTAGCGTCCGATACGCAGCGCACCGAACGAACGGCTCCGCCACAAGATCAGCCCGATCGCGATCGAGACGACCAGCGCGCGGACAAACAATATTTCGCCAATCGGCAACGTTTCCGTCAGCCATTTGGTGGCGGCGTCGCTCGTCGTCAGCGCGCCGCCACCCACGATCATGCTTAGAATTCCGCGGGCCGTATTCGAACCCGTGGGGGGCAGTGGAGCCATAAGCGGAAAACCGTTCGCTTAGTTCCCCGGTGCGTATTTGCCGGTTAGTTGCGGTGTAAAGCGGCCTTCGAGCCCGCTTTCGGTGTGCTGGCGGCGGGTGATACGCGCCCAGGTTCGCTTGAGATCATCGCGGATATTGATGCGCAGCCGGCCCATCCCTTCGATCTCCAGTTCAACCAGATCGCCGTCCTGAAACGGATTGAGGCCGCCATGGTTGGTGCCGCTGGCAATAATGTCGCCGGGCTCCAGGGTGTGGATCGAACTTGTCCATTCGACCAGGCGCGGGATCTTGTGCGCCATATCGTCGGTGTTGAAGTTCTGCATCAAGTCGCCATTGACCCAGAGTTGGATCTGCAGCTTCTGGGGATCGTCGACTTCGTCGGCGGTCACCAGGAAGGGACCGATCGGCGAAAATGTATCGCGCGACTTGGCCTGGAAGAAGACGTTCGTGTCCGGCGGTATTCCCCGTGCCGAACCATCGATGAAATTGACGTAGCCAAAGATGTAATCCATCGCATCGGCTTCGCGCACATGGCTCGCCCGCTTACCGATCACCACACCGAGCTCGGCCTCGCCTTCGAAAATTCCCGCCGGAATGTCGGTCAGCACCATGCTGTCGCCATCTCCGATGACGGTGTTCGAGGCTTTGTGAAAGGCGTTGATGGGGGCCGGCGCGGGTAGTGTGCCGTCTTCCATATAGTTGACCGCCATGGCATCGATATTGCCCGGCCGGGGTAGTGGCGGGCGAATGCGCACGCTGGAAACGGGGATGCCGGTGCCGCTTTCGGCAGCCGATTCCAGCCGTCCGCGATAGTCGTCGAAACGCGCGATCAGGCCGTTCATCAGGTCGGCCGGGCCGGTGTGCGGGATGTCTTGCACCTCCGCCGAAACGTCCACCACCTCGTCGCCCCGCAGGACGCCCAACTGGAAATCATCGAAGTACAGCAGTTTCATTCTCGTCTCCCCACTGGCCCGCGGCCGCACCGGGCCGGGCACAGTCTTTAGCGCTGTGTCTTTGGAGGGGCTTTCTAGCGTGTATCACCCGCCGTTGCCATCCCGCGATCACCGGCGAATGTTGTCAACACGTCCGGTTCTTGCGAGCCTAGCCAGACAGAATATCCACAGCAGGAGGCAGGACCGTGCGCTACGAACTTTACTACTGGCCATCCATCCAGGGGCGCGGCGAGTTTATCCGCCTGGCGCTGGAAGAGGCGGCGGCCAGCTATACCGATGTGGTTCGCGAGGACGGCATATCGGGCATGCTGGATTTGATCGCCGGCACCAGCACCGACCATCCGCCCTTCGCCCCGCCGATCCTCAAAGCCGGCAAGCGGGTGATCGCCCAGACTGCGAATATTTTGATGTTCCTCGGCGCCCGCCACAGGCTGGCGCCGGCGGGCGAGGATGGCCGCATGTGGACCCACCAGCTCCAGCTCACCATGGACGACTTCCTGGTCGAGGCCCATGATGTCCACCACCCGCTGGCGAAAAGCCTCTACTACGAAGAGCAACGCAAGGAAGCGCGGCGGCGCGCCGGCGATTTCGTGCCCGAGCGCCTGCCGAAATTCCTCGACTATATCGAGCGGGTGCTGCAACAGAACCCGTCGGGCGGCAACCATTTGGTCGGCGCGCGGCTCACCTACGCCGATCTGTCGCTGTTCCAGCATGTCGAGGGCCTGCGCTATGCGTTTCCCAACGCCATGGCGCGGCTCGAACCCGACTATCCGTTGCTGGTCGGCCTGCATGCGCGCGTCGCCAACCGGCCCCGAATCCGCGCCTACGCCGCGTCGGACCAGCGCATCCCGTTCAACGAGGATGGCATTTACCGTCACTACCCGGAGCTCGACGTCTAGCCTGAGGTCGGATCAGGCCGCGGCGTGGCGTTGCATAAAGCCGGTGAACACTTCCGTGATCTCCGGTTCCTGATCTTCCCAATCGACGAAGGGGACGAGGGGTAGGTCCTGATCCTCGATCGGCAATTGGTGCAGTTCGCTACCGGGGATCATTTCGTGGACGATGCGGCCGGCGCCCGAATCGTGGGTCTTGTCGTTGCCGGGAATAACCATCACCGGCATCTTCATCGAATTGAGCTCGGCCTCGCTGACCCCGAACACCGGCAAATCCTTACCGGCGACGAACAGATCGCGCCAGCGCGTCAGCGCGGCGATGAAGTCCCGCGGGTCCATGTTCGCCAATTTGTCGCCGTTCGCCGGGTTGGCGGCGATGCGTTCGGCGTATTGCTCATGCTCGCAGATGGCCGCCATGCCGCCAGCCTCGGCCATGCGGATGAACTGGTTGTAATAATTTTCCGGTAAGCGTCCGGCGGCGAATGCCCCGCCGGTAACCCGGAACAGCAACAGGCCGCGCGCCGCTTGGGGGTGGCGCAGGCCGAACAGGATCGCCGTGCGCGCACCCGACGACGAACCGCCTATAAAAGCCGGCAGACCGTCCAGTTGCGACAGCAGTTCGTGCAGATCGTCGGCCCAGACCGCCTCTTCCACCTCGTCGGCGTCGAACGACATATCCGACGCGCCGGTGTTGCGACGGTCGTGCAGCAAGACCCGGAAACCCTCGGCGGCGATCTTTTGCGCCAGCGGCACGAACTCGCCATAGCCGCGCCGTCCGCCGGTGATCAGCGTGACGAATGGTCCGCCGTCGCCGACGATTTCGTAATTGATATTGAGGCCACGAACGCTGGCGATGGGTATGTTGGTCTCTCCCCCTGTGACCGGATTGTCCGGTCATCCATGATTGGCATTTCCGCCCAGTGGACCGGCCCAAGGGGATTTTGTCAATTTGGCGGTGGAATTCAGCGCGGCGGCTATGCCGAGACCGTAGCCTCGCCTCCGGAGTTGCCACGGCGCCGGGCCCGCCAGATTTTCCACGATGCCGCTCCCTGCAGGATCAATACGCTTAACACCAGCACGGCAAACGGCCATTGCACCCAATTCGGCTCGGGGGTGGGCCGGTGAAAATCCTGGAAATGGAGGTAGAGGAAATACGCCGTGTGCAACACGATCAACATCCACAACACATACGTGCCCTGCTGGAAAAACTTCCACACCGCGCCACCAAGCAGCCGTTGGCTGAAATTGTTCGAGGTCAGCGCCAGTACCGTACCGTACAGCAGCGCGACAATGCCGAGCAGGTTCGCCAAACCGAAGCCGTGCAGAACCATGACATAGCGGTCAAGCTGCGGGACGAACTGAAGGCCGATGAAGCGGGCGAGATCCCATTCGAGCCAGCCGTCGAAGATGATGATGGTGTGCACTCCCATCAGCACAACGCCCCAGACGCCCAACTCGCGCCGCCACGGCACCGCCCGCCGCAGGGCCGGCCAGAACCGCGCCAGCGGACCGATGGTCATGGCCACCGCGACGAGCACCAGGCTGGCGTCGCCGAAGGAGCGGTTCCACCGGTGCATGGGCGACCATTCGGGCCGCGATTCCCAGAACAGGTAGACGGCAAGCGCGCCGAGCGCGATGACCAGCAGATGCCGCACCCGCCAGTCGCCAAGCCGCGCCAGCCATATCTTCCGGCGCTCTGTTGCCGATTGTGTCACTTGCAATTCTCCTTATACGACGCCACACGGTCTGCCAAAGCCGTCAATAACACCTTAATTGTGACGGTCTTATGACGAGAGAATTAAGGCCAGACTCGACGCGGCGACGCGCGAACGCTGGGAAAATCTCGCCGGGAACCCGACTGTTCCTGGCACAACGGCAGTTAGCCAAATCGCTCCAAAGGGCTGGCCTCTGCCCGAGCCGGTCATTGCCGGCCGGCCTGTGCCGCCCGCGCGTCGCGCACATATTGGGTTAGTTCCTCCGGCGTGATAATGCCCCGCGCGATTTTATCGCCGATGACGAAAGACGGCGTGCCGTTTATGCCGAGACTGCGGGCGAGGTCCATCGACAAGGCGATGTGCCGGGCCACGCTGCGGTGGTTCATGTCGTTCAGCAGCCGGGGAATGTCGATGCCGATGCTCCGCGCCACGCGCAAGGTCAATTCTTCGGTGACACGCGGGCGCGCCATGAGCGCCCAGTGCAATTCTTCGTATTTGCCTTGCCGGCGGGCGGCGAGCGCGGCGCGCGCGGCGAACCGCGACCCTTGGTTGATGATCGGCCATTCGCGGTAGACGAGGCGAACCCCCGGATCATTCTCAATCAGCGCTCTCATGTCATCGGCGATTTTTTTGCAGAAGGGGCAGTTGTAGTCGAAGAACTCGACCACCGTGACATCGCCCTCGGGGTTACCGAGAACGGGAGCGTTGCGGTCGCGCTCGAGTTCGGCGCGGCGCAACTCCAACACGTCGAGTGGCGACACCGGCGGCGGCGCAACGGCTATACGCTCCCCCGCCGTGCTTTGACGGGGCTCGCTGGAGCTCTCCAAAATCGTGGTCGGCGGCCCGCCGGTTCCGTACACGCCGTACAGGGCGGCGGCCGTTCCCATGAGAACGGCGATGGTTACCCACAGAACCAAGAATCTGCCGCGCACCAGATCGCGCCAGGCTAATCGCATCACATACACCCCTTGCAATCTCGCGCCGGTGATACACGTCCCCATCGCTGGAAAGTCAAGACGGTTCCTGGCGCTTTCGCCATCCCTGTTGTCCAACCACTCCTATGGTAAAATCAAGCCGATTATCGAACGGGGAGCCACACCATGATCGAAGACA
>SMWD01000066.1 GCA_004357495.1 Gammaproteobacteria bacterium
CCTGCCGATCGGCACGAAGATCGTGCTGGAGCGCAGAGACAATGGGCGCTTGACCTACGAGGTCACGGATAAAACCATCGTCGACACCCGCGTCGAAAACCTGCTGATCGAACCGGACCATCCGCTACTGCTCCTCGTGACCTGCGAACCGGACTCTATTTTCTCCGCGAGGGGTCCGTACCGGCTGGTGGTGACTGCTCTGCCGGCGATAGAGCGGCCGCAGCAGGAACCAGCAGCTTTGGTGGAAGCTGGCTAGTGTGGGAGCGGCTTCAGCCGCGATTCTTTACTGCGGAATCGCGGCTGAAGCCGCTCCCACAACGAGATCAGTTCGTCGCTGCCTGACCCGCGTGCTGCGCGAGCACGGAATCCCAGGAATCGAACATGGCCTGGCCGATGTACGGCGCATATCGGTCGCCGACCGGCACGCCGAGGTAATCGATCTGCGTGCCGTCGATCTCGAAGTGCTTCGTGTATGGCCGGTCCCACATCGTCGGTGGATAACTGATCTGGTCATACACCGTGTAATCCGGGAAGTTCTCGTAGTTCACCATCGCGTGATAGAACAGTGTATCGGTATTCTCGTTATAGAACTCGATCGGCAGATTCAGCACGTAGTCGTAACCGTCCGCTACCCCTTCGGTATAGGCCCGGTTTGTCGCCAGGGAAAGCTGCTCCGGATCCCAGTAGTGATCGGCGAAGTGATCCTGGCTGACGACGACCTCGAAGCGACTGAAGTCATAGCCGTCGAGAACTGCTTTCGATTCCTCGACCAGCACGTCACGGTATGCCGGCGCCTGTTCCAGCCACGGCTCGTTCTGGAACACGCGCCACGGCATACCGTGCACCGACCAGACCATCTTGACGCTGACACCTCGCGGCAACCTGTCGAGCTTGTCCTTCATCATCAGCAGGTAACCATCGCGCATCGCCTTGAAGTGCCCCATCGGCGGCGTCATGATCACCTTGACCTGCTTGTCATTCAGCTGTTCCCATTCGTGCACATATTCGATGCTGTGCTGGAAGCCATTGTTGAAATCCTCATAGCCGGAATAGATGACCATGGGCGATGCCAGCACGAAGGTCTCCACGCCGGCGTCGAGCATGTCGAAGATCTTCTTGCGCCACAGGTAGGGTGCCATCGTGTCGGCCTGCGTAAACAGGACGTCCGGATATTTTTCGTTCAGTTGAGCAATCGCATAATCGTTTACAACCTGCTGCTGACGCGCGGCCGGTATCTTGCGTCCTTCGATTCCGCGACCCCAGTACCAGAGCCGTGCATAGCCTATAGTCTTGCCCGCAGTGGTCGGGACACCATCCTGGCGCCCCGTGTACACGAAGTAGCCGGTGTCGAGGTGAATCGACTCCCGCGGCGGAACCCACTGAACCTCGCCCTGCGCGTACCGGGCAATATACGGCGTGGCGTCCATGTCCCGCTCCCTGCCGAACCGGTCGACGAGACTCGTCGGTGTAAATTCCTCGGTCGCGTAATCCCGGTTCGGATCCATCAACGCGACACCGCGATCGGCCAGCGCCGCAATCCGGAACGGCCAGGGAATGCGTACCTGCGCTATGTGGGCAAAGATGTTGTACCACCAGGTCGGATCAAAATCCTCGGTCGTCGACAGACCGATCAGGAACACGCCCGTCTTGCCGACCGGCACCGTGTCCTGGGCCTTGTACAGGGCATAGACATCCGGGCCGTGCTTGCGGTTTTTGTATTGCATGGTCCCGTAACCGCCGATGACGACCGCCACGACCAGCAACACCGCAATGAGGAAAAACTTTTTCATCGTCGCCCTCCAGGCAAAATCTTTATTTTGTGACCGAGTGGTCAATTATTTTATGCCGGAACCGGGGTCCGTGCCAACCCGCTCAGAATGGCTCGGGGTCGGACCAACGCAAGTGCTTGAGAACATTCGCGTATTGGCTAAATAATCGCTTGGCCAATATACCGTTATGAATGAGTTAGTTATGTTGGTCCGACCCCATACTGGGCAGGATTTGAAGCTGCGATCTTCGGCCCGTTAATGAACACGCCGAGACCGGCGAGCCGCTCGTCGGGCTCATGACCCGCAGGGGCTAAAAAAAAGGCGCCGTAGCGGGCGCCCTTTTGGAAAGGTTGGTAGCGGGGGCAGGATTTGAACCTGCGACCTTCGGGTTATGAGCCCGACGAGCTGCCAGACTGCTCCACCCCGCACCGGCTGGCCGGGATACTACCGAGTTATGGCGAAGGCCACAACCGATCCCAGCCGCGGGGACAAATAATCTCCCGCTCGCGATACGCTCTTCGCCGGAACTCCACGGCCACGGCAGGCTCTCACGGAAACACGCCGGCACAAATGGCAATCAGGCGATCGGGAAATAGCCCGATTGCCAGCAGCAACGCGCCGTTGATACTGAGCACCAGGCGCATGTCGAACGGTGCGTCGAGCTCGATCACGTTCTCCGGCTCGTCGAAATACATCAGCTTCAGGATCCGCAGGTAATAGAACGCTCCGATGACCGAAAACATGACTGCCGTGACCGCCAGCCACAGGTGACCCTGGTCCAGGATCGCCGCCAACACCCACCACTTGGCGTAGAAGCCGGCGAGTGGCGGCACGCCGATCATGCTGATCATGACCAGCATCATGATCGCGGCGAACCACGGGCTGCGCTCGTTCAGGCCCTTGAAGTCGTCGAGCGCATCCGCATCGAAACCGCGGCGGCTCATCAGAATCAGCACGCCGAACGCAGCGGCGGCCATCATGACGTAGACGATCGTATAGAACAGGGACGCCTCCAGCCCGGCCTCTGTGCCGGCCAGCAGCCCCAGGAAGATGAAGCCGACGTGGCCGATCGTCGAATAGGCAAGCATGCGCTTCATGCTGGTTTGCACAATCGCGACGACGTTGCCGATGCCGAGCGACAGCACGGCCAGAACAGTCAGCATCGCCTCCCAGCTCGTGGCGATCGGCCCGAGCCCCTCGAACAGCACGCGGATCGCCAGGGCCAGGGCACCGAGCTTCGGTGCGGTGCCGATGAACAGAGTCACGCAAGTCGGCGCGCCCTGATACACGTCGGGCAGCCACATGTGAAACGGCACGGCGCCGAACTTGAATGCGATGCCGACCATGATGAAGGCCAGACCGACGAGTGCGACGATGTCATTCGGGCCGGACTGCAACAATGCCGCATTGATTTCGGGCAACAGCAGGCTGCCCGTGACGCCGTAAATGATCGACATACCATACAGCAGACAGCCCGAGGCGATCGCTCCCAGCACGAAATATTTGATCGCGGCTTCCGCCGCGACCGGCGACTCACGGTCGAATGCCACGAGTGCGTATAACGACAACGACAGCATCTCGAGCCCGAGATACATCGTCAGCATGCTGTAGGCCGAGATCATGACGAAAATACCGAGCAGCGCGAACAGGCCCAGCAGGTAATACTCGCCCTTGTAGATATCGCGATCCTTCAGGTAGGCTCGCGAATACAGGAATACGACGGCCACGACGAGCGCGGACAACAACTTGAGCACGCGCGCGAGCGGATCCGCGATAAAGCTGCCGTCGAACGTGATCTCCACGCCGTTCAGGCCGATGCCGCCCGCAACCCACGCAGTCGCCACCAGCACCGCCATCGCAATGGCGAACGTCAGGTCGCGCCACCGGTCCGAGATAAACAGGTCGGCCAGCAATACGACACAGATCCCGCTGCCGAGAACGATTTCGGCCAGCGCCGGATTCAGGTCAGGTGTCAAAAATGCCATTGGTCTGTCTGATAAACACTGCGCCGATCATCGGCGGTTAAAACTTGGGGTTCATGATGTGTGCGACGAGGTTTTCGACCGTCACCGACATGACATCGACCAGTGGCGCGGGCCACAGTCCGAGGCCGAGGACGAATACCGCGAGGATGCCCAGCACGAAGAACTCGCGGCCATTCAGGTCAGTCAGTTGCGCGACGGCCTCATTCCGGACCGCGCCGAAAATCACCCGCTTGATCATCCACAGGGTATAGGCCGCGCCGAGTACCAGGGTCGTCGCCGCCAGGAATGCGTACCAGAAATTTGCCTTGAAACTCGCCAGTATCACGAGGAATTCGCCGACGAAGCCCGAAGTGCCCGGCAGACCGGCGTTGGCCAGCGCGAAAAACACCATCAAGGCCGCGAACTTTGGCATCGTGTTGACGACCCCCCCGTAATCAGCGATCTGCCGGCTGTGCATCCGCTCATACATAACCCCGACGCACAGGAACAGGGCAGCGGAAATAAAGCCGTGCGAGATCATCTGCAGCATGCCACCGGTGATACCCATGGTAATCCCCGCCAGGTCGCCGGTACCGGCAAATATCTCCCACGCAACAAAGAAGCCGAGGGTCACAAAACCCATGTGGGCGATGGACGAATAAGCGATCAGCTTCTTCATGTCCTGCTGGACCAGGGCGACGAAGCCGATATAGACGACGGCGATCAGCGACAGGCCGATCATCAGCCAGTCGAGCGTCTGGCTCGCATCCGGGGTGATCGGCAAACTGAAGCGAACGAACCCGTAGCCACCCATTTTCAGCAACACGGCGGCCAGCACGACGGAACCACCGGTCGGCGCTTCGACATGCGCATCCGGCAGCCACGTGTGGACCGGCCACATTGGCACCTTGACGGCGAATGCGACGAGAAACGCCAGAAATATCGGGATCTGCTGGTCAATACTCAGCGGCGCTGCATGAAAATCGAGAATCCGGTAGCTGCCGGTCTGCAGGTACAGATAGATCAGCGCGATCAGCATGAAGACCGAGCCGAGGAACGTGAACAGGAAAAACTTGACGGTCGCGTAGACGCGCCGCTCGCCACCCCAGATGCCGATGATGAGGAACATCGGGATCAGCATCGCTTCCCAGAACACATAGAACAGCAGCGCATCGAGCGCGGCGAAAACGCCGAGCATCAGGCCTTCGAGGATCAGGAACGCAGCAAAGTACTGTGCCGGCCGCTTCTTGATGACATCCCAGCCGGAGATGACGACGAGCGGGGTCAGAAACGTCGTCAGCAGGATCAACGGCAGCGAAATACCGTCTATCCCGAGGAAATACTCGACGTTGAACGCACGGATCCACGGCTTCTGCTCGACGAATTGCATCGCCGCCGTGCCACTGTCGAACCCCAGGTACAGCTGCAGGCTCAGCAAGAATACGAGCACCGAAATGAGCAACGTCAGCCAGCGATCCAGGCGAAACCCGGAACCGTCCTCGGACACGTTGCGCCCGGTCGCGATGACCGCGATGCCACCGACGATCGGCAGCCAGATGATTATGCTGAGTAATCCCACGCTAATCCTTCACCGCCGCCGTCATGCCCACAACACCCAGCCGATCAGCGCCGACAGGCCGATGATCATCGCGAACGCATAGGTATAGAGGTAACCGGTCTGCATATATCGGATCACGCCGGCGGCCCAGCCGACGAGCTTCGCGCTGCCATTGACGGCTGCGCCGTCGATCAGCACGACATCGCCGATACGCCAGAACAACGTGCCGACACCGGTGCTGCCCTTCGGAATAATTTTCTCGACCAGGATGTCGGCGTAGTACTTGTTCATCAGCAGGGTATGCACCGCGGCAAATCGCGCGCGGAGCGTCTCCGGCAGATCCGGCCGGCGCAGGTAGCAGAACCACGCCACCCCAACGCCGGCGCCGGCCAGGTACAGCACCGGCGAAGTCAGGCCGTGTACCAGGAAGCCCCACGCGCCGTGGAAGCCCTGGCCGAGTTCGCCAAGCACGTCGTTGCCCGGCAGCACGAAGATCGCAGCGCCGAAGAAATCGCCGAATAACACCGGGCCGATCGTCGGCCAGCCGATCAGCAGGGACGGGATGGCCAGCATCACGAGCGGCACCCACACGACCCATGGCGATTCCTGCAGGTGGCCGCGCGCGTCGTCATCGATGCGCTCTGCGCCGTGGAAGACGAGGAAAAACAGTCGGAACGTATAGAGCGCCGTAATGAACACGCCGAGCAGCACGCACCAGTACGCGTAACTCGAGCCCGCCCGCGTTGCCCCGTGCACGGCCTCGATCAACGCATCCTTGGAAAAGAATCCCGCCGTACCCGGGAAGCCGATCAGCGCCAGTGAGCCAATCAGACTCGTCCAGTAGGTAATCGGCATATATTTTTTCAGCCCACCCATGCGACGGATGTCCTGCTCGTGGTGCAGGCCGATGATGACCGAGCCCGCAGCCAGGAACAGCAGCGCCTTGAAGAACGCGTGCGTGCCGAGATGAAAGATACCGGCGGCATAGGCCGACGCGCCGAGTGCGACCATCATATAGCCGAGTTGCGATAGCGTCGAATACGCGATGACCCGCTTGATATCGTTCTGCACCACGCCGAGGAACCCGGTGAACAACGCCGTGGTCGCGCCGATGACCAGTACAAAGCTCAGTGCAACTTCTGAATACTCGAACAGCGGCGACATTCGCGCGACCATGAACACCCCGGCCGTGACCATGGTCGCCGCGTGGATCAATGCCGAAATCGGCGTGGGGCCTTCCATCGAATCCGGCAACCAGACGTGTAATGGCACCTGGGCCGATTTGCCCATCGCGCCGATGAACAGACAGATGCAGGCCACGGTCAGGCCGGACCAGGGCAGGCCGTCGAAAATCTCGATCTGCCGGCCCTGCATGCTCTCGGCCTGCGTGAACACCTCGGCATAGTCGAGGCTGCCGGTGAAGTGCACGATCGCCGCAATGCCGAGCAGAAAACCGAAGTCGCCCACGCGGTTGACGAGGAATGCTTTCATATTGGCGAAGATTGCCGTCGGGCGCGTGTACCAGAAACCGATGAGCAGGTAGGACACGACACCGACTGCCTCCCAGCCGAAGAATAATTGCAGAAAATTGTTCGCCATGACAAGCATCAGCATCGCGAACGTGAACAGCGAGATATAGCTGAAGAATCGCTGGTAGCCCGGGTCATCGTGCATGTAGCCGATCGTGTAGACGTGCACCATCAGCGATACGAAGGTCACGACGGTCATCATCAGAGCCGTCAGGCGATCGACCAGGAAGCCGATCTCCATATTGACGCCATCGGTCACCATCCATGTGTAGACGGTACCGTTATAGGCCGGGTCGCCGTCGATGAGCTGGCCCTTGAGCACGAGAATCGACAGCGCACAGGACACCGCAACCGCGAGGATGGTGATCGTGTGTGCGCCGACGCGACCGATCTGCCTGCCGAACAGCCCGGCGATAACCGCCGCGATCAGCGGGCCAAGGACGATGGCGAGGTAAGTATTCTCCATGCCCTACCCCTTCATGACATCAAGGTCCTCGACGTTGATGGTACGTTTCGAGCGAAACAGGACGATGAGAATAGCCAGACCAATCGCCGCCTCGGCCGCCGCGACCGTCAGGATAAAGAACACGAACACCTGACCGGAGGTATCGCCAAGAAATCGGGAGAAGGCGATGAAATTGAAATTCACCGCCAGCAGCATCAACTCGATGCACATCAGCAGCAACAGCACGTTCTTCCGGTTCAGGAAGATGCCGGCCACCGAGATCGAGAACAACAGGGCCGACAGAATCAGGTATTGCGTCAACCCGAGCATCAGTCTTTCTCCACCGGCATCGACACCAGGCGCACCCGATCCTTGGCCTGTACGGCAACCTGCCGGGCAATGTCCTGGCGCTTCAGGCCCGGGCGCCGGCGCATGGTCAGGGTGATCGCGGCGACGATCGCCAGCAGCAGCAGGAACGAGGCGAGCTCGAACGCATAGACATGCTCGGTATACAGGACCGCCCCCAGTTCCTTGGTGTTGCTGTAGCCCGCCGGATGCGGCGGCGGGTTGGCGAGCACCGGCAGACCCGTAGAACGAATGACGAATACCGTAACCAGCTCGATCGCGATGATGAACGCCACGATGGCGCCGACCGGCGCAAAGCGCACGAAGCCTTTCTTCAGGGTGTCAAGATCGATGTCGAGCATCATGATAACGAACAGGAACAACACCATCACGGCGCCCACATAGACGAGCACCAGCACAATTGCCAGGAATTCGGCCTCGAGCAATATCCACAGCACCGCGCTGGTGACGAATGCCAGCACCAGCCACAACGCCGAGAACACCGGGTTCCGGGACGTAATGACACCCAGGGACGCACCCAGCAATAACAGGGCGAGGGCCCAGAAATAAACCTGCAACACCATCCGGGTTACCGGTATTTCGCGTCCGCCGCTCGATCGGCCGAAATCATCTGCTCGTACTGGTCGCCGATCGCCATCAATTTCTCCTTGGTCATTATGTTCTCACCGCGGTGTTCCATGTGATATTCGAAGATCCGCGTCTCGACGATTGCATCGACCGGGCACGCCTCTTCGCAGAAACCGCAAAAAATACACTTGAACAAATCAATGTCATAACGCGTCGTACGCCGCGTTCCATCGTCCGCAACAACGGACTCGATCGTAATTGCCGCGGCGGGGCAGACAGCCTCGCAGAGCTTGCAGGCGATGCACCGCTCCTCTCCGTTCGGATATCGGCGCAGTGCGTGCAGGCCGCGAAAGCGCGGGGACTGCGGCGTCTTCTCTTCCGGATACTGAATCGTCACCTTGCGCGCGAATAAGTTGCGCAACGTCAGCCGCAGCCCTTTCAGCAGCTCCCACAACGTGAACGTCTTCACGATGTTTATGAACGTGCTCATATCAACTGCTCCACGGGCCGACACCCGCCAAGACCATGCCGCCCTCGACGAAGATCCAGAGGATCGTCACGGGAATGAAGACTTTCCAACCCAGACGCATGATCTGGTCATACCGGTACCGCGGAAACGTCGCGCGAAACCACAGGAAACAGAACAGGAAGAATGAGATCTTGACGGCCAGCCAGTGCAGGCCCCCGGCCTGCACCACGGCCAGCGGCGTCCCTTCGAGGAAGGCAAACAGCGAACCCGAGAACGGCGAATCCCAGCCACCCAGGAACATGACCGACGTCAGCGCCGCGATCAGAATCATGTTCGCGTACTCGGCCAGGAAAAACACGGCGAATGCGACGCCTGAATATTCAACATGGTAACCGGCCACGATTTCCGACTCGCCTTCGGCCACGTCGAACGGCGCGCGGTTCGTCTCGGCGATGCCGGAAATAAAAAATACGACGAGCAGCGGGAACAGCGGCACGAAAAACCACTGATTCTCCGGGCCGGCCTGTGCCGCGGTGATCTCACCGAGATTCAGGCTGCCGCTCGCCATCAAAACACCGACCAGGGCGAAACCCATTGCGATCTCGTAGGCGACGATCTGCGCCGCACAACGCATCGCGCCGAGGAACGCGTATTTGGAATTGGATGCCCAGCCGGCAATGATGACGCCATAGACCCCCAGCGATGTCAGCGCCAGAACGTACAACAGGCCGGCATCGACATCGGCGATCGCAAAATCCGGGAACAGGGGGATAACCGCCCAGGCTGCGAATGCGGGCGTGATGGACAGCAACGGCGCGATCAGGAACAGAAATCGGTTCGATTTCGACGGAATGATTACTTCCTTGATCAGCAGCTTTACGGTATCGGCAATCGGCTGCAACCATCCTTTCGGCCCCACGCGATTCGGCCCGATCCGAGTCTGCATGTAGCCGATAATCTTGCGTTCGGCGAACGTCAGGTACGCCACGCACAGGATCAGGCTCACGACCAGGGGCACGATCTGACCGACGATGATGATGACCTGCCGGATCAGTTCCGGCAGGGCATCCCAGTACGGCAATTTGCTGAATAATGCGGCCAAGTCGTTTATCCCTGCGCACTCTTGCGGGGATCCGCCGCACCGGAGCCGGCCTGACCGTCACGCGTCAGCTGTAATGCCTCAGCGCGCCGCACCAGCGCATCGATGCGATACATCGGCACATCCAGTTCGGCCACGTCGATGCGCGTGGTGACCGCGGGCGACGGCTCGGGCGCATCCGGCAAGTTCGGCGGATCTTCCCCGACCAGCGCCTGTTTGCCCGCCGTGACGATTTCCCGGACGATCTCATCGGTCGACTCGTACGCGCAATCCGGCAAGTCGAGCAGGTTGCCGAGCACCCGCAGAATCTTCCAGCCCGGCCGGCTCTCACCCACGGGCTGCGCGATGCCACCGAAACTCTGTGGCCTGCCGTTTGCGTTGACGAACGTACCGGAGGTCTCGGCGAACGTACCCATCGGCAACACGACATCAGCGCAATCATTCAGCCCGTCACCGAGATATGGCGATACCGCGACGACGAATTCGGCGGCGCGCATCGCCGCAAGCCCGGCCTGGCCATCGGCGCAATCGAATTCCGGCTCGACGCCGAACAGCAATAAACCGCGCGGCGGCTGCGCCAGCATGTCGGCGGCGGTTGCACCGGGGTTTTCGACCGGTTTAAAACCGACCCCCCGATGCGGCAGTACTCCCGCCTCGCAGAGACCGACCGCATTGGCGCCCTCGGACGCAAAGCCGTAGCTCGCGCCTGTCAGCTTGGCGAGCTTCGCAGCCAACCTGGTAATCTGAGCGAAGGCCGGGTGGCGCATCGCGATCTGCCCGATAATGACACCGCTGCGGTCACCGTCGGACAACGCGGTCACTGTGGCACGATAGTCTTCGCTGCCGTCTCCTTCCGCCGCTGCGACCAGCGCGGCAAGTTCTGCAACCAGATCGTCGCCGTCAAAGTAACTGCTCACATCGAACAGGTATTCGTAGCGTACCGGGTGGACAAACGCGACGTGCCCACCGGCGACGGCGGCCTTGCGCACCCGATGCGCGAGCAGCGGTACTTCCTTGCGCAGATTCGAGCCGACGATCAGTAACGCGTCTGCCTGTTCGATATCCCCCAATTCCATTCCCAGCGTCGGCCGCCACGGGTCAAACTCCTGGTTACGAAAATCACGGCGGCGCAGACGGTAATCGATGCTATTCGAGCCAAGATGCCGCGTAATCCGGTTCAGCAGGTAGCCTTCCTCGGACGTCGCGCTTGGCGACACGAGCACACCGAGATCCGCGCCGATGCGGCGCAGATCCGCAGCCACGATGTCGAGCGCCTCGTCCCACGTCGCCTCGCGCCATTCGCCGTCATCACGAATGATTGGCGTCTCCAACCGGTCGTCCGCATAAATGCCGGCACAGCTAAAGCGATCGCGGTCGGTGATCCAGGTTTCGTTCACCGCCTCGTTCGTGCGCGGCACGATGCGCTTGACGCGGCCTCCCATCACGTGTGCGTTCAGGTTCGAGCCGATGCAATCGTGTGGCGCAATCGTCGGCAGCGCGACCATCTCCCACGCGCGCGCGGAAAACCGGTATGGCTTGTTATTCAACGCGCCGACCGGACACAGATCGATGATGTTGCCCGACAGTTCGTGATCGACGCCGGCGCCGATATAGGTGCTGATCTCGGTGCGATCGCCGCGGCCGATCGTGCCGAGCTCCTGAATGCCGGCTATCTCCTCGGTAAACCGGACACAGCGGGTACAAAGAATACAGCGCGTCATGTCGGTGGAAATCAGCGGGCCGAGGTTCTCGTCCTGGATGACCCGCTTGTGTTCGGTGAACCGAGAGATGCCGCGGCCGTAGCCCATGGCGATATCCTGCAACTCGCATTCGCCACCCTGATCGCAAATCGGGCAATCCAGCGGGTGGTTGATCAGCAGGAACTCCATGACGGATTTTTGCGCTTCGATCGCAGCGGGCGACCGGGTCTGCACCTTCATGCCTTCCGCTACCGGTGTCGCGCAGGCAGGCAACGGCTTGAGCGCGTTCTCGACCTCGACGAGACACATCCGGCAGTTCGCCGCGACCGATAACTTCTCGTGGTAGCAGAAACGCGGGATATAAATGTTGGCCGCATCCGTGACCTCGATCAACATTTGACCGGGCCGGGCCTCGAGTTCCTGGCCGTTGACCTCAATTTTAACGGTGTCGCCGCTCATCGCTCTGCCTGGCTACCCCGGTTCACGCCGCTGCCGGCCGATCGTCGATCATCGAGCGCCCGCCGTGCTCGACCATGTACTCGAACTCGTGGAAAAAATGCTTCAGAAAACTCTGCACCGGCCATGCCGCCGCATCGCCAAACGCACAAATCGTATGCCCCTCGATCTTGTTGGCGACCGCCACCAGCAGATCCAGATCGGACCGCGAACCTTGCCCTTCGATGATGCGCGTCAGCATGCCATGCAGCCAGCCGGTACCTTCCCGACAGGGCGTGCACTGCCCGCAGGACTCCGCGTGATAGAAGCGCGCAATCCGGCACAGGGTACGCACCATGCAGGTCGTCTCATCCATGACGATCATCGACCCCGTGCCCAGCGACGAGCCGGCGGCCTGAACGGCGTTGTAATCCATCGTGATGTCCCGGATCGCCTCGGCAGGCAGCACCGGCACCGATACGCCGCCGGGAATCACCGCCTTGAGTTCACGACCGTCACGCACGCCGCCAGCCAGATCGAGCAGATGCCGGAACGGGACGCCCAGTGGCAACTCCCAGTTGCCGCCCTGGTTCACATGCCCTGACACCGAAAAAACCATCGTGCCGCCCGACCCCTCGACGCCCAGATCAGCGAACCAGTCGGCGCCCTTGCGCAGGATTTGCGGGACCGACGCATAACTTTGCGTGTTGTTGATCGTCGTCGGCTGCCCGTACAGGCCGAAACCAGCCGGGAACGGCGGCTTGAAACGCGGGCGTCCGGGCTTGCCCTCCAGCGATTCGAGCAAGCCGGTCTCCTCTCCGCATATATAGGCGCCGGCGCCCAGGAACGCGTAGAGATCGAACGCGACATCCGACCCCTGGATATTCCGGCCGAGCAAGCCGGCCTCGTAGGCCGCCGTGACCGCAGCCGCGAAACGCGGGTACGGCTCGGCCATGAATTCTCCGCGGATGTAGTTATAGCCAACCGTCGCGCCCATCGCGAAGCCGCCGATTGCCATGCCCTCGATGACCGCATGCGGGTTATAGCGCAGGATGTCGCGATCGTGACAGGTGCCCGGCTCGCTCTCGTCCGAGTTACAAACCACGTACTTCTGGCAATCGTCATTCGGCATGAAACTCCACTTCAGGCCGGTCGGGAAGCCCGCCCCGCCGCGGCCGCGCAGGCCCGAAGCCTTGAGTGTGTCGATAATCTCCGCGCGGCTCAGGTCACCGGCCAGCACACGCTTCCATGACTCATAACCGCCGACCTTAAGATACGACTCCAGCGTCCACGGCTCGTCCATGCCGAGGGTTTGCAGACAGACCTGGTTTTGCTCGTAATCAGCCATGCTCAATCAATCGGGTGCTCAAATGGAATCCAGAATTTCGTCGATGCGCGCCGGCGTCAGGTTCTCGTAATACTTGTGGTCGATCATCATCATCGGCGCACCGGTACAGGCCGCCAGGCATTCTTCTTCGATCTTCAGGTAAAACTTGCCGTCCGCCGTACTCTCGCCCGCCTTGATGTCCAGCTTTTTCTCAAGGTAGCTCAGGAGTTGCTCGCCCCCGCACAACATGCAGGAGATGTTCGTGCACATCGAAATGCTGTGTCGGCCGACTGGCCGCGTCTCGAACATCGAATAGAACGCCCCAACTTCGAAAACCTGGATCGCCGGAATATCGAGGTAGCCGGCGACGGCTGTCATCAACTCATCAGTCAGATAGCCCTGATTCTCATGCTGGACAGCATGCAGCGCCGCGATCACTGCGGAACGTTGCCGCCCTGCCGGAAACTTCGCGCGCCATGTATCGATTTCCTCGCGCGTGTGGGCAGAAAGCTGCGACCAGTTATCGGTTGATCCCATGGTATATGTATCCGTCAATGCACTCAGCGATCGATCTCGCCGAATACGATATCCTGTGTACCGATCACCGCGACAACGTCGGCCAGCATGTGCCCGACCACCATCTCGTGCAGTGCGGAAATATGCGCGAACCCGGGTGCGCGGATCTTCAGCCGGTACGGCTTGTTCGAACCATCCGACACGAGGTAGACGCCGAACTCACCCTTCGGGTGCTCGATCGCCACGTAGGCCTCGCCTTCCGGCACCGTATAACCTTCGGTAAACAGTTTGAAATGATGGATCAGCGACTCCATGTCATCCTTCATGTTCTCGCGGCTCGGCGCCACGAACTTCGGATCGTCGAGTATGACCGGGCCCGGGTTCAGACGCAGCCAGTCGATGCATTGCCGGACGATCCGGTTGGACTGACGCAACTCTTCGACGCGCACGAGGTAACGGTCATAACAATCGCCGTTGGTCCCGACCGGGATATCGAAGTCGACCTCGGCATAGGTCTCGTATGGCTGCTTCTTGCGCAGATCCCATTCGACACCCGAGCCACGCAGCATCGGCCCGGTGAAGCCGAGTTGCAGAGCCCGCTCCGGCGACACGACGCCAATATCAACGGTGCGCTGTTTCCAGATTCGATTGTCGGTCAGCAGCGTCTCGTACTCATCGACGCAGGCCGGAAAACGGTTCGTGAAATCCTCGATGAAATCGAGCACCGAGCCCTGGCGGTTCTCGTTCAGGCGATCGATATCTTTCTGCGCCCGGAATTTCGTCGACTGGTACCGGGGCATCTCGTCGGGCAAGTCGCGATATACGCCGCCGGGACGATAATACGTCGCATGCATGCGCGTGCCGGAGACCGCCTCGTACACGTCCATGAGGTCTTCCCGCTCGCGGAAGCAGTATAGAAACATCGTCATCGCACCGACGTCGAGGCCGTGCGCGCCGAGCCACATCAAGTGATTCAGGATCCGCGTGATCTCGTCGAACATGACGCGAATGTATTGTGCACGTATCGGCACGGTAATTCCCAGCAATTTCTCGATTGCCAGCACGTAGCCATGTTCGTTGCACATCATCGACACATAGTCGAGACGATCCATGTAGCCGATGCTCTGACTGAAGGGCTTCGTCTCCGCGAGTTTCTCGGTCGCACGATGCAGCAGACCGATATGCGGATCCGCATGCTGTATGACCTCGCCGTCCATCTCGAGCACCAGGCGCAGAACACCGTGGGCCGCCGGATGCTGGGGGCCGAAATTCAGCGTAAAGTTCTGGATCTCACTCATGTTCGGGCTCGTCTTTGAGTTCGGACGCGTAGCGATTGTCGGTGCGTATGACTTTCGGCACCAGCGTACGGGGCTCGATACTGACCGGCTGATAAATCACCCGGCCCTGGTCCGGGTCATAGCGTGTCTCGACGTTACCCACGACTGGAAAGTCCTTGCGAAACGGGTGGCCGATAAAACCGTAGTCGGTGAGAATCCGGCGCAGATCCGGATGACCCTCAAACTGGATGCCGAACAGGTCGAATGCCTCGCGCTCGAACCAGTTCGCGCCGGCCCAGACGTCGACCACGGACGGCACGACCGGCGGGTTCTCGATACCCGGAAAAACCCGCAGACGCACGCGCCAGTTCCGGCTGATCGACAGCAGGTGGTAGACCACCGCGAAACGCCGCGGCTCGAAGGTTGTATCCGCATCCGGCACGATGTTCACGGGCACGGCCGCACGACTGAAGCCCGTCGAAGTGGCCTCATCGGTCTGCCACTCGGCCTGGCCGTAGCTCAGATAATCGATACCGCAGACATCGACAAGCATCTCGAACCGGAACTCGTCTTCGTCACGCAGCGCGGTCACGACCCGAATCAGATCGGTCTTGTCGACTTCCCAGGTCAACTCGCCGCAATGCGACGACACGGAGCTCAGCGCCGTACCAAAGCGTGCCGAGATAGCCGCTGACAATGCCTCGTAGCGTTCGTTCATCGGGCTATCGTATTGGTGCGTCGAATCTTTTCTTGCAGCTGGAGGATGCCGTAGATCAGCGCCTCAGCCGTCGGCGGGCAGCCCGGCACATAGACATCCACCGGTATGATACGGTCGCAGCCACGTACCACCGCGTATGAATAGTGATAGTAACCCCCGCCGTTCGCACACGAACCCATCGAGATCGCCCACTTCGGCTCGGGCATCTGATCCCAGATCTTGCGCAGCGGCGGAGCCATCTTATTGGTCAGCGTGCCCGCCACGATCATGACATCCGACTGACGTGGACTCGGCCGAAACATCACACCAAAACGATCGAGATCGTAGCGCGCCGCGCCAGCGTGCATCATCTCGATCGCGCAACAGGCCAGGCCGAAGGTCACCGGCCACATCGAGCCCGTGCGCGCCCAGTTGTACAGCGCATCAGCATTGGTTACCCAAAAACCCCGCTGGTCGAGCAGTTCCTGCGGCGTTTCCGGCTTCGACAAATTGACGGCCGCCAGCTGCTGAATTTCAGAATTCGTCAATCCCATTCCAGCGCGCCCTTCTTCCACTCGAATATAAAGCCAACGACGAGCACCAGCAAGAAAATGCCCATCGCGATAATGCCGAAGACCCCGACCGAATCGAGCGATACCGCCCAGGGAAACAGGAAAGCAATCTCGAGATCAAAAATAATGAACAAGATGGCGACGAGGTAATAACGAACGTCGAACTTGATCCGCCCGTCTTCAAACGGTTCGAACCCGCATTCGTATGGCGAGGCTTTCTCCGCGCTCTTCTCTCCATGGCCCAGGAACAGGCCGACGACCATCAGCACCAGACCGAGACCCAACGAGATCCCGAGAAAAATCAGAACCGGCAAGTAACCTTGAAGCACAACTTATCCCTGGGGCGATTTAACAATAACCGGGCACAGCCACGGGCGACGCGTAATTGTAACAACGCCACAGCTTTCCACATAACTTTATAACGGGAAGATTCAGGAAAAA
This sequence comes from Gammaproteobacteria bacterium, assembly GCA_004357495.1. GTDB lineage: Bacteria > Pseudomonadota > Gammaproteobacteria > Steroidobacterales > SMWD01. The sequence goes on from SMWD01000066.1 coordinate 16,732, forward strand.
ACTTGAATGGTGCCGATGGCCGGACTCGAACCGGCACGGCTTGCGCCACTGCCCCCTCAAGACAGCGTGTCTACCAATTCCACCACATCGGCTCGGGGTACTTGTCCCGATTCAAGATCAGTCAGCCGGTTACGGGAGAGCCTCCTCCGTGACTCCGTTCTCCGGCACGGCCGGCAGGTCGCGCGGGGGGCTCAGGCTTTCTAGCCCGGGCAAAGTCGGCAGCGGATCTGCGCCGGGCGCCGGCGCGAAACCGGCAGCCAGATCGTCCCCACCCGGCACCGCGCTGATACCCGGCACCGGCGTACTGTCCATGAGGCTCTCGGTCGGGGCCTGCCGCGATCCGAGGTAGGCGAGTGCGAGACTCGACATGAAAAACAGCGTCGCCAGCACTGCCGTCGAGCGGGACAGGAAATTCGACGAGCCACGTGCGCCAAATACGGTGCCGGATGCGCCGGCACCGAAGGCGGCGCCAGCATCGGCTCCCTTGCCACGCTGAAGCAGCACCAGACCGATGATTGCAGCCGAAATCAGGACGTGCCCGATCAGCATCATTGAATGAAAGTTAAGCATCTAATTCAGGTTCCCGCAGCAGCCTTGCAAATAGCCAGAAATTCGGCCACATCCAGCGAAGCGCCGCCAATCAATCCACCGTCGATATCCTCCAGCGCAAACAACTCGGCCGCATTTGCGCCCTTGACACTGCCGCCGTAGAGGATCTGAAGTTCAGCGCCGATTTTAGCATCGGCGCCGGCAATGATGCTGCGGATATGCCGATGGACTTCCTGCGCCTGGTCAGGTGTCGCCGTCCGTCCGGTTCCGATCGCCCAGACCGGTTCGTAGGCGACAATTGCAGCCGCGAAAGCACCGACCCCGGCGGCATCGACGACCGCCCCGAGCTGCCGACCGATGACCTCCATCGTCACGCCCGACTCACGCTCCTCGAGCGTCTCACCGATACACAGGACGGGCTTCACGCCCGCGGCCTGCGCGACCCGAAACTTGGCGGCCACCACCTCGTCGCTATCACCGTACCGCGTGCGGCGCTCCGAATGACCGATGAGCGTGTGGCTGCAGCCGATATCGGCCAGCATTACCGCAGACACTTCACCGGTGAACGCGCCGCCGTCCTCGGCCGCTACGTCCTGGGCACCGAGCAACACGTCAGTCCCGGCCAGCTGCGCGGCGACAGCAGCCAGGTAAACGTACGGAGGACAGACCATGACCTCGCCGCCGGATGCCGCACCGAGCCCGGCCGTGATCCCGGCAATCAGGCCGCGATTCAACTCCGACGAACCGTTCAGCTTCCAGTTTCCTGCGACGAGTGTCTTTCTCATGGTTCCTCGCACCGCGGGGCGCCGTCGCACCCGGTATGCCGTCCCGGGGCAACCCCCCGCAACGTCAATAGTCGGTCAAAAATGAGCGCGAAGGGTAGCTGCCTGGCCCCCGAAAATCAATGCATGCAATGGGGTCAGGCCGCGATTCGCTCGATCTCGCCGGCCAGCTCGTTGGCCAGCTGCCGGACTTCGGCTTCGTCCTCGCCCTCGACCATGACCCGCAATACCGGCTCCGTTCCGGAGGCCCGCACCAGGACCCGGCCGCGACCTGCGATGCTCTGCTGCGCCTGCGCGATCGCCGACTGGATCTCGGCGGAATCGTCGACGGAGACGCGCGTCTGCGTACGGACGTTAATCAGGATCTGCGGCAGCCGGGGCATACCGGCGGTCAACTCGGCGAGCGTCCGCCCGGACTCGACCATGACGACCAGCACCTGCAACGCGCTGATCAGGCCATCGCCGGTGGTCGTCTTGTCGAGACACAACAGGTGGCCGGAGGTCTCGCCACCGAGTTGCCCGCCGAATTCGTTCAACATGGCAATCACATAGCGATCGCCAACGCTCGCCCGGTGAAACTCGATGCCGAGCTGAACCAGCGCACGCTCGAGACCCAGGTTCGTCATCAGGGTTCCAACCACCGGCCCGACCAGGGTGCCCGCCTGCTTGCGCGCCCGGGCGAGCACGTAGAGCAGCTGGTCACCGTCGACAAGGTTGCCGTCGCCATCGGCCATCAGCACCCGATCACCGTCTCCATCGAACGCGATGCCGAGGTCTGCACCGAGCGCCTTGACCGTCATGGTCATCAACTCCGGGTGCGTCGTGCCGCAACCATCGTTGATGTTCTTGCCGTTCGGCGAACAACCGATCGCAATGATCTCCGCACCAAGCTCGGTCATGACCCGCGGCGCGACCTTGTAGCCGGCACCATGCGAGCAATCCAGGACAATCTTCAGTGGGTCGAGCCGGAAACCATCAGGCACCGTCGACAGGCAGAACCGTTGATAGTCTTCGCGCGCGCTGTCTATGCGCTTGGCACGACCGAGTGAACTCGAATCTCGCGTGATCGCCGGCTCGCTGAGGTAACGCTCGATATCTTCCTCGACCGAATCCGGCAACTTGCGGCCCTCGGCATCGAAAAACTTGATGCCGTTGTCACAGTATGGGTTGTGCGAAGCGCTGATGACGACCCCGACATCGGCACCGAGCGCCTTGGTCATGAACGCAATGCCCGGCGTCGGTAATGGCCCGAGCAACTGGACGTCCATGCCCGCAGCGACGAAACCGGCTTCGAGCGCGGATTCGAGCATATAACCCGACACCCGCGTGTCCTTGCCGATCACGACCCGGCCACCACTCGGCGCGAGGACGCGTGCAGCGGCACTTGCCAGGCGCAGCACGAACTCCGCCGTCATCGGCGGCTCACCGACTCGCCCGCGAATCCCGTCCGTTCCGAAAAACTCTCTAGCCATCAAAATCACCCTGCCTGTGAAAATGCGTCCAGAACTCTGAGGGCGTCGACCGTCGGCGCGACATCATGCACGCGCAGAATCGATGCGCCTTTTTGTCGCGCCAGCAATCCCAGCGCGACACTGCCATAAATCCGGTCACCGACCGGCTTGCCGAGCAACTGGCCGAGCATCGACTTGCGCGACACACCCACCAGCACCGGCGCTCCCAAGGCCGCAATTTTATCCAGATTGCGCAGCAGTTGCAGGTTCTGCTCCAGGGTTTTACCGAAGCCGATGCCGGGATCGACGATCAGACACGCAGGCTCGATGCCCGCGGCGATACACGCAGCCATCCGCTCGCGCAGGAACGCAATGACGTCCGCCGTCACCTCTTCGTAGCGCGGTGCATCCTGCATCGAGCGCGGCCTGCCCTGCATGTGCATCAGGCACACCGGGACGCCGAGTTCAGCCACGGTATCCAGAGCGTCCCGGGAGCGTAACGCGCGGACGTCGTTGATCAGCGTGGCGCCGGCCGCGACCGCGGCACGCATGACCTCGGCCTTGCTGGTATCGATCGACAGCGGACAGTCAAACTCGGCGCGCAGCTTTTCGATAACCGGAATAACCCGGCCGAGTTCGGTCGCGACGGACACCGCGGCCGCGCCGGGCCGGGTCGACTCCCCGCCGATGTCGATGATATCGGCGCCCGCGTCCAGCATCCGCGCGGCGTGGTCGAACGCCGTCGGCACGCTGTCGAATTGACCGCCGTCCGAAAATGAATCGGGGGTGACATTCAGGGCCCCCATGACGAGGCAGCGGCTGCCGGATCGCAGCAGCCGCCGGAACCCGGCATCGAACTTGTTTATGACGCCGGGATCCACGCGTGGATCGGCCCTGCGTGACTCGGCTGACATCGCGCCCTGTCAGTGCTGTTGCGTGGCGGGGCCACCGATCGAGGAATCGTCTTTCTTCTCCGCATCGGCATCAGCAGACACTGCGGCCGACGGCGGCTGACTGTCCCAGTCTGCCGGCGGGCGCGGCTCGCGGCCGGCCATGATGTCTTTAAGCTGCGTCTCGTCGATCGTCTCATACTTCATCAGCGCATCAGCCATTATGTCGAGCTTGTCGCGATGTTCCGTCAGGACCTCTTCCGCACGCTGGTAATTCCTATCGATGACCCTGCGCACTTCCTTGTCGATCTCATATGCGGTCTCGTCGGACACCTGTTTGTGCTGCGTGACCGAACGGCCAAGGAATACCTCACCCGCTTCCTCCGCATAGGTCAGCGGACCCATCAGATCCGACAGGCCCCACTTCGTGACCATGTTGCGCGCGATCTCCGTCGCACGCTCGATGTCGTTGGCCGCGCCGGTGGTGACGGCATCGGCGCCATACACCATCTCCTCGGCGATACGCCCCCCGAACAGACTCGAAATCTGGCTGTTCAGGCGCCGTTTGCTGAAGCTGTAGCGATCCTGCTCCGGCAGGAACATCGTGATACCCAGCGCGAGACCGCGCGGGATGATTGAAACCTTGTAGACGGGGTCATGGTCGGGTACCGACAGACCGACAATCGCATGGCCGGCCTCGTGATACGCCGTCAGCCTCTTCTCTTCCTCGCTCATGACCATCGACCGGCGCTCGGTGCCCATCATGATCTTGTCCTTGGACTTCTCGAATTCTTCCATGCCGACCGTGCGGTGATTCGCACGCGCGGCGAACAGGGCAGCCTCATTGACGAGGTTGGCGAGGTCTGCACCGGACATACCCGGCGTGCCGCGGGCGATGATCGATGGCCGTACGTCGTCGGCAATCGGCACCTTGCGCATGTGTACACGCAGAATCTGCTCGCGACCGCGCACATCCGGCAACGGCACGATGATCTGGCGATCGAAACGACCCGGGCGCAGCAGCGCGGGATCGAGTACGTCCGGACGATTGGTCGCGGCGATAACGATGGTGCCCTCGTTACTCTCGAAACCATCCATTTCGACGAGCAACTGGTTCAGGGTCTGTTCGCGCTCGTCATGGCCACCGCCGAGGCCGGCACCACGGTGACGGCCGACTGCATCGATCTCGTCGATGAAAATAATGCACGGTGCATGCTTCTTCGCCTGTTCGAACATGTCACGAACCCGCGAGGCACCCACGCCCACGAACATCTCGACGAAGTCGGAACCGGAAATCGTGAAAAACGGCACCTTCGCTTCACCGGCAATGGCTCGCGCCAGCAGTGTCTTGCCGGTGCCCGGAGCGCCAACCATCAGCACACCCCTGGGAATCTTGCCCCCGAGGCGCTGAAACTTGGACGGGTCTTTCAGAAAATCGACGATCTCGGCAAGCTCGTTCTTGGCTTCTTCGACACCTGCCACGTCCTGAAACGTGACCTTGATCTGGTCCTCCCCGAGCAGCCGTGCCTTGCTCTTGCCGAAGGACATCGCGCCGCGCCCGCCGGCGCCACCCTGCATCTGGCGCATGAAGTACACCCAGACGCCGATCAGCAGCAGGACCGGGAATGAATTGATGAACAGGCTGACCAGGATGTTCTGGCCTTTCGGTGCCGTCGCCTTGATCAGGACGCGATTCCGCTTCAGTTCGCCGATCAGCGCTGTGTTGTCGGTCTCGGGACTGTAGGTAACGAAACGCTCGCCGGAACTGAGCCGCCCTTTGATCATCTCGCCTTCGAAATTCACTTCGGCGATCTGGCTGTTCTCGACCAGATCGAGGAACGCCGAGTAATCGAGCGGCTCGGTCTGGCGCCCACCGCTGCCAAAGCTCTGAAATACCGTCAACAGCACAATCGCGATGACGATCCATAAAATGATGTTTTTTGCCAAGTCGTTCAAGATTCACAATCCCTTGAAGCGCCCGAGCCATAGAGGCCCTGCGAGTATAAGAAAGTCCACCCTACCATTACCGGAAGTTCCTCGCTACCAGATAGGTCTCGCGGCTCTCCGGCCTTGAAGCCGCGGGTTTACGCACCTTGACTCCCTCGAACGACGGCCGCACGGCGCGCACGAACGCGTCGAAGCCCTCGCCGTGAAACAGCTTGACCACCAGGCTGCCACCGGGTCTGAGCGCTTTCAGAGCCATCTCCAGCGCCAGTTCCGCCAGATACATGGCACGCGGCTGATCCACCGATCGAGTCCCACTGATATTGGGGGCCATATCTGACATAACAAGGTCCAGGCCCGCGTCGCAGGTGCACTGCAGCACCTGCGCACAGATCTCTTCTTCCCTGAAATCACCCTGGATGAACTCTACGCCGGCGATCGGATCCATTTCGAGCCGGTCCACGGCGATGACGTGGCCCCGCGGGCCGACGGCCCTGGCGGCGTACTGGCTCCAGGCTCCGGGCGCGGCACCCAGGTCGAGCACCTGCTGTCCGGACCGGAACAAACACTCCCGCTCGTGGAATTCGATCAACTTGTACACGGCACGCGAACGCCAGCCTTCCGCTTTCGCGCGACGCACGTAGTCATCAGATCCCTGGCGCCGAAGCCAGCGTTTACTCGAAGAGGTTCTCGCCATTGCGGTCAGTCACACCGGTCAATCGGTCGTTTTGCGCCGTTACAGATAGCGGACTGCGATGATCTCGTAGGACTTCTGGCCGCCGGGCGCATCGACCACGGCGAGATCGCCCTCTTCCTTGCCGATCATCGCGCGCGCGATCGGCGAAGCCACCGACACCATTCCCGCGGAGATGTCCGCCTCGTCCTCGCCGACGATCCGGTACGTCAACTCCCGACCATCCGCCTCGTCCATCAAATCGACGGTCGCACCGAAAATCACTCTGCCCGTCGTGCCGAAACACGTGACATCGATGATCTCGCAATTCGATAACTTGCTGTCGATGTCGCGAATACGCCCCTCAATGAAACCCTGCTCGTCTTTCGCGGCGTGGTATTCGGCGTTCTCCTTGAGGTCGCCGTGCGCACGGGCCTCGGCGATCGCCTGAACGATTCGCGGGCGCTCCGTACCCTTGAGGCGCCGTAACTCCTCCCGCAGATTCTCGGCACCCTTTTCGGTAATCGGTACGGTAGTCACGTCGCGGCCTTATTTTCGCTGTGCAAATCCTGCAGCTTGTTGACTTCCCCTCCGCTCCGATGATCCAGCGCCATGCTGGTCGCCATCGCAGCCGCCAGGGTCGTATAATACGTCACCTTGTTTTGTACGGCCGCGCCGCGAATCGAATGCGACTCGCGGATGGCCTGTTTGCCTTCCGTCGTATTCGCGACGAACGTGATCTCGCCGTTCTTGAGCATGTCGACGATGTGTGGCCGGCCTTCCCGCACCTTGTTGACCCGCCGACACGGCACACCGTGCTCAGCCAGGTAGCGAGCGGTACCGTCCGTCGCAACGATATCGAAACCCCGCTCCACCAGGATCTTAGCCAATTTGACGGCGCCCGGTTTGTCGCGGTCACGCACGGACAGCAGCGCCTGCCCCCCCTCGGGCAACACAACGCCCGAGGCGAGCTGCGCCTTGGCGTAGGCTTCCGCGAACGAACGTCCCGTGCCCATGACCTCGCCGGTCGATTTCATTTCCGGACCGAGTATCGGGTCGGCCTCCGGGAACTTGTTGAACGGAAAGACGGATTCCTTGACCGAGTAGTACGCCGGCACGCACGGAACCTGGGCGCCCTGAGCTTCGAGGCTGATGCCGACCATGCATTTGGCGGCGATCTTCGCAAGCTGCATGCCGGTCGCTTTCGACACGAACGGCACGGAACGCGACGCGCGCGGATTGACCTCGAGTACGTAGATCACCCCGTTCTGGATCGCAAACTGGATATTCATCAGGCCGATGACGTTCAGCCCCTTGGCCAGAGCCACGGTCTGATCCGCGAGCTGATCCTGGATCTCCTGGCTCAGCGTCGCCGGCGGCAGCGAGCAGCCGGAATCACCCGAGTGAACACCAGCCTGCTCGACATGCTCCATGATGCCGCCGATCAGGACTTCCTTGCCGTCAGAGATCGCGTCGACATCGACTTCGATGGCTTGATCGAGGAAACGATCAAGCAGAACCGGCGCGTCGTTGGAGACCTCGACCGCCTCGTGCATATAAATCCGCAAGTCCGCCTCGTTATGGACGATTTCCATGGCCCGCCCGCCGAGCACATAGGACGGCCGCACGACGAGCGGAAAGCCGACCTCGGCCCCCATTACGACCGCCTCATCCTCGGTGCGGGCAATGCAGTTCGGCGGTTGCTTCAGCTCCAGACGGTGCAGCAGTTTCTGGAATCGCTCGCGGTCTTCGGCAAGATCGATCGAGTCCGGACTCGTGCCGATGATCGGCGCACCGGCTTTCTCCAGCGCTCGGGCCAGCTTCAGCGGCGTCTGCCCGCCGTACTGCACGATCACGCCTTTCGGCTTCTCCCGTTCGATGATGGACATGACGTCCTCGAACGTCAGCGGTTCGAAATACAGGCGGTCGGAGATGTCGTAATCCGTCGATACGGTTTCCGGGTTGCAGTTGACCATGATGGTCTCATAACCTGCTTCGCGAAGGGCGAGCGCTGCGTGCACACAGCAGTAATCAAACTCGATACCCTGACCGATCCGGTTCGGGCCACCGCCCAGGATCATGATCTTGTCGCGGTTTGTCGGATCGGCCTCGCACTCTTCTTCATAAGTCGAATACAAGTAAGCCGTCGTCGTCGCGAATTCTGCGGCGCAGGTGTCGACACGCTTGAAGACCGGCCGGATATTCGCCTTCATGCGATATTGGTGAACCACCGACTCTTCGCAACCGATCAGGTGCGCAAGGCGCGAATCCGCGAACCCCTTGCGCTTGAGCCGCCACAGCCGATCGCGGCTCAGCGCCTGCAGGCCGCTAGCGCAGATTTTCTGTTCCTCTGCGATCAGATCTTCGATCTGACCGAGAAACCACGGATCGATTCCCGACAGTTTGGCGATTTCCTGTCCACCCAGCCCCAGCCGAAATGCGTCGGCGACGTACAGCAGTCGCTCCCCGCCCGGCATGCGCAGTTCATAGCGCAGCATCTCGAGCTGGTCCTCGCTCGGATCGTCCGGCATGCGCTGCACCAGCCCGTCGATGTCCGTCTCAAGGCCACGCAAAGCCTTCTGCAGGGATTCCTGGAACGTCCGGCCGATCGCCATGACTTCGCCGACCGACTTCATCTGGGTCGTCAACCGGTCGTTCGCGCCCGGGAATTTCTCGAACGCGAAACGGGGTATCTTGGTCACGACGTAGTCGATTGTCGGTTCGAACGAGGCCGGTGTCGCGCCGCCCGTGATGTCGTTGCGCAATTCGTCGAGCGTGTAGCCGATCGCAAGCTTCGCCGCGATTTTTGCGATCGGGAAACCGGTAGCCTTCGACGCCAGCGCCGACGAACGCGACACGCGCGGGTTCATTTCAATGACCAGGATACGCCCGTCCTCCGGGTTGATGGCGAACTGTACGTTCGAACCGCCGGTCTCGACGCCGATGCGCCGCAGGACCGCGATCGATGCATCGCGCAGGCTCTGGTATTCCTTGTCGGTCAGCGTCTGGGCCGGCGCAACCGTGATCGAATCGCCCGTGTGCACGCCCATCGCGTCGAGGTTTTCGATCGAACAGATGATGATGCAGTTATCCTTCTTGTCGCGGACCACCTCCATCTCGAATTCTTTCCAGCCGATAACGGACTCTTCGAGCAGCACCTCGGTGGTCGGCGACAGATCGAGACCGCGCGTGACGATCGCCTCGAACTCCTCCTTATTATAGGCAATGCCCGAACCCGATCCGCCCATCGTGAACGACGGACGAACGATCGTCGGGAAGCCGACCTGTAACTGGACCTCGAGCGCCTCCTCCATCGTGTGCGCGATTTCCGCATTCGGGCACTGCAGACCGATGTCCTTCATGGCCTTGCGAAACTGGTCCCGGTCCTCGGCCGTGTCGATTGCCTCTCGCGACGCGCCGATCAACTCGACATTGTGCTTCTTGAGGATGCCCTCGCGCACCAGGTCGAGCGCACAGTTCAGGCCGGTCTGCCCGCCCATCGTCGGCAGCAGCGCGTCGGGTTGTTCCTTCTCGATGATCCGGGCGACGGTCTGCCAGTACACCGGCTCGATGTAAATCGCGTCAGCCATCTCCGGGTCCGTCATGATCGTGGCCGGATTGGAGTTCACGAGGATGACGCGATAGCCCTCTTCCTTCAGCGCCTTGCAGGCCTGCGCGCCGGAGTAATCGAATTCACAGGCCTGACCGATGACGATCGGGCCGGCGCCGATAATCAGAATGCTGTGCAGATCCGTTCTCTTTGGCATCGCGTCAGCCCACCTCTCGCTCGGCGCCGTCCCCGGCCGCGATGCGCCCCAAATTCACCGCCACGCGTCGGGCCTGCATCAGCGCGATGAAGCGACTGAAAATCGACAACACGTCATGCGGCCCGGGACTGGCCTCCGGATGTCCCTGAAAACCATAGGCAGGACAATCAGTTCTGATAATTCCTTGAAGTGAATTATCGAACAAAGAACGGTGCGTCGGACGCAGATTATCCGGCAGCGACTCCTCATCGACGGCAAAGCCGTGGTTCTGACTCGTGATCGCAACCCGACCGGTTTCGAGGTCCTGTACCGGGTGATTTGCGCCATGATGGCCGAATTTCATCTTGATGGTCCGGGCGCCGCTGGCCAGTGCCAGCAGCTGATGACCGAGACAAATGCCGAACACCGGGGTCTGCGTCGCCAGAATCGTGCGAATCGCCTCGATCGCATAATCGCAGGGTTCCGGATCGCCCGGGCCGTTGGACAGGAACACGCCGTCGGGCTGCAGCGCGAGCACATCCTCGGCCGGCGTCTGCGCCGGAACCACGATGACCCGGCAGTTGTGACCCACCAGCAGGCGCAAAATATTGCGTTTGATGCCGAAGTCATAGGCGACGACATTGAACATCGATACCCGCTTGCCCGGCAGCGCACTGACCGGTGGCCAGTTGGTCCCCAGGCTCCACTGGTAAGTCTCCGGTGTCGTCACGATCTTCGCCAAATCCATGCCGGCCAAGCCGGGGAAACGCCTGGCATGTGCGACCGCCGTATCCTGATTCACCGCTCCGGTCATGATGCAGCCAGACATCGCTCCCTTGTCGCGCAGAATCCGCGTCAGGCGCCGCGTATCGATCTCGGCAATCGCAACCAGGTTCCCGCGCTGCAGAAACTCGGCCAGGCTCAGTTCGGCGCGCCAACTGCTCGATACGACGGGAAGGTCGCGGATAATCAGGCCGGACGCGCTGATCCCCCGGCTCTCATGGTCGTCGCTGTTAGTGCCGGTATTGCCGATATGCGGATAAGTCAGAGTAATGATCTGCCGACAATACGACGGGTCCGTCAGGATTTCCTGATAGCCCGTCATCGCGGTGTTAAACACCACCTCGCCGATCGTTTTGCCGGCGGCGCCGATCGACACGCCCTTGAAAATCGTGCCGTCTTCGAGCGCCAGAATAGCCGGTTCCGTCACTGACTCCACCTTACCCTTGACCAGGTTACTTGCAATTGTTCTGCCCGGCTCACCCTACCGTTCCGGGCGCGCAGATGCGCGCGACGGGAGGGCCCCACATGGACCCCTCCCGCCGATAATCGATCAGATGTGGGACCCGGCGTATTGTAGCCGACCGGGTCCCCGGAAGTCATCGTTCCGTCACGGGAGCGTTGAAAAACCCAATACATCGCGCATCGAATAGAGGCCCGCGGGCCGGTCGCCAACCCAGGCGGCAGCGCGCAAGGCCCCGCGCGCGAAGACCGCGCGATCGAGTGCCCGGTGGCGCAGTTCGATGATCTCCTCGTCGGCCGCGAACATGACGCTGTGATCGCCGACGATGCGCCCGGCACGGATGGATGCGAAACCAATCGCCCCGGTCTCACGTGGTTCACCGTGTCCGCGACGGCCGCTGACGGCCACATCGTCCAGGCGCACGCCACGCCCACTGGCCGCGGCCTCGCCCAGTTGCAATGCCGTACCCGACGGCACATCGATCTTGTGCCGGTGATGCGCCTCGACGATTTCGATGTCGTAGTCGTCGCCGAGTGTCCGGCTCGCGAGCCGGACCAGCTCGGTAATGACGTTGACCCCGACGCTCATATTACGTCCGTAAACCAACGCGATTTTTCGGGCCGCGTCGCCGAGCAGCGCCTGTTGTTCAACCGACAACCCGGTCGTGCCCATGACCAGCGCAACTCGCTGCTCGACACACGCGGCGATATTCCCTGCAGCTGCCGCCGGCAGGGTGAAGTCGATCGCGACCTCGGCCACGGCGATGGCTGCCGCCGGATCGTCCGTCACGGCGACGCCGAGTTCATCCACACCCGCCACGCGCCCGGCATCGTCACCGAGCCTCGCGTGCCCCGGCTCGCTGGCAGCACCGACAAGCTCCAGGCCGGCATCGTCGGCGATCAGACCAACGAGCATTTTTCCCATGCGCCCCGTCGCGCCCAGTACAGCAATTCGAATCATGGTGCCCCCTCAGGATCCGATGTCATCGAAGAAACGTTTGACGCCGTCTTTCCATGAACTCGAACGCGGCCGATGCCGGTCTCCGCCGGCACTGAGCGCGTCATTGAACTTGCCGAGCAACTCCTTCTGCTCGGCATTCAGCTTGACCGGGGTCTCGATCTCGATGCAGCAAAACAGGTCACCGGTCTGGCTGCTGCGAACGGGTTTAACGCCCTTGCCGCGGATTCGGAATACCTTGCCGGACTGCGTCTCGGCCGGCACCTTGAGGCTAACCTGACCGTCAAGCGTCGGCACGGTTACCTGACCGCCGAGCGCCGCGGTTGCGAAGGCGACCGGCACCGTACAGTGCAAATCAGCACCGTCGCGCTCGAAGATGTCGTGCGCATCGACCTGTATGTCGACATACAGGTCGCCTGGTGGCCCGCCATTCTGGCCCGCTTCCCCTTCGCCGGTCAGCCGGATGCGATCGCCGTTATCGACCCCCGCCGGCACTTTGACGGCCAGCGTCTTGTGCTTTTGCTGGCGCCCCGCACCCTGGCAATCGGCACACGGGTTCTCGATGACCTGGCCGGTACCGCGACACTTCGGACAGGTCTGCTGAATCGAGAAGAAGCCCTGCTGGCGTCGCACCTGGCCCTGCCCCCCGCAGGTAACACAAGTTACCGAGCTGGTGCCCGGCCTGGCGCCGGAGCCTGCACAGGTTTCGCATTGGGCCAGCGTCGATAATTCGATGTTGACCGTATCGCCGAACACGGCCTGGCCGAGATCGAGCGACAGCACGTAACGCAGATCGGCGCCACGGTATACGTTGCTCCGGCTGCGGCCGCGACCGCCGCCGAAGATGTCGCCGAACACATCGCCGAACACATCGCCGACGTCGCCCGCATTGAAGCCCCCGCCCATGCCGGCCGACCGGTCGACACCGGCATGCCCGAACTGGTCGTAGATGGGGCGCTTCTCCGTGTCCGACAGGATTTCGTAGGCCTCCTTCGCCTCCTTGAAGGCGACCTCGGCACCGGCATCATCCGGATTGCGATCCGGATGATGCTTCATCGCCTGGCGCCGGTAGGCCTTTTTGATCGCCGCCGCCGACGCATCGCGTGAGACACCGAGCACCTCGTAAAGATCACGTTTGGACATTGCCTGTCGTTCTACCCAATACGGTTAAACCCTCGTGCCAGCCCTGCTGATACGCATTCATTGTTTGGCGGCCGCCTGCGTGGCCACCAGACACGCCAAAGCCGCGTCCTCCAAAAAGGGCGCGGCATCGGTGTCAGCCTGCGCAACCCTCAGTCGGCTTTTGACTGACTCTCGTCGTCCTTGACCTCTTCGAACTCCGCATCGACGATGTCGTCAGCAGCCTGCCCGCCCGCCGCGTCCGAGCCCGGCGCGCTGTTACCCGCCTCCTCGGCCTGCGCCTGTTCGTAGGCCTTCTGTGCGAGACCCGCGGAGGCCTCGGCCAGGGCCTTGCTCTTGGCCTCGATCTGATCTTTGTCATCACCTTTCAGCGCGGCTTTCAGATCCGACACCGCCGCCTCGACCTGCGCACGCTCTTCCGGCTCGACCTTTTCACCGAGATCCTCGAGCGACTTTTCGGTGGCGTGAACCAGCGCATCCGCCTGATTGCGAGTCTCGACGAGTTCACGAAACTTCTCATCCTCGGCCGCGTGAACCTCGGCGTCGACCACCATCTGCTTGATCTCATCGTCCGACAAGCCGCTCGATGCCTTGATGACGATTTTCTGCTCCTTGCCCGTCGCCTTGTCTTTCGCGGACACGTGCAGGATGCCGTTCGCGTCGATGTCGAACGTCACATCGATCTGTGGCATGCCACGTGGCGACGGCGGGATGTCGGCAAGATCGAAACGACCCAGCGACTTGTTATCGGCCGCGCGCTGACGCTCGCCCTGGAGGACGTGAATCGTAACCGCGGTCTGATTGTCATCAGCGGTCGAGAACGTCTGTCCCGCCTTGGTTGGAATCGTCGTGTTCTTGTCGATCACCCGCGTCATGACCTGGCCGAGCGTCTCGATGCCGAGCGACAACGGCGTCACGTCGAGCAACAGAACGTCCTTGACCTCACCCGACAGCACGCCGGCCTGAATCGCCGCACCCATGGCCACAGCCTCATCCGGGTTGACGTCCTTGCGCGGCTCCTGGCCGAAGAAATTCTGCACCTCTTCTGCGACCTTCGGCATGCGTGTCTGGCCACCGACGAGGATGATGTCATCGATATCGCCGACCTTCAGGCCGGCGTCATTCAGCGCAGTCCTGCACGGTTCGATCGTGCGCTTGATCAGGGTTTCGACCAGCGACTCGAGTTTGGCACGCGTCAACTTGATGTTCAGGTGCTTGGGCCCGCTCGCGTCGGCCGTGATGTAGGGCAGGTTGACCTCGGTCTGCTGCGACGAGGACAACTCGATCTTCGCCGTCTCACCCGCCTCTTTCAGGCGCTGCATCGCC
>SMWD01000067.1 GCA_004357495.1 Gammaproteobacteria bacterium
ATACGGTACAGTTGGACAAAGCGATCGGGCTCACCAAAGCGTGCGCGGATAAGCTCGTCCCCGGCAATTTCGCGGTCGCCGGTGGCCTTGACGAGCACCTCGTCGAGCGCGGTCGCGAACGCGGCCTGCAGGCCGTCGGAGCCCGCCGGCATCGGCACCTCAGCCGCATAGAGATTCTCGACGCGGGTCGCCGACGCATTCGCGCCGACCCCGCATAGCGCGAGCAGGAATAGTCCGCGCAATGGTGTCTGCATCAGCTTCATATGAACTATTATACCGCCCGCAACTGCAGCACAGGCACCTTCCATGAGTGCGGATAAGTCACTGACCTACAAGGATGCCGGCGTCGACATCGATGCCGGCAACGCACTGGTCGAGCGCATCAAGCCGCTCGCCGGGACCACTATGCGTCCGGGCGTTCTCGGCAGCATCGGCGGGTTCGGCGGGCTGTTCGAACTGGACCTCGACAAATATCGCCGGCCGGTTCTGGTTTCCGGTACCGACGGCGTCGGTACGAAACTCAAACTCGCAATCGAAGTCGGCCGCTACGACACGGTCGGCATCGACCTCGTGGCAATGTGCGTTAACGACATTATTGTCCAGGGTGCCGAGCCGCTGTTCTTTCTCGACTACTACGCCAGCGCCACGCTCGACGTGGAAGTCGCCGTAGCCGTCGTCAGTGGGATCGCCCAGGGCTGCCGACAGGCCGGCGCGGCCCTGCTCGGCGGTGAAACCGCGGAAATGCCGGGCATGTACGCATCCGGCGATTTTGATCTGGCCGGTTTCACGGTCGGCGTCGTCGACCGAGACAAATTGATCGACGGCAGCAAAGTCCGTAAAGGCGACCGGCTGCTCGGCCTGGCGTCATCCGGGCCGCACGCGAACGGTTTCTCGCTGATCCGGCGGATTTTGCAGAAACTGCCGGACGGCAGCGCCACCGAATGGGAAGGCACATCGATCGGCACGCACCTGCTCGAACCCACGCGCATTTACGTCAAGTCCGTACTCACTCTGCTCGACGATTGCGAAGTGAACGCGATGGCTCACATTACCGGCGGCGGGCTGCTGGAGAACGTCAACCGCGTGTTGCCGGCCGACCTGGATGCAGTCATCGATGGGGCGAGCTGGGACCGACCCGCACTGTTCTCGTTCCTCCAGGAACACGGCCGGATTGCCGATCGAGAGATGCTGCGTACCTTCAATTGCGGCATCGGTATGGTCATCATCGTCCGCCCGGAAGACGCGGCGGGCGCAACCAGAATCCTCGCAGCCACCGGCGAAACCGTATTCGCAATCGGCACGGTCGAGGACGGCACGGGCCAGGTCCGGGTCGAGTGACTGCCGGGGGCGCGCTGTCCGGCATCGGTTCGGGCTTGCGTACCGTGGTCCTGATTTCCGGCGGCGGCACGAACCTGCAGGCGATCATCAACCAGACACGCTCCGGGGATCTGGCGATCAACCTGCGCGCGGTGATCAGCGATCGCGCCGGGGTGCTGGGGCTCGAGCGGGCCGAGCGTGGCGGCATACCGACGCAGGTGCTCGACTACGGGTCGTACCCGGACCGGACAGTGGCCGAACGTGCACTGGCGACACTGCTGGCCGGTCTGGATGCCGAACTGATCGTGCTGGCGGGCTTCATGCGCATCCTGCCGGTGGAGATTGTCACGGCGTATGCCGGTCGCATGCTCAACATTCATCCGTCGCTGCTGCCGAAATATCGCGGCCTGCACACCTATCGACGCGCACTCGAAAACCGCGATCAATGGCACGGCTCGACGGTGCACTTCGTGACCCCCGAACTCGACGCAGGCCCGTCCATCATCCAGTACCGGGTCGCAATTCATGCCAATGAGACCGAGACCAGCCTGCAGGCCCGTGTGCAGCAAGGCGAATACCTGATCTACCCGCGCACGCTGGGCTGGATCGCCGCGGGCCGGTTGCAACTGCGGGATGACGAAGTCTGGCTGGACGGGCTGCCACTTGCTGAACCCGTGGTCATCGATGAAACCCCCGATTGATCAATTAAAGGGCTCAGAACCAGAACCGCACGCCGGCCACGAACTCCAGGTCGTCGGTCTCCTCGCCTGCGGCTTTCGCCAGATCGCGGGTATCGCCGAACTTGTTCCACCAGTTGATGCCGATATACGGTGCGAACTCCCGGCGAATCTCATAACGCAGCCGCAAACCGAGCTCGAGACCCGTCAGACCGGAACCGATGCCGGATGCTTCATCCGCTTTGCCGTACAGATTCACCTCCAGCATAGGCTCCAGAATCAGCCTCTGGGTAAACAGGAGTTCGTACTCCACTTCCAGCCGAGCCGCCGTGCGCCCGCCCGCGCCGATAAAAACCGCCGCATCGATGTCAAAGAAGTACGGCGCCAGCCCGCGGACACCGAATGCCAGCCAGTTGCGGCTCGGACCGGGCTCCGGATCGCCCCGCCAGCCGAGCTGCAGGTCCCAGTAGCTGGCGATGGCCCGGCTGTACAGCAACTGCACTTCCAGGTCTTCGGTGTCGCCGCCGGCGTACACGCCCTCGGTTTTCAGCCAGAGCTTGTTGATATCTTTGCCGAGCCATGCATCGGCATCCCAGTTGACAGCCCCGTCGCCCGCCCGCTTCCGCCACTCCAGTTCATTTACCATGACTTTGGCGAGCAACGGATCATCACTGATGCCGGCCGCGACCGTGACGGATACGGTCAGCAAGACAGCCAGGAGAACGCGGGCCAGGCGATTGACGTGCAGATTTTTCATGACACGACAACCTCACGAAACATGCCCAGCATGTGATAGACCAGGTGACAGTGAAACGCCCACCGACCGCGGCTATCAGCGCTGACGCGGTAACTTATTTTCGAACCCGGCGGGACGATCACCGTGTGCTTGCGCGGCAGATAGGCGTTGTCGCCCGTTTCCAGCTCACTCCACAGGCCATGCAGATGCATCGGATGATGCATCATGGTGTCGTTGACCAGCGTGATGCGAACCCGCTCGCCGTACTGCAATTCCAGCGGTTTGGCATCGGTAAATTTGACCCCATTGATCGACCACATGTAACGGCTCATATTGCCGGTCAGGTGTAACTCGATTGCGCGATCCGGTGGTCTGGCATCTGCCGTCGGGTTCAGATTGCGCAGGTCGGCGTAGGTCAGCACGCGGCGGCCGTTGTCCCGCAAACCGATACCCGGATCATGCAGACGATACATCGGCATTTCCGCGCGCATGTCGACGTTAGGCCCGTATTCCGTTTGTGGATGACTGACACCGGGACCCATATCGTGCCCGGCATGTTCGCCGACATGACGCATGCCCATATCCGCATGCGTCAGTACCGGCGGCGAATCCATCGTCGGTACGGCAGCCGCCAGGCCCGCATCGGTGGTCAGCGCGCCACTGGCAAAACCGCTGCGATCGATCGACTGGGCAAAAATGGTGTGGGCCCCGTCGCCCGGCTCGACGATCACATCGTAGGTCTCGGCAACGCCTATCCGGAACTCGTCGACGGTGACCGGTCGGATATTTTGGCCGTCCGCGGCAACCACGGTCATTTTTACGCCCGGAATCCGCACGTCGAAGAATGTCATCGCGGCCGCGTTGATAAAACGCAGCCGGATCTTCTCACCCGGGTTGAACAAGCCGGTCCAGCCCTGCTCCGGTGTCTGGCCGTTCATTAAAAAGGTGTAGGCGTAGCCGGTCACGTCGGAGATATCGGTATCGCTCATGCGCATGCGGTTCCACATTGCGCGCTGCCGCCAGGTCGCGGCCAATCCGGTTTCCCGAACATCGCGCCCGACATCGGCGATGGTTCGTTGCTGGAAGTTATAGTAATGACTGAGCTTCTTCAGCCGGGCGTAGATCTGCTCCGGGCGATCATCACTCCAGTCCGACAGCATGACGACATAGTCACGGTCATAGGTGAACGGATCCGGTTCCAGCGGGTCAATAATCAGCGGCCCGTACATGCCGGTTGGCTCCTGAAACACCGTGTGGCTGTGATACCAGTACGTGCCGCTTTGTCGAACCGTAAACTCATATTCGAAGCTGTCGCCGGGCCGTATGCCGGCAAAACTGAGCCCCGGCACACCGTCCATCGCCGTTGGCACTATGATGCCGTGCCAGTGAATCGAACTGTCGACAGCCAGCCGGTTCGTTACCCGCAGCCTGACCGTGTCACCCTCGCGCCAGCGCAGAATCGGCCCGGGCAACGAGCCGTCGACAACGGTGGCCGATCTGACCCGGCCGGTGAAGTTCACGTCGCGTGATTCGAGTTCCAGTTCGAACCGCTTGCCCGTCAATTGCCGCTGCGCACTGATGGGCTGGGCGGCGCGCGCCGGCCGCCCGCCGTAACCCATCCCAAGCACCGTGCCGCCGGCGGCGACGCCGGTCACAAAGCTGCGTCTCGAAAGAATATGCCGGCCGGCCGACCCAACCATTTTTTGTCTTGCCATGATTCACGCTTTCCACAGGAACGAATTCACCACCACCCGGGTGGCAGCAACGAACAATCAGGGCACACGTGCCCCCGGATCAGGAATGAATGGGTGGACGGAACAGCAGGTCAGGCAATGCGGAGGGCGGTAACCGGCCCGCCGGAATGGCGATTACGCGCGCCGATCGAGATTCGCCATCGAACGGCGTTGCCTGAAAAACGAACGACGCGACACTGTAGCACTCGCAACTCTGGCAGCAGGACTCAGAACCCATGTTTTCGGGCTCGAGGCCGTCATCAGCACATTGCAGGTGTGTCACCCCGGCCGGCATTTCCATATTCGTCATCGTCTGCCCGTGCGCGGGTAACAGCACGGCCTGCTGCAGAAACAACAGCAACACGACAAGCCATACGGATTTGTTTGTACGGAGCGTCCTCACGTGCATGATTTTACAGAAGTTACAACAGATTTGCCATGCGATGCTCCCGACCGAATGCCAATGATATTAATTCCCGCTGCGAACCAGCCCTCAAATCCCGGAGGGGAAGGCAATGCCGGCCGTTCGATAATTCCAGCAATTTAATCGATGCGAAGGTCATTGCGCGCTCGAGACGTTGCGTACTCGCGCCAGCGTCGCTGCATGGCGGATGAGATGCTGCTGCCGTCAATCAGATGCAGGCAGCCGCGCATAATCGCTGCCCAGTTTTTACGTTCGGCCTGCTCGGTACCCCAAAACGGGTTCTTCGGCAGCGGCAGCGAATGCAGTGCTGCCAGAAAATTACCGATCTGTCCCGCGACGCGCCGGTCGGTGATTATGCGCTCGAGCTGCGTGAGCAGCGAGCAGCCACCGCGGCCAACACGAGTCAAAGCCAGGGTGCGCGTCAGTTTGTCAAAAAAAAACCACCCGCGGCAATGCATATCCCCCGGAGCTCCATACCGCAAGATGCTTAAGCACGCGCCGCTCTATCGCCAGCCGTTGTCGCGGTTTCTGGGCAAGGGATCCCGTGTATGTGCCGTCGTCGATGGTGTCGCCGGCATATTTTACGATCAGCTCGGCTCCTTGCGACGTCGTCAACGCAAAAGCGGGATCGACGGTCTGGGCGTCAAGCGCGCGCAGTGGTCCGCGAATGCTTACATTTCTGGCTCGCAGCACACGGCTGATCTTGTCGCGAAAAATATCCGTGACCGGCCAAACCCCGTGCAGGTCTGAATGACGGGCGCAAGCAGAACTGCATTGTAATGACGCTTTGTGGGAGGCTGTTGTGGGAGGCTTTGCTGCAGAATCGCGGCTAAAGCCGCTCCCACAACACAACAGCCACCATCTCCCACAACAGACTCGTAATCTTTACGCCTTCGGCAGCGTGACCCCGGTCTGACCCTGATACTTGCCGCCGCGATCCTTGTACGAGCTCTCGCATTCCTCGTCCGACTCGAAGAACAGCATCTGCGCCACGCCCTCATTCGCGTAGATTTTCGCGGGCAGCGGCGTCGTGTTCGAAAACTCGAGCGTGACGTGACCCTCCCATTCGGGCTCCAGCGGCGTCACATTGACGATGATGCCGCAGCGCGCGTAGGTCGACTTGCCGAGGCAGATCGTCAACACATTGCGCGGAATCCGAAAGTACTCGACCGTACGCGCGAGCGCGAAAGAATTCGGCGGAATGATGCAGGTATCACCGTGCATGTCGACGAAGCTGTCCTCGTCAAACTGTTTCGGATCGACGATCGCCGAATGGATATTCGTAAACACCTTGAAGTCGGGCGCGCAGCGCACGTCGTAGCCGTAACTCGACGTGCCGTACGACACCATCTTGCCGGCCCCGTTCGCGCGGACCTGGCCCGGCTCGAACGGATCGATCATGCCATGCTCTGCCACCATGCGGCGAATCCAGTGATCAGGTTTAATACTCACAACATCCCTTTAGTCAATTCAACGGGCCGATAATTCGGGTCACAGCCCCGCTACTCGACGACGACCGACCCGAAGGCACCGCGCATATCGCGTGGCATGGCCGCCAGCACCGCTGCGACATGACGCGCCATCTGCCGATATTGCTCCGCGAGCGGCCCGTCCGGATCGGCTCGCACCGTCGGCGTACCGCTGTCGGCCTCACGCTGAATCTGCGCGTCCAGCGGCAACTTGCCGAGCAACGGCAGCCCGCTCTCCCGGGCCAGCGCCTCGCCGCCACCGGTGCCGAACAGCGCTTCTTCACGCCCGCAGTTCGTGCACACGTGCGTACTCATGTTTTCGACGATCCCGAGCAGGTTGACACCGACCTTCTCGAACATCTTCAGCCCCCGGCGCGCATCAAGCAAGGCGATGTCCTGCGGCGTGGTTACGATGATCACGCCGGCTACCGGCACCTTCTGGGTCAGCGTCAGCTGCGTGTCGCCGGTACCCGGGGGCATGTCGACGATCAGGTAATCCAGCTTATCCCAGTTGGTCTGCGAGGCCAGCTGGTTCAGCGCCTGGGAGACCATCGGCCCGCGCCAGATCATGGCCTGGTCTTCATCGACCAGGAACCCGATCGAGTTGGTCTGAATACCGTGGGCCTCGAGCGGCTCGAAGGTCTTGCCATCCTTGCTGAGCGGTTTCGCGCCGGTAAGACCGAGCATCTTGGGCTGGCTAGGCCCGTAAATATCCGCATCCAGCAAGCCGACCCGCGCGCCCTCATCGGCCAGCGCCAGCGCCAGATTCACGGCCGTCGTCGACTTGCCGACACCGCCCTTGCCGGATGCGACGGCAATCACGTTACGGACGCCCGGCATCGGCGTCAGCATGCCCTGAACCCGGTGGCTGCGAACCTTCCATGCCACCTGGACATCGACCTCGCCGGCGTCCGACTGGCGGGCCACGGCGGTGATCGCCTCGGCCAGCTGCGTCGCAATACGGTCTACCGGGAAACCCAGTATGACGGAGATTTCCAGCCGATCGCCCTCGGTGCGTATGCGGACCGTCGACGCGGCCGCGGCCGCTTCGCATCCCACGTAAGAGACAACCGCTCGTTTAACCGCTGATTCCATATTTACTACTGTAGTGTTTGACATGAACCGTGACAGGTTTAACAGTATCGTGACTTGTGACAAGCGACATTCTACCCGATGGAATCGACACTGCCCAAACTGCGCCATTTGCCCCGGAACGCCCGGAGGCAGCGGGGTCCTGTGGCATAATGCCGGCGGGCATTGGGGTATCCGGCCTCCTGACAGGGGCTTGCGAGCAAGGCACGGCCAGGGTATCAGGCGGTGTTGCG
>SMWD01000068.1 GCA_004357495.1 Gammaproteobacteria bacterium
CGATCACCCCCGACTCGAGCGGCAACGCCAGCACATGTTTGTCGTATACCGCCGCATGCTCGCCCAGCAGTATCACTTTGCCCGCCGCCACGCCCTCGGCGACAGCGGATGTCGACACATCATTCGTCAACACAGGGGTCGCGCCGTCTTCACGCGGCCGCAATTCGTCGATCAACTTGTCACTCAATTCACGGGCCTTCCACTGTTTTACCTCGCCGCTGTCGATCATGCCGGCAACCACCTGATCGAAAATCTCATCAGGCACGCCGGCCGCTGCTGCGACGCTGCGTGCGTGAAGACTCATGTGACCCTTCTGAATACCGTCGGACACCAGTGCACGCAGCGCTGCGAAATTCTGTGCCAGGCCGACAGCTCCCATCAGTTCGGCAAGTTCCGTTGCAGAATCCGTACCTGCAATCCGCAATCCGGTTGCGGCCGACGGGTTTGACGATTGCGAACCGCCAACCACTCCAACCTTGATGGGCATGACCAGCTTGCCGAGCAAAGCTCCGTTTGACGCTGCCGACCACTTTGTCAGCGCCCGGTATTGCCCGTCCCGCGCAGCGTATGCGTGCGCCCCGGCCTCTACTGATCGCCAGTCATTTCCGGTCGCCACCGCGACTGCATCAATCCCGTTCATGATGCCCTTGTTGTGGGTCGCAGCTCGATAGGGATCCACACTCGCAAAGTCGTTGGCAAGCACAATGCCGTCACGGATATGTTCGCCGGAAAAATCACCCTGACCGAGTATCGACACCGGGAATGTCACCGACACATCGATCAGCGCGCGATCGGTGAGGTTCGAGATGATCTTCAAGCATACCTTGCCTCCGCTGATCCTCTCGATGTGCCGGGCGAGCCCCTCGCACATCGTATTGACGGCGTTGGCGCCCATGGCATCCCGGGTATCTACCAGCAGGTGCAGGACCACCGCCCAGCGGCCATCGGGCAGTCTGAGTTTGAAACACTCGATGTCACGCGCGCCGCCGCCACGCTGTTTCAGTCCGGGCTGTAACTCGTTTGCCAATGCAAGCAATTCGTCCCGCGATCCATCGATGGATTGAATGACCGTGTCGGGGTCGCCGGCATCGACGATCTGCATTTGCCCGATGAGAATGGGGTCGGTCGATGTAACAATGAATCCGCCTGACGCCCGGGCCAGTTTCGCGGCACTACTGACGCCGGCGACAATTGACGGTTCCTCGACGACCATCGGCACGATGTAATTCTTGCCATTGACCAGAAAATTCGGTGCAACGGCGAGAGGCAAGCCGAATACGCCAATGACGTTTTCAATCATCCTGTCGGCCGCGTCCACCGCCAGCAACGGATTGTTTGACAGTAAGGTCTCGGCATCGGAGGTCGAGATCAGGCCGCGCTCCGCCAGCTCCCGGACGCGGCCGGCATGCCCCAGGCGATAGAAATTTGCGATGCGCGAATCACTCAATGTCTTGTCTCACCTTTGTCAGTACGCCCTGATTGTCGACTCTGATATCGAGGGCGCCGAAGCCAAGCTTGACTGCCCGGTCACAGAATGCGTCCACGGCGGATTTGGTTTCGGCGACAGCGATACCGATATCGCCGCCGCCTGCGCCGCAAGGCTTGTACACAATGCCGCTGTCCGCGGCCAGGTCCGCAAGCTGCTCATGACCAGCATCGAATATGCCAAGGTCAAGGTCAACATTGAAGCGACGTAATGCACCAACGTAGTTGCGCAATGCATCCACGATCTGCGAGCCATCTCCAAGCGACCAGGCGGCCGCAACATTTTCAGCACCATCGCGGAGAAGCGTCATGCAGCCGTCATCCTCATTCTGCCCGCGGCGAGCGGCAAGCTCTGCCAGTTTCCCCGGGGTCGCGGCGGGCTGGCCACTCCAGAGGAACCGATAATCGATGTTCACCGGCCAGCGGAGTGGGCGAGATTCGGCAGCGGCGCGACGATACTCGATTACGCCGCCATGAATGCTGGCTGCGACATCGGCGCCACTGCCGCGTCCGCCCTGAAATCGTCGGTGGGCATCGAAGGCCAGCCTGTCCGGCTGAGCGTCCATGGAAGAAAACCGCTGCAGTGCGGCCGTCAATGCGACCGCTACCGCTGCACTCGATCCCAGGCCAAGCTTCAGTCCACTGGTCCCATCGTAAAACTCACGTGTGTCGATCAGAACAGACAGCGATGGCCAGCGCACGGCAGGAAAAGACGCCCAGATTTTCTCGATCAGCGCGAATGCTGCAGGACCGGGTAGCGGTTCCAGCCATTCGAGCGCACCGCCTTCACTCAGGCGGAAATGCCAGGTGCCCTCCAGGTAGCCGCGTGTTGACAGGGAATGCCGTTCATCGTGGCTTTCGGCCACCGTTACCCGGGCCCGTCGGTCGATCGCGGCCACAATGGCAGGAGCGCCTTCCAGTACGGCATATTCACCCGACAACAGCGCTTTGCCGGGTGCGGTTGCGGTTATCATTTGCTGTCCAGCAAGATCGCACCCGCTCCGAGCCCGCTTTCCATGGTTCTGATCACGCCAGCGCACGCTTCGAGCGTGGCCCTGACCTCGGCGGCTTCGCCCGGCAAACAAATCGCCTTCAACTGAGGCCCGGCATCGATCGTAAAAAATACCGCATGCCCGTCGGTCTGCAGGCGGCGCACTGCCTCCATGCATGACAAAGTCGCGCTGTTCCAGTAAATGACTGGCGGGCGCGATCCCCACATGACCGAATGCATCTTCAGGCAGTTATGCTCCGATACCGCCGCCAGAGCTGCAAAGTCCCTGGCCAGCACTGCCGCTCTCGCCGCTGCAAGATCACCCGCCTGTTGCTCGAGCCAGCTCGTGTAAAAGGGCGAGGTCTCTGCACTGCGGTTCATGGCCTCGCCGGAACTGATCGGCTTTGCCCCTTCTTCCGTTATGGCGACGATGACCGACAGCGGCCAGTCGCTGGCGTCCGCAATCGTTGCAACATCGATACAGGTTTCACCCGCAGCCAATTCGACAAAGCCGCCAAACAGGGAGCGGGCCGCCGATCCCGAGGCGGCACCGGCGATTCGGGCAAGTGCAAGATTATCGTGGCAGGCCCCGGATGCCTTGCTGGCTGCAACCACCAGGGCGGCGAATGCCGATGCCGACGAAGCCAACCCGGCCGCAATCGGGAAATTTCCCTCACTGACTATGGATGCGCGCCGCCGGTCCACGCCGGCGATATGATCAAGGCAGGCGCTGACCCTTGGCAGCAAAACCTGATTGCTCGCCCGGTTGACGATGAGGTCGTCGCTCTTCCGCGTGTCCGAGAACTCGACCGTCATCTTCGTCCACAGCGTATCCAGCGTGACCGACAGTGAGCTGACGGCGGGCAGGTTCTTGTCGACATCGCGTTTACCCCAGTACTTGATCAGGGCGATATTCGGTTGTGCCTTGGCAGTTGCCCGCATGACGAGGTGTCCGGATGAATGTTGAACGGTTCTGAGATACGCGAAATTCAGGTCAAGTATAAGTTGCCATCAAATAGCTGTCATGGTCATCGAGCCATACCACGCGGCGCGGCGGAGTGCGAATCGGTGTACGCTAGACCGATGTCGCAGGCACATGAAAAACCGGCGATCGGCCAGCACTTCGCCGACAAGACAGCGGCCTATACGGCACGCGTCGCTGCCTGCCTGGATGGTGCACTGCCGGCAGCCGACGTGACACCGTGCCGGCTACACGAGGCGATGCGGTACGCGGTCCTTAGCGGAGGCAAGCGAATACGTCCGCTGCTGGTATACGCGACCGGCGAATGCCTGGGCATTGACCCCGAGAAACTGGATGCGCCAGCGACGGCGATTGAACTCATTCACGCGTTCTCGCTCGTTCATGACGATTTGCCGGCGATGGACGATGACGATCTTCGGCGGGGCCGGCCTACGTTACACCGGCAGTTCGATGAAGCCACTGCAATTCTGGCGGCGGACGCCCTGCAGCCACTCGCATTTCATGTAATTTCATCGGCAGCAGCGCTGGTGGACAGCGAAAAATCGGCAATTGTTTCTGCGGTGTCCGAAGCCTGTGGCTCCCTGGGTATGACCGGGGGACAATCGATTGACCTGGCATCGGAAGGGCAGGCGCTGTCGGCAGACGCGCTGGCTGAGATGCATTACCTCAAGACCGGCGCACTGATTCGCGCCTGCGTGATTTCCGCCTGCTGCCTTGCAAATGAGCTCTCGGCTGAAAAATGGCATGCGCTTGATCAGTTCTCACGCGAAATCGGGCTCGCGTTTCAGATTCGCGACGACATTCTCGATGTCGCCGGGGAAACCGAGGTGATCGGCAAGCAGGCAGGAGCAGACCGAAAAATGTCCAAGGCGACCTGGCCAGCGCTATTCGGGATTGAAAAGGCCCAGGCTCGTTGCGACGAACTGTTGAACGCCGGCACCGCACACCTGGCCGTTTTTGGCACCGATGCCAATCCGTTGAATATGCTGGCCGATTATATTGTCGAGCGTGCCTATTGAACGAGCCACGCAAGATACTGCATGTCGACATGGATGCATTTTATGCCTCGGTCGAACAGCGTGACGACCCGGCATTGCGCGGTAAGCCGCTGGTGGTGGGTGGCACTCAGAATCGCGGCGTGGTTGCTGCCGCAAGCTATGAAGCGCGGCGATTCGGCGTCCGCTCGGCAATGCCAATGCGGGAGGCGTATCGCCGCTGCCCGGACTTACTCAGGGTGACGCCGCAAATGTCGCATTACCAGGCGGTCTCGAGCGAGATCTTCACTATTTTTCGGGAGTTCACACCTTTCGTCGAAGGGCTGTCGCTGGATGAAGCATTCCTCGATGTAACCTCAAGCCTCTCGCTATTTGGGGATGAAGTCGGCATTGCTCAGAAAATCAAGCGCCGCATCCGTGCGCAAACCGCATTGACAGCGTCCGTTGGCGTAGCGCCGAACAAGCTCGTCGCAAAGATTGCTTCCGATCTCAACAAGCCCGATGGCTTGTGCGTGGTGACCCGGGAGAACATGCAGGAGACTCTCGACCCTCTGCCCGCAAGGGTCATTCCCGGAATCGGCCGGGA
>SMWD01000069.1 GCA_004357495.1 Gammaproteobacteria bacterium
GGTGTTCAGTACCTGTCGATTCGTTATGCTGAACGATTGCAAGAGGCAGGCATTGAACCCTCCGTTGGCAGTGTCGGTGACTCTTACGATAATGCGTTGGCCGAGACCATCAACGGATTGTACAAAACAGAAGTGATCCGTCAGCAAGGTCCGTGGCGGAACATCGAAGATGTGGAGTTCGCGACATTAACGTGGGTGGACTGGTTCAATAACCGACGCCTCTTCGAACCGATTGGCAACGTGCCACCGAGGGAAAAAGAAATCGAGTACTATCAGCAACTGGAAGAGTTGGCCATGGTGGCCTGACTCAAACTAACGAGTCTCCGGAATACCCGGGGCGGTTCACCCGCAAGATGTCTGGTTTCCGGAGATTCTACAGTCTGATGGTGTGCCGAGTCACGGTCGAGTGGTAGAGGAATGGTGTGACTATGCGAGCTGTTCCCGGGATTTTCGCCAGTCCACATCCTGCAAATTGTGTAACTCTGGCCACTCGTCCAGCATCTTCTTTTCGACGTCACTGGTATCCCAACGACCTGCTTTTATATCGGGAGAAATTGGATCAGGGCGCCACCAGAGATTGTCAGGTAGTGGTGAGGCTTGTCGAAGATATCGACTTCACCGCTATCGAGCATCTGTTGCCGCATCAACTCGAGGCGCCTGTCCATGTCCGGGGGAAGCTCGTCACCCCAGAGACGCGCGAGTGGGATGCCCGGGATCGCGGCGGCCTGGGCCAGTTCCTCGGGGACGGGATTGCGGGCCGATTTCCGCATATCGGCACGATACCCATGGATACACGGGTTCACCGCCGTCCCGATATCTGTTCTTCTCGGTGCATGGGTCTGCGGAACACCATTCTTCGTTGGTTACACGGGGTCGCCGATCTCTTTACCTATCATCAGATTCCCGGTTACCGGCGTTTGACCTGGCTCGCGCGGAAGCGCCTGGATGTTCGGGTTATCGGTTGTGCGCTGCGCTCGGCGGGATTCTGGCGTGCGGTCTTTGGTCTGTTGGTCGCGACGGTGCTGGCGCAATCACTGAGCTGGCATTTCGATCTTCAGGGCGCGGGACGCGATGTGTGCAGAGCCTTGCCAATGATCTTTTTTGCGCCGTGGCTGGGCGCGGCCCGCAAGCGGCATATCGTATCCATGCTTCGCTTTCGGGACGCATCTCACAGACAG
The DNA here is from genome assembly GCA_004357495.1 of Gammaproteobacteria bacterium. Classification (GTDB taxonomy): domain Bacteria; phylum Pseudomonadota; class Gammaproteobacteria; order Steroidobacterales; genus SMWD01. The sequence continues at coordinate 1,179 of SMWD01000069.1, forward strand.
CAGCAGTCGAGTGTGTAGATAATACGGCGTGGCGTGGTGATACGGGCTTGGTGTTGGTGATTTGCTCTTTAAGTTTCGGCGTTCTGTACGACCCTATCAGGCAGGTTTCCTGCGTATGGATTTGACCGTGATGTTCGCCTGTTGCGTTTCACTGGTGTTGGTGCTGGCGTTGCAACCGCCCGGCGTTCCCGACCAGGCGAAGTTTGCGCATATCGCGGCAATCCCGTCCCCAGAGCGCATTCTCCCGACCAGCCAGATCGTGGCTGCGTCGCACATTATGCTGGCTGCCAACGCTGCGGACCCGCAGCCGTACCTGTTATTGCCCTGATTCCGGCTTCAATGCGGCACGCGGTTTGCCCTTGGCCGGGCGCCGGACGATGCGGCACTTGGTCAGCGGCGGAACCGATGCTCTAATACGGGGCATGTCGCCACTCAGAATTCTGCTCTCAATCATCGCGCTGACGGTGCTGCTCGCTACGGCGGCCGTCGTCGCGGCGCTGCTGCTGTTCGATCCTAACGAATATCGAGAAGAGATCGCGAACGTCGTTTATGCACAGACCGGCCGGACCTTGTCGATCGATGGCGGCCTGTCTCTGCGGGTACTGCCCTGCTGCGCGGTAGCGCTCGACGACGGGCGTCTCAGCAATCCCCCGGGCTTCGAGGCTGAGGATTTCGCGAGCGTCGATTCGATTCGGCTGGGTATTCGCCTGTGGCCGCTGCTGACCGAACAGTCGATCGTCATCGAAGAAGTCACGTTCGACGGCCTGAGGGTGAATCTCGTTCAGCGCGCGGATGGCGTGGCGAACTGGGAATTCGGCGGCGAGTCTGGTACCACCGAAGCCGGGACGGATACGTCCGACGGGATGGCCCTGCCGGCGCTGTCGATCGATGGCATCCGGATCTCCAATGCGAGTCTCCGCTATCGCGATGAGGCTGCCGGAACGAATCTGCGCATCGATGAGCTGAACGTGACCACCGGCCCGGTCAGCATCGGCCAGGCATTCGAGGTCGAGGTCGCGTTTGTGGCACAAGATCTCGCCGGCGGTGCGACGGTTCGCGGCACGCTGGACACCGTCGTGCTGGTTGCGGCAGATGCCGGCAGTGCGGAACTCACCGGGCTGCAAGCCACGGCCGATATCACGACGCCGGAATTGTCCGGTGGCGGTCTGACGTTTGTACTCGACAGCGACGTTTTGCGGTATGACTTCGGATCCGGCAGCGTGAGGCTCGGCGGCATACGCGTGACGGCTGACGTCGCAGCGTCGGAATTACCCGAAGGCGGCCTGAGTCTGGCGCTGGAAGGCGACGCCGTGCGCCTTGACGGCGCGTCCGGTGGCGTGGATATAGAAGGGTTCGTGGCCACGTTATCGGCCGCGGGAGCGAAGCTTACGGCGCGGGTCGGCGGCACGCTCGGGGCGGACAGCATGGCGTTGTCGGGGCAACTCGAAGTGCCGACACTGGTGCCGCGCGACTTGCTGTCCCGACTGGGCCAGCCGGCCGTCGCGACCGCGGACCCGGCGGTACTCGGCTCGTTGCGGCTTGCGGCCGACTGGTCGCTCGATGAGGTGCGGCTCGAGGTCGCTGCGCTCGACCTGCAACTCGACGACACGCGGATCACGGGTCGTTTCGGGATGAACTATCTGGATCAGTCGCGCGTGTTGTTCGATATCGGCATCGATACAATCGATCTGGATCGTTACCTGGCGCCGGTCGAAGAGGACGACGATACGGCGCCGGCCGGCAGGGCACAGGACGACGAACTGCCGGTCGAGATGCTGCGCACGCTCGATCTTGACGGGCGCATCACGGTTGCCGCGCTGCAGGCCGGCGGCCTGGCGCTGCAGGATGTCGTGGCGACGATCACAGCAAAAAATGGCGTGCTTCGCATCGATCCGTCGATGGCAAAAGTCTATGGCGGGACGTACACGGGCACGCTGCGGCTCGACGCGAGTGGCGCCGTTCCGGCCGTGCGGTTTACGCAGCGTCTCGACAAGGTGCAGGTCGGCGGCATGCTGTCGGACCTGTTCGATGCACAGAACCTGAGCGGCCTGTTGCAGGCCAATATCGAAGGCGCAGGTGCGGGGCGCACGACCGAACAGTTGATCAAGAGCCTGCAAGGAACGGTATCCCTCGATCTCGATGATGCAGTCTACGCAGGCGTCGATGTGTGGTATGAGATTCGCAAGGCGGTGGCGCTGATCAAGGGCAAGCCGGCGCCGGCGCCGAGCGCGGTTCAGCAAACGGAGATCACGGCATTGGGGTTTGCCGGCAAGCTTGCCGACGGTACGCTGAGGAGCGAGCGACTGGTTGCCGAGATCCCGTTCATCCGGCTCGAAGGGGGCGGTCTGGTCAATCTTGTCGACGATAGCCTCGACTACCGGTTGAATGCGCGGGTCCTCAGCCGTCCGGACTTTCCCGATGCCGACGACCTGGCGGATCTGCAACGTATTACGATACCGCTGACGATCACCGGCACCACGGTGGATCCGGTCATCGGGGTTGACCTCGCCGCGCTGGCAAAAGACGCGGTTGTACAGACGGTCAAAGACCGGTTGCTGAAAAAACTCGGGCTGGGTGAGCCGGAAGACACCGGCGACGAAGCCGCGGAGGGAGCCGAACCGGAGAAAAGCGATTCGACGCGTGATCTGTTGAAAAAGGGTTTGCGTGGTCTGTTCGGTAACTGAGGCCGTTCGCAGCTTTCGAGTGTGCCGCCGGCCCGCATCGTTGGCAGTGCCATGAGCCGCGCCACACTGGCCCGCCGGGTCGCCCCGCTGCTGCTCGAATGGTGGGATGTTCACGGGCGCAAAGACCTGTCGTGGCAGCGCGATCCCTCGCCGTATCGTGTCTGGGTCGCCGAGATCATGTTGCAGCAGACGCAGGTTGCGACCGTCGAGCGTTATTACCAGCGTTTCGTCAATCGGTTTCCCGACGTGACCACGCTGGCCGGCGCCGATCTCGACGCGGTGTTGCATTTGTGGTCCGGACTGGGTTACTACGCCCGCGCCCGTAACCTGTATCGAGCCGCAGGCGTCGTGCGCGATGAATATGACGGCGCGTTGCCGACCGACCTGGATGCGTTGATGAATTTGCCGGGCATCGGTCGATCGACTGCCGGCGCGATACTCGCGCTGTCGGGCGATCGCCGTCACCCGATCCTCGACGGCAATGCGAAGCGTGTGCTTGCGCGTCTGTTCGGCATCGCCGGCTGGACGGGATCGGCCGCCAAGCTGCGGGTTCTGTGGGATCTGGCCGATGCCTGCACGCCGGCGGTGCGGCCGGCGCATTACACCCAGGCGATCATGGATCTGGGTGCGACGGTGTGTACGCGCGGCCGGCCGGACTGCGAGCGGTGTCCGCTGGGCCGCATGTGCGTTGCCCGGCATGCGGGCCTGACGCTGAGCATTCCAGCGCCGCGACCCAGGCGCGAGCGTCCGCAGCGTGCCGCGGTGCTGGTCATGCTGGTGCGTGATGACGGGGCCGTGCTGCTCGAGCGGCGTCCCGACTCCGGCGTCTGGGGCGGTCTGTGGTGTTTCCCGGAGGCCGAAACAGTCGCTGCGGTTGGCGACTGGTGCCTGAATCGCATCGGCAGCGCGCCGCGGCAAGTCATCGTCCGACCGGTCGTCAGCCACCGCTTTACGCATTTCGATCTCGACATGACGCCGGTAGAGGCGCGCATCGCAGCCGACACGCCATGCGTGATGGATGGCGATCGGTGGCTCTGGTATAACCGGTACAAACCCGCAGCCGTGGGACTCGCGGCGCCTGTCGCGCGGCTGCTCGAATCCGTTGGAGAGTTGATATGACCAGAATGGTGCAATGTGCGTTGCTTGGCGTCGAGGCCGAGGGTCTCGATTACGCGCCGTATCCCGGCGAGCTGGGCCAGCGCATCTTCGACCGGGTATCCAAGCAGGCCTGGCAACAGTGGCTCGCACACCAGACGAGCCTGATCAACGAGAATCGTCTGACCCCGATCGAGCCTGCGGCTCGCAAGTTTCTCGAGGATGAGATGGACAAGTTCTTTTTCGGCGCGGGGTCCGAGAAGCCTGCCGGATTCGTGCCGCAGGACGACTGACTTCGGGGCGCTTCAGGCGGCGGTCAGAAAATGCACGCTGAACAAGCGGTCGGGGTCTGTCCAGACCTGGCCCGGCGCGAAGCCCGCCCGACGTGCCAATGATTCGAATCGGCCGACGCTGTATTTGTGTGAGTGTTCCGTGACGATGTACTCGCCCTTTGCCAGTTCGAAGTATTGCCCGGCGACGCGTACGCTCTGACGGCGCAGGCTGATCAGTCGCATCTCGACCCGACGGTGTGCCGGGTCGTAAACAGCGGCGTGTTCGAATGCCTGCAGGTTGAAGTTTGCATCGTACGCATGGTTCAGGTGCGCCAGCAGGTTCAGGTTGAACCGGGCAGTGACACCCGCGGCATCGTTGTAGGCGCGTTCGAGGATGTCCGGTGCCTTGACGAGGTCTACGCCGATCAGCAACGCACCGTTGTCTTTGGCTTGTGCGCGCATGGTCCGTAGCAACCGCACAGACTGCGCAGCCGAGAAATTGCCGATCGTCGAGCCCGGGAAGTA
>SMWD01000070.1 GCA_004357495.1 Gammaproteobacteria bacterium
CCTGGCAGGCCTCGCATTGGCCGCGTGGTTCGCGTTCGTACCCTTGCCGCAAGAAGCCGGCTATCAGTTCGTGGCGAGCTGGGGCCGGCAAGGCGATGCACCGGGGCAATTTCATGACCCGACCGGAATTGCGATCGACGGAGACCGGGTCTTCGTGGCAGATTCGCGCAACGGGCGGATTCAGGTTTTTGATGCCGACGGAAACTTCATACACCTGTTTGCTCAACCCGGTGACGCATTGGGTGAGCTCGGCCGGCCGATGAATCTGACCATCCACAACGGGGAGTTATACGTTGCGGAGTATTTTAACGATCGCATTCAAATATTCGGGCTCGATGGCACGCCGAAGCGGGTGCTGGGCAAGGCCGGCAGCGATGGCGGCCAACTCAATGCGCCTGGCGGCGTCGCCGTGGCTGCAGACGGAACCATTTATATTGCGGACTTTTACAATCAGCGCATCCAGAAACTGGGGCCGGACGGCCGCTTCGTCCGCCAATGGGGCAAGACCGGTAAAACCGGAATCCGGGCCGGGCAATTCAATTACCCGACGGATGTCGCGGTTGCGCCAGACGGAACGCTTTACATCGCCGATGGATACAACGACCGAATCCAGGTGCTGACGGCAGACGGGGAATTTTCACACAAGTGGGGCGGACCGTTTGCGATGAACCTCTCCGGCCCGTTCAATGGCTGGTTTGCGACGGTGACGAGTGTTGCGCTGGACCGGGACGGCAATCTGTTTGTCGCCGACTTTTATAATCACCGGGTACAGAAGTTTGCCCGGGACGGCAGCTTTCTGACCCGCTTCGGGGCAAGAGGCCGTGGGCCGGGGCAGTTTGAACACCCCATGGCGGTGGCCATTGCAGCAGACGGCAGTATTTACGTCACCGACTTTGGCAACCACCGCGTGCAGAAATGGCAAGCAATCAAGTGAGCGACTGATCTGTAGCCCGGTGGCCGAGAGCCTACCTGATGATATTCAATGCGATGCCGAATAAGGTCAGGCTAATCAGCGCGGCCGAGGCAATCCCGATCACGAGAAACAGGGTAAAGACCGGTTCAACCATGACGAATATCTCCCATGCCTTTCGGTCAGCCGCGACCCGTCGCGGCATGAACTCATAGCTTTTATAGGGAGAAACGGGGCAGTGAAGAATGCGTAGATATACCTATCCCGCGCCGCCGGCACGATCGACAGCAGGCGTCGTGCCGAACGCGATGACCTCGTTCCCCGGGCCGGGTTCGTCCGGCACGAACAGCGCCAGGATCAGCGAGATGACGGCCATGGCAGCGCCGCCCAGAAAAACGGCGGCCGGCGAGACCAGCCAGATGAAACCGAACGCCACAGGAATCACAATCGCAGCAATGTGATTGATCGTGAAGCTGACGCCTGCGGTCGAAGCCATGTCGGCCGGGTCGCCGATCTTCTGCAAGTAGGTGCGGATCGCAATCGCCAATGCAAAAAACAGGTGATCGAGAACATACAGGCCGGCGGCGGCGAAAGCGTTGCTGACGAACGCATAGCCGATAAACACCAGGGTCAGGCCGGCGTACTCGAAAACCAGCGCCGGCCGCTCGCCAAAACGCCCGATGAGCCTGCCGATATACGGTGCCAGCGGAATATTCAAGGCATTGTTCAGCAGGAACAGCAACGCGATCTCCTCGACCGCGTAAGCAAACCGCTCGACCAGCAGGAATCCGGCAAACACCATGAAGATCTGGCGCCGCGCACCGGCCATAAAGACCAGCGCGTAAAACAGCCAGTAGCGCCGCCGCAGAATGAGGGTGCGATGCTGCTCGACTTTTTGCGGGAAGCGCGGGAACAGGACAGCCGCGGCGATCGCAATCACCAGCGTCAGACCACCGGCAATCATGTAGGTGCTGACATAGTCGATACCGGCCCAGCGGAAGCCGAGCCAGACCAGACCATAGCTGACGATACCGGCAAACGAACCGACGGCAATCAGCCGTCCAAGAACCTCGGCCGTACGATGTTTCTCGGTCCACTGCAACGTCAGCGACTGCTGGATCGTCTCGTAGTAATGAAACCCGGTCGATGCCAGAAAGGTCGTCAGGCACAGACCGAGCAACGAGGGGAAATATCCGGTCAGCGCGGTGCCAATGCCGAGTATGGCGAGCGAGATGACGGCCAGCGTTTGCTCGCGCATCAGGTACAGCGCGAACACGACCAGCAACGCCAGGAACCCCGGCACCTCCCGGACGCTCTGCAGGATTCCCATGTCCGACCCGTCGAAGGCTACGACCTCGATCGCGAAATTATTAAGCAACGCGGTCCAGGTCGCGAAACTCAGCGGCACGCCAGCCGCCATCAGCAGCAACAGAACCTCGGGACGGCGCCATCCGGCGTGGGGAGATAATTCGGCAGGGATCTGCGACGGCGGCATGGCGCCTATGCTGCCCACGGCCGGCCGCCAACGCAAGGCTGCCAGCCAGATCCCCCGGTTCAGCGAGTCACGTCTTCATAGTACTCGTGTGTATGCTCGGGAAGCAGATGCGGAATCAGGTGCTGCATGCGCCCACCGTCGATTGAACGCGAATATGTCATCCGCTCATCGATGCTGTCCCAGCTTTCGACAATGACGAAATGCGTGCCGTCCGGGCCGGCGGCTTCCGAGTGCCGATCGATCTCCTCCTGTGACAAGACCTTCTTGACGGCCTCGGCCATCGTGCCCGGACGTGCTCTCAAAATCTGCCGGCTCCGGAAGCCCCGGGCGGCCTTGAGCTGCTCTTCCTGCTCCTGGTAGAACTTCGTGACATCCGCTTCGTGCCCGGGTTTAGCGAACACCGTGGCGATGTATATTTCCATCAATTTCTCTCCTTAATTTTATTCCGACCACTCCATCCAGCGGTGATCGATGCCGGCTTCCTGATATACCGGCCCCTCGGCCACGAAGCCGAACTTCTCATAGAACGCGATTGCGTGACACTGCGCGGACAAGCACAGCCGGGACGCCCCGCTGCGCTTATCCGACTCCATGAGCGAAAGCAGAATTTCGCGGCCCACGCCCTGCCCCCGATACGCGGCAAGCACGGCCATCCGGCCGATCCGCCCGTCCGCGGTAATGCGACCGGTGCCGGCGAGCTCACCACCGACATATGCGAGCACATGCCGGGCGGTCGCGTCGTGTTCATCCATTTCGATGTCCTCGGGCACGGCCTGTTCGTCGATAAAAACGAGCTTTCGAATCCGGTAGATCGACTCGCGGTGCGTCTCAAGGTTCGTTAAGTCGACGCGAATCCGGGGCATCGAAAAATTTCCGTGGCTGGGGTTCAGGCCGGCCACCGGCCTGACCGGTCGAGAATAGCAACCAGCGGCGTCAGTTGCGAGACATGTCAACGATGCCGATCGAAGGGCGCACATCGAACCCGGCCGGCTCCAGCAGCGCAAGCAGTTCCCGCGCCGCCCGCCGACCTTCCCGGAATTCCGGGCCGTCGCGCGCATCGCACTGGCGGCGCAGCATCGAACGGGCCGTGACCAAAGCGTCGGCGGTCTCGTCCTCGATCAGGGTGTAGGCATAAGCTGCCAGCAGCACGTGTGCATCCTGCAGCGCCAATCCATCGCACAGCCCGTCTATCAACCCGGCCACAAGATCCCTGCGCGCGCCAGGAATACCGTGACGAATCCAGAGTTGCGCGGCCCGGGCGACTCGATCTGCAGCCTCGAGTACGTGCAGAAGATCGGAGGGACGCTGCGTGATTTCCATGGTCCGGCCAGTCTGGACGCGGCGGGAACGGCGGTCTTGTCAATACCGGTCAAACCGGATTCAATGCACATCAGGAGTCGGAGACAAGCATGTTATTTGAGCCCACGACGTTGACATCCGCGGCCCGGGTGGTTGCCGAAACCCTGGAATCGCATTATGCGACCGATCCGCGGCCGGTCTTTGCCACTGCCGGTCTGGATTACGCGCAGCTCGACGCCGCGGGCGCGCGTTACCCGTGGCGCGGCATGCAGGCACTCTGGCAGGCAGCGGTCGAGGTGACCGGCGACCCGGCGTTCGGGTTGTATGCCGGCCGACGCATCCGGCCAACGTCGTTTCATGCGCTGGGCTACTCATGGCTGTCCAGCGCCACGCTGCTCGGTTCGCTGCAACGCCTGTGCCGATATTACCGGGTCATCAGCACGGTGCCGATGCAGCTGAGCCTCGAATCACAGGGTAATACCCATGTTCTGACCGAGATCATGTCAGACCCGGCCCATGTGCCGACCGAGACCGCCGTCGATGCTTTCATCTCCGCCATCGTCCAGATGTGCCGGACTGCGACCGACGCGCACTTCGCGCCGGCCGCGGTCGCCGTGGAGCACGCCGATCATGGCGCCGCAGGAGACTACATACAGGTACTCGGCTGCCCGGTTCATTTCAGCGCGGACCGCACACATATCGTCTTCGACAGTCCGTCCCTGGAGGTCACACTGCCCGGCGATAATACCGCCCTGGCGCGGGCCAATGACAAAGTGGCTGAGCATTACCTGGAGAGCCTGGATCCGCACAAAGTGGCATCGGAAGTTCGCGAGCTGCTGGTCTCGCTGCTGCCGTCGGGCCGGTCCAGCCAGGCAACGATCGCCGGGCGCATGAACCGCAGCCTCAGCACATTACAACGGCAACTGCAGAACGAGGGCATGAGTTATCAATCGATCCGCGATGAAACCCGCGATTCGCTCGCACAGGAGTATGTTCGCGAAGCCAATCTGTCGCTGAGTCAGATTGCCTACCTGCTCGGGTTCTCGGATCAGAGCAATTTTTCACGCGCGTTCAAGCGCTGGACGGGTCAGACGCCCCGCGAATTCCGTAATTAGCGCCAGAACGAAAAGTCCGATTTTCGCATAAATCTACCGGGCAAAAAAAAACGGAGCAGTATACTCTGCGCTCGCAGCTGTGGAATATCATCACAGGAACGGTGATCAAGGCGAATATTGGCAATATCAATTTCGCCTAACTGCAGTTAAAGTTTATTTTCTGAACGCATGATTACTCGCTGAAGTTTGGCTGAAAATCAATATATATAGAGTGCACCTGACTGATTCGTACTGCCATCATCATTCGGAGTGCTGTTGATTCCCGTCGTATTACTGTCATCGAGATACGACCCAATGCCAATTGTCTGCCCGTCTGCTGACATAGCAACACTGACGCCAAGCGCATCGCCAGCCTCGGTGTAACGCGATTTTACATACGCGCTTTGTATCCAGTTACCGGCACTGAAGCTAAAGACGTAGGCGGCGCCAGCGGAGGATGCAAAGGAGTCAGCAGGTGGATTGATGCCGGTGCCAGAACCATCTTCGAACACAGAGCCCGTGACCAGGGTATTACCGTCCGACGAAATTGCGATAGTGGTACCCAATCCTTCACCATCACCGCTTGTCGCGACTAATGGCCCGCCTTGCTGTGACCAGGTACCACTAAACCTGAATACGTAGGCACTACCTGACCCTCCCTGGGAGTTCCTGCCCACTGCAAGTGTGTTGCCATCATCCGCGAAGCCAAGTGCGCTGCCGAAGCGCTTGTTGCTCCCCGAATCGCTTTCCTCCAGGATTGCTTCTTCATTCCAGACACTTCCGGACCACCTATAAACATAGGCTTTACCGGCATCATTCACGCTTACCGTATCGGCGTAAATCGCCCCAACGCCCAAGGTATTACCGTTATCGGACAATGCCACAGCTTGACCAAAACTCGCAGCAGTAGCGGTATCACCTGCAAAATCCGAGGCACTGAGGTCGCCACCGAGTTGGGGCCAACTCGTACCGTTATCACGATAGACGTAAACCGCACCCTTGGTGCCGGTAAAATTATTATCACCGACAGCCAGAGTGGTGCCATCACGGGATAACGCCACACGAAGGCCAAAGGTGATGGGGCTTCCAGAGGAGACAACTGTCTCGTCGAGAGCCCAACTCGTTGTGTACTTATAAATCAGAATAGAATTACTGCTTGTGCCCAGCGCCAACGTATTGCCGTCGCCCGACATTGCCATACTGTATTGGAATTTATTTGGCTGGATGACCGTGTCCTGTGTCCAGCCTGGTCCCGCACTCCAACGGAACACGTAGACAAATCCCTCATTCGTATTCGTGCCTACCGCGACCACTTTGCCGTCGCTCGACATTACTGTACGCAGACCCATTTGATGGTTCGCCGTCGGGTTCGTCGGCTTGAAGTAGCCAATAGCGTTTAACATGAGGCTGGTGGTTGTTAGCACAGAGGAGGAAATACACGCGTCCAGCGCATCACATGCATCGATCGTGTACATGGCATTGTTCCAGTCATGCAGATGCACCGGTATGGTCTCGTCTACTGTCACGGACACGATATTCGATCCCACCTGGCTGAATCCAGAACCACCATCGGGATTTTTCATCAATTTGTAATGCGTCGCAGCAGGGACGGCGGGCCACGCAAAAGTCAAAATCTTGGCCTGGGCGCTCACCACCGTCGCCACTAATGCCATTGGAAAAGATCAGGCAAAGGTTTGCATCACTATTGGCAACCCTAACCCCCCGATTGCTACCTAGCGCCCCTCAAGTTTGCCCGCCGGCCAGCCGATAGATCCCCCGGGCGTCAGCCGCATCGTGCGGCCACACCCCCGCTGTCACACAGGAATCACGGATGTCCACCGAACAAGAACTGCACGCTGCCTGTTTCGAATTCATCAGTGACCTGGCCAGGGACCTGAGTCGCGACGATCTGGACCTGCCGGGCTTTCCCGCCACCGTCGTGGAATTGCACCGAACGTTCGGCGGCGCCAGCAGTTCCGTGCAGGACGTCGTGGCACTGATCAACACCGAGCCTGCACTGGCCGCGCGACTGATCAAGCTGGCCAGCGAATTCGGCCGACGCGACGCAGAGGAAATTTTCCTCGCTGCATTGCTACAGGATATCGGCATGCTGGCGATCGACAAGATCGCACCGGAGATCTACCGGGAAACGCCGCCGTTTACGATGCCTCATCGTGAGCTCACCGACATCGAAAGCGCCCGGCTCGATACCGACCATCGCGCGATCGAACAAATAGGCAAGGATGCCCACCGACACCTCGGCATACTGCCAAACCGTCTGGCGGAGATGTTCGAGACGATCAGCCGACAGATGCCGGTTACCGAAAGCCTTTTCGAGATGGAAGTTTTTGATCCTGCCCAGTTGCACGAAATATCCGATACTGCGCGCGAAATCCTGACAATCCGCAATCTTCATGCCCTGCAGGATCAAGCGGACCTGCGCCGGCGCACGCAACGCCTCGAGAACGAGGAATTGAAGGACGAGAGCAATCGTGATGCGCTGACGGGGGTACACAATCGCCGCAGTTTCGAGGCTCGTCTGGTGAAGGAATTTACCATGTCAACCTCACAGCACTGGCCACTGAGCCTGATTTTCATCGATATCGATCACTTCAAGCAGGTTAATGACAGTCATGGGCACCAGACCGGCGATACGATGCTGCAGGAGGTAGGTACCCTGCTTGCCTACAACATCAGGGAACAGGACCTCGTTGCACGCTTCGGTGGCGATGAATTTGTGCTGCTGCCTGGTGGAGCGATGCACAGGAAGCCGAAGCCGTTGCCGCACGGCTTGTCGAAGCCGCGCATGACACGACCATACGCGACGGCGACGGCGATATCGTGAACGTCACACTGTCAATCGGAATCGCTACCCTGACGGACCATTGCAAGTTCGACTCACCCAAGGCATTTCTAGCGGCAGCCGATGAAGCGTTATATCACTCGAAACGCAGAGGCCGTGACCAGTTGACAACATTCGACAGCATCGAGGCTGCTTAGTCCAACTCCGGATTAAATGAGGAGTTGATGCAGTAGCGTTTCATTTTTTCGGCCAGCGTTGTGCGTCGAATGTGTAAATGCCGGGCCGCATGGGCGATTACCCCGTTGCATTCGTGCAGTGCCCGCCGAATCAACGCGACCTCGATGTTCTCGAGATACGCCTTGAGCGGCACACTCTCGCTCGGCAGATCGAAGTCCTGTGGTTGCGGCCCCGAAGCCCGGGTCGAGGCGACTCCTTCGCGATCGCTGTCTCGCAGCGGCGCCCCGGCCGTATACCGGGTCGGCAGATTCTGGATATCGACGGTACCGGATGGATACAGCACGCACAGGCGCTCGACCAGATTCGACAGTTCGCGGATATTGCCCGGCCATTGGTAATGCTTCAGCACCCGCACGGCGCCCGGGGTGATGTCGATAATCTGCAGGCCGGAATCGATACAGCGTTGCCGGATCTTGTCGAGCAGATCGGGAAGATCTTCGATGCGCTGGCGCAATGCCGGCAACTCGATCGGAAAAACATTCAGGCGGTAATACAGGTCTTCACGAAACCCACCGTCGACGATCGCATCCTCGAGATTACGATGCGTGGCAGCGACGATACGTACGTCACATGAACGACTGCGATTACTGCCGACACGCTCATAGACACGTTCTTGCAGGACGCGCAGTAACTTGACCTGCATTGACAGACTCATGTCGCCAATTTCATCCAGGAACAGCGTGCCGCCCTCGGCGGCCTCGAACCGGCCCACGCGCGCGGAAATGGCCCCGGTAAATGCACCCTTCTCGTGACCGAACAATTCGCTTTCGAGCAGGTCGGCCGGAATGGCTCCGCAGTTGACCGGTACGAACGGGTGCTCCGCGCGCGGCGACAAGGCGTGGATATAGCGGGCGGCCCATTCCTTGCCGGTACCGGACTCACCCGTGATCAGCACATTGGTCGTGAAACCGGCGACTTGCCCGATCATCCGGCGAACATTGGCCATCCGGTGACTGCGGCCAGTGGGATAATACGCTGCCGCCGTGCCGTCTAAGGGACGATTGTCCGCGAGGGGGTCAACTGCAGGGGGCGACGGCGGAGAATCGAAGGGCACTGACGCAGCGGCGTCGATACCAGTGGCCACCGTTTCGATCGAAGCAGGGTGATTCGATAAATTCATTACTACACCACAGTTGGACCCGATGCCGACGACGTGCGCGGGAAACGACAATTCTTCGGTCGAAAATCGGGCGGAACAGAAAATACGCAGGGACAATCAGGCATTCAAGCTTTGGTAATATCGTGGAATCCGCACGCTGAGTCAATAGTTTGGCGCATAATACTTCGGCCATGTTTAAGCCTTGGGCCTCGCTGCAAATAACCTCTACCAACGCGATCACTCACTCCATAGCCATGAACCAGAGCAAGCTTCCCGGCCTCGGGACGACAATTTTCACGGTCATGTCACAGTTGGCGACAGACTGCGGCGCCATCAACCTGTCGCAGGGTTTTCCGGATTTCCCAGCGCCCGACGACTTGCTGGCACACGTCAATCACCACATGCTGGCTGGCCACAACCAGTATGCACCGATGGCCGGTGTAGCCGGGCTGCGCCAGCAAATCGCGCTCAAGACCGAACACATGTATGCGTGCAAGCCCGATGCCGACAGCGAGGTGACGGTAACCTCGGGCGCGACGGCAGCGTTATTCACGGCGATCGAAGCCTTCGTGCATGACCGCGACGAAGTCATCGTATTCGACCCGGCCTACGATTCCTACGATCCGGCGATCCGGCTCGCGGGTGGTCGCGCAATTCATATCCCGATGACCACCCCAAACTTTTGCATCGACTGGAATCGGGTTGCCGACGCGATCAATGACCGGACGAAAATGATCATCCTCAACACGCCCCACAATCCCACCGGCAGCGTGCTCGACGACCAGGATATGGTCGAGCTTGCGAACCTGGTCGAACCAACCGACATCATCCTGCTCGGCGATGAAGTATACGAGCACATCATTTTTGACGGCCGCTCGCACGTGAGCCTGCTGCGCTACCCGGAACTCGCGCGGCGCAGCCTCGTGGTCTCGTCGTTCGGCAAGACCTTTCACATGACCGGCTGGAAAATCGGCTATTGCATCGCACCGGCTCATTTGATGGCCGAATTTCGCAAGGTGCACCAGTTCGTACAGTTCTGTGTCGTGACACCCATGCAGCTGGGACTCGCAGATTTCCTGCAGACCGGTGCCGCTCATTACCTCGATTTGCCGGCATTCTACGCGCGCAAGCGTGACAATTTCTGCAGGCTGCTCGAAGGCTCACGCTTCGCATACACACCGTCGGCAGGCACTTATTTTCAGCTCCTCGATTATTCTGCCATCACCGACGAGCCGGACGTCGAATACGCCAGGCGCCTGACCCGCGAGGTCGGCGTAGCCGCCATTCCCGTATCGGTTTTCTACGCAACGGCGCCAGACCAGCATCTGTTACGATTCTGCTTCGCGAAAAACACTGACACTCTGGAACGAGCAACGGAAATACTGTGCGGGATCTGACGGTAACATTGCTGCAAACAAGTCTTTTCTGGCACAAGCCGGAAGCAAACCGGGCGCACTTCGACGGCCTGCTCGCCGCACTCGAGCAAGCGACGGACCTCGTCGTACTGCCCGAGATGTTCACCACCGGCTTCACGATGGATGCGCGGAACCACGCGGAAACCATGACGGGCGAGTCCGTCGCGTGGATGAAGCTGATGGCACAGGATTACGACGTTACGCTGTGCGGCAGTCTGATCATCGAAGCTGACGGTCGTTACTACAACCGTCTGATCTGGGCGTCTCCGGATGGCAATGTGAATTGGTACGACAAGCGCCACTTGTTTCGTATGGCCGACGAGCATAAGCACTTCGCCGCCGGTTGCGAACGCAAAATATTCACACTGAAAGACTGGCGCATTTGCCCGCTGGTTTGCTACGACCTGCGCTTTCCCGGCTGGAGCCGCGGCCCTGACGAATTCGATCTCATTATTTATATCGCTAACTGGCCGGCGGCGCGGCGCTCGGCCTGGCAGATACTGATACCCGCGCGGGCAGTTGAAAATCTGTGCTATGCGGTCGGCGTCAATCGCATCGAAACAGACGGCAAGGATATCCGCTATGCCGGCGACAGTGCCGCATACGATTTTCTGGGCAACACCATAGTCGCTTGTGGCGATGGCGCGCACAGCGAAACTGTGTGTCTCGATGGGTCGGCACTGGAACGGTTTCGCAGGAAATTCCCGGCGCATCTGGACGCCGACAGGCTGCGCATCGAGCTTACCTGATCGACAGCGTCGCGCGCGGGACAGACTCGGGCATCTGCTGGCCGTTCAGAAACTCGAGCGCATTCGTGTCACCCTTCATGTAGGCATTGAGAAAAGCAACACTGACGCCGTTGATGATACGCGCAGCATCCTGATCCGGCGTGTCGTCCGGGCGAGGCTTGCAAATCAGCCCGCCCAGGTAGTGATCCATGTCATCGATGAACAGATAGTGATTCGGCGTGTCGGCAAATTGTGCGCCGACGGGGAAATGGAACACCGACTTACTCTTGATCGCCCGGGCCAGACCGCTGACATCGTTCGTACCAGTCGCGACAAAGGTGGGCAGCGCGACAAAGCGCCAGGGATCATCCGGCATCAGCGGGCTATTGCCCGGGTTGGTTATCAGCAGCAACGCATCGATACGTGCGTCGAGAAAACCGAATTCCTCGCCGGTCGACGGATCAACCATGATGACACCGGTCACGGCCATCGCCGTCGCGCCGCCGAGTGAGTGCCCCGCGACGACGATGCGCTCACTGTCGATCCGGCCCCGCAACGCCGGTACGAGTGCCTCGATCGTGCCGATTGAATCAATGATATACGGGAGATCCATGCGCCGCGTGCGCACCGCCGTATTCATCATCTGCATGCCGCGCAATGCGGGCGGCTCGATCGAACTCGAGTCGAGATGGGCCGGCTGCACGACGATATAGCCGTGCGATGCCCAGTGATCGGCAAACCCGGTGTACGCATCCCGGGAACAGCGCCCGCCGTGCGAGAAGATAATCAGCGGGTGTTGCTCATCCTCCCGGGGTTCCGGATACGTCAGACGCAAGAGCAGATCCTTGTCCAGTGCCGGGTACGGCAGCGCAACCGAGGGCTCGACATGGATTGCGTAGCGCCCGGGATCTGGCCGGTAGGCATCGCCGGCAACGGCGAGCGAAATCATCCCCGCAGCCAGGCTGCCGCCGGCAAGCAGATGCAAAACCAATCTGATCATAGCGGCAATTGACTCCGTCCGTGTACTGTAAACCTTGTGCACCGTACCACTCGTTGACACGACCGCGCGAGTCGTGGATCGTTGCGCGCAAGATGAGACGACTGCTGGTATTTCAACACGTGCCCTACGAAATCCTGGGCAACCTCGATCCACTGCTGCGCGACGCGCGTTTCCGCTTGCGCTACGTCAATTTCGGGCGCCACCCCGATGCGACGCCCGAAATCTCCCGTTATAGCGGGCTGATCATCCTCGGCGGCCCGATGAACTGCGATCAGTCAGATCGCTACCCGCACCTGCTGACCGAAATCGAAGTCATCCGGCAGGCGATCCGCGCCGGCAAACCGGTGCTGGGCATTTGCCTTGGCGCACAACTCATCGCCCGCGCACTCGGCGCCCGGGTCCGCAAAAACCCGTCCAGGGAGATCGGCTGGTACGAACTCAACCCGACCGAAGACGGCCGGCGGGACCCGCTGTTCGCCCCGTTCGATGACCGTCAGCAGATTTTCCAGTGGCACGGTGATACGTTCGAGATTCCGCACGGCGCCGTACATCTTGCGAGCTCGCCCGAATGCCGGAACCAGGCCTTCCGCTACAAGCACAACGTCTACGGCCTGCAATTTCACCTCGAGGTCGACCAGCCGACCATTCACCGCTGGCTACACACTCCGGCCATGGCCGCCGAGGCCGGCGGCCCGGAACGCGCGGTGCAGATCCGCGCGCAGACGACCGACAACATCGAGCATTCCATTCGCCTGGGCAACCAGGTGTTCGGCGAATTCATCAGGCTCTTCGCCCGCCCGCCAAGACGCACGTTCCTGCCGTCAAGATAGGACGGCGACACCGCGGTCGGCAAGAACTGCTATCATCGGCGCCCCGCAACGGAGGCCGATACGTGACCGCTACCACAACAGACTTTGCCATCGAAGGCATGACCTGCAGCGCCTGTGCGACACGCCTCGAAAAGGCACTGACGCGCGCCAGCGGCATTGCCGAGGCCGCGGTGAATTTCGCACTCGAACGCGCCAACGTGTCGTTCGACCCGGCCGTCACGAACGTCAACGAGATTGCCGGGGTGGTCACCGGCGCCGGCTTCGATGTCAGTGCCGAGGCCTTTTCTTTCGGCGTCGGCGGCATGACCTGCGCCACCTGCGCGGGCCGTGTCGAGAAGGCACTGCGCAAGGTGCCCGGCGTTCTCGAGGCCGATGTCAACGTTGGCCTGGAACGCGCCGATGTCAGCGGTATCGCCGGGGTCGTCCACGCAGATGCCCTGGCCGATGCGGTGCGGCTCGCCGGCTTCGAGCCACACATCGCGTCGTCGTCGGAACAACAGGCGCTCGCCGACGAGGCGCACCGGGCAAAAGAGGCCGCGCAATTGCGCAAAGACTCGCTGATCCTATGCGTGTCGATCGCGCTGTCGGCGCCGATGGTGCTGCACATGATCGCGAAGTTTCTCGGCTCCGATTTCGAACATCATCCATCCATGGAAGTGATGCTGGCCACGCCCGTGCAGTTCATCATCGGCGCACGATTTTACAAGGCGGCATACAAGGCCCTGCGGGCCGGCTCGGCCAACATGGACGTGCTGGTGGTCATGGGCACGACCTCCGCATACGCTTACAGCTGGTACCTCATCGCCACGCTGGGCGCCGACGCACAGGGAAAGCTGTATTTCGAGGCGTCGGCGGTCATCATCACGCTGGTGCTGCTCGGCAAATACATGGAGGCGCGCGCGAAACGCGGCACGACCGCCGCCATTCGTCAGCTCATGGACCTGCGCCCGCAAACAGCACGCATCCGCGATCGCGACGGCAGCGAAACGCAGTTGCCGATCGGTGAAGTCCGCAGCGGCGACACGGTGATCATCAAGCCGGGGGAACGCATCCCGGTCGACGGCCGGGTACTCGCGGGTCAGAGCGAACTGGACGAATCCCTGATTACCGGCGAGAGCCTGCCGGTGCTCAAAGCGCAGGGCGATACCGTGACCGGCGGCGCGATCAACGGCACCGGTTTGCTCGAGGTGCGCGCGACGAACATCGGCGAGGATTCGACGCTGGCGAGAATCATCCGACTCGTCGAAAATGCGCAGGCCGGCAAGGCGCCGGTGCAACGTCTCGTCGACCGGATATCCTCGATCTTCGTGCCGATCGTCATCGCCATCGCCGCGCTGACTTTCGCGGCATGGTGGTTCTCGACCGGTAACTTCGAGTCGGCACTGATCGCCGCCGTGTCCGTGCTCGTTATCGCCTGCCCCTGTGCGCTGGGCCTCGCGACGCCGACGGCGATCATGACCGGCACCGGTGCCGCGGCACGCGCCGGCATCCTGATCAAGGACATCGCATCGCTCGAGCGCGCACACCGTTTGAGCGCGATTATTTTCGACAAGACCGGCACGCTGACCGAGGGTCGCCCGGCGATCGTCGACCTGCATGCGCTGGACGGTAGCGAAGACGAATTGTTGCAGATCGCGGCAACGGTGCAGCAGGGCAGCGAGCATCCGCTGGCCCGCGCCATGCTGACGCGTGCCACCGAGCGCGGCCTCGACCTGCCGAGGATCGAAGATTTCCAGAGCTTCACGGGCAAGGGCGTGGCCGGACATGCCGGCGGCCGGGAGATTGTCGTCGGCAACGAGCAACTGCTCGTCGAGCGCGGCCTGGACCCGTCAGCCGAGCAGAAACGCGCCCGCGCGTGGGAGACCGAGGCAAAAACCGTCGTCTGGGTTGCCGAGGATCAACGTCTTATCGGGCTGATCGCGATCGCGGATACACTGCGGCCCGAGGCGATCGAGGCAGTCGGATCGCTGCGCGCACTCGGCATCGAGACCTGGATGCTGTCGGGCGATGCCGTGCTCGTCGCCGAGGAGATCGGTCGCCAGGTTGGCGTCGATCATACGCGCGGCTCGATCAAACCCGACGAGAAGGCCGAGGTGGTGCAGGAACTCAGCCAAGCAGGACACGCAGTCGGCATGATCGGTGACGGCATCAACGATGCGCCGGCACTGGCTGCGGCCGACGTCGGCATCGCGATGGGCAGCGGCACCGACATCGCGATGGAGACAGCCGGCATCACGCTGATGCGCAGCGACCCGCGCCTCGTCGGCGCCGCAATTTCGGCGAGCCGCGCCACGTTTCGCAAGATCAAGCAAAACCTGTTCTGGGCTTTCATCTACAATGTCGTCGGCATCCCGCTGGCGGCAATGGGTATCCTGACGCCGACGATGGCCGGCGCGGCCATGGCCATGAGCAGCGTCAGTGTGGTCAGCAACTCGCTGTTGCTGAAGCGCTGGCGACCGGATTTCGACCGAAACTGAAGGAACCGTTAAATGGACAAAATCACGATCAAGGTAGAAGGCATGACCTGCGGCGGCTGCGTCACGAGCATTCAGAAGGCCCTCGGTGAGCACGACGGCATCGGCAAGACCGCCGCCGACCTCGACGCCGGCACGGTCGACGTCGAATTCGACAGCACGCTGATCCAGCGTTCCGCGATCGAACGCGCCATCGAGTCGGCCGGCTTCGACGTTCCTGCGCAGTAAGAAAACCTCCGGCCCATCGCTGTCCCGGCGAGCAGGATCAACCCCATTTAACTGCGCCCGGGAATATGCCCCGGTGACTTGAGCCTGACGACGATCGCCAGCAACATGACGACCGCGTTCAGGGATCCGATCAGCCCGAACGGCGCGGCCGGCCCGATCGAATCGAACAGGCGCCCGCCGAGACCCGAGGCAAAGAAGATACCGATCGCGCCGCTCATATTGAATGCGCCGACCACGGCCCCGCGCGATAACTTGGGCGCCTCCAGGCTCAGTAACGTGGTCGCACCGAAGAAAGCGCTGACCTGACCGACCCCGAGCAAGAGAAGATAGGGGATTGCTGCAGGCGACAACGGATCATCGACCAGCCACATGCTGCTATAACCGATCGCCGCGAGCGCCATGCAGACAATCACCACGGTGACGCGATTAAAACGATCCATGAACGTCCCCAGCACGCCGAGCCAGAGCAGGGCGGCAGCGGACGCGATGCCGAAAATGCCGGCGCCACGGGCGGCGGCAACGGCCGGATCCAGGCCCTGTGCAACGCCGGCAACGGTACCCCAGAGCACGACGAAGGTCCCGAGGATCACGAGATCGCTGCGCGCGACGAAGGCGCATGCATACGCGAGCGCGATGCGCGGATTGCGGCGCGCCTCCGCATAGCCGCTTAACATCAGCGTCCGGATCGGCGGCCGTTCTTCCTTGCGGGCGGGCGTGCCCTTTTTCAGACCCAGCAGAAAAATGATCGATGACACGGTACAGACCACGAATATGATTCCGTGCACGATGCGCGTCGTTGTCATCGCATCGTAGCCTGCCTCGATCAGCGCCGGCGGCGCGAAACGACCGAAAACCACGGTGACAACAATAACGCCGATGCCATTGAAGGCGCCCCCCAATGCAACCAGCTTGCCGCGCGAGCGGTCCTGCGGATAATCCGCCACAATCGTCTGCAACATGCCGGTGGCGGCACCCAGCCCCGCAGCGTAGAGTGCGCGGTAGACGATCAGCTCGCTGATGGAACTGGCGAAGGGATACAGCAAGTACGCAACGCCCATGACGAACATGCCGGCAGAGAAGAGTTCGCGCCGACCGATACGATCCGAAAGAATCCCGACGACGCCGAAGACCATGAGTTGCACGATCTCGGTGACGATAACGAGGTCACCGCTGATGGTGCCCTGCTGGTCGACAGGTATGCCGAAGTTGACATTCAGAACGAGCGCCGTGCCCGTCGATATGAAGGTCAGCAGGCCGATCGTCGCAAACGAGGCATAACAGAACACCACGGCGTTCACCATCGAAACGCCCGGCTGTAACCAGACGAACAGGAACTTGCGGCCGCTGCCGGCTGGTGGGGTTGATTCGGATTGTTCGCTCAAGTCTGATACCTCCGGGTTCGGGACAGACTCGTCCCCGCGCAGCGATTAAACGCTAAAAAATCAGCAAATGATATGTACGGCTTTGGTCCGCGTGTAACTCAGCACTTCATCAAGACATTCTTCGCGACCGAGGCCACTGTTCTTCCAGCCGTTGAAACCCGTGCCGAGGTAATGTCGGCCGGTGCCGTTGATCCAGATCAGGCCGGCCTCGAGCTGGCGAACGGTCTTCATGGCCAGTTTCAGGTCGCCGGTCCAGACGGCCGCCGTCAGGCCAAGATCAAGATCATTCGCCATCGCGATAACTTCTTCGCTGGTTTTCCATTTCAGGATCGACAGCACGGGCCCGAAAACTTCCTCGCGGGCCACACGCATGTTCATGGTCACATCGCCGAACACCGTCGGCGCGATCCAGAAGCCATGCTGGTAACGCTCGCCTTCCGGAATTCCGCCACCCGTGATCGTCGTGGCGCCTTCATGCTTTGCCGACTCGATGATATCGAGGATGCGCGCGTGATGCCCCGCGGAGTTGACCGGCCCCATACCCGCGTCCGGATCGGTCGGCTCGCCGAGCCGGATCTTCTCGACCTTGTCCTTGATCCGCGCGACGACGTCGTCGTAAATCGACTCGTGCAGCATGAGCCGGCTCGTCGAGCCGCAGGATTGCCCGGACCACGCGAAATTCATGCCGTTGACGGCCGCCTGGGCAACTTCCTCGATATCGACGTCCGGGAACGCGATGAACGGGTTCTTGCCGCCGAGTTCCAGCGAGATATGCTTGACCGCAACCTCGGCCGCCGAGCGCTGGATCGCCATGCCGGTGGCGACGGAACCGGTAAAGCCGATGCGCGGGACATCCGGGTGCCTGACAATTGCATCGCCGACGACGGTGCCGACGCCCGACACGAAATTAACCAGGCCCGGCGGCAGTATCTCGTGGCAAATCCGTGCCATGACCGTTGCCGACAACGGACTCTGATCCGGAGACTTCAGCACCACGCCATTGCCGGCCATCAGCGGCGCCGCCAGATGCGCGCCGGCGAACAGGAAGGGGTGATTGAACGGCACGATACGCCCGACGACCCCGTACGGTTCACGCAGCGTGAAATGAATGTTCTGCGGTGTCGCCGGGACACTCTCACCCTTGATCTCCATGCCCAGCCCGGCGATGAAATCGATATAGGCCGCGGCCAGCACGAGGTCACCCCCGAGGCTGCCGATCGTATTGCCGGTGTCGGCCGCCTCCAGCAACAACACGTCTTGCGCATTGCGCACAGCATCGGCCAGCTTGCGCAGAATCGCGCCGCGTTCGAACACGTGTGTCGCCGCCCACTCCGGTTGCGCCGCCCTGGCCGAGCGCACCGCCCGGTCGACATCCGCCGGCGTGGCGGCCGGTACACGACCATGCACTTCACCGGTTGCCGGGCTCACGGAATCCATCCACTGACCGCTCTCGCTGGCGACGAACTCGCCACCGATGTACATCAGATGGTCGCCGAACTGCTGAGTTTCGGGCCGGGTCCTGGGCGAAGTGTGGGCCATGATCCGGTTCAAGTCCGGCCCTTGACCGGCGCGGGCTTCTGCGTATGTTTGTAGTTCTCGAGGCTCGACAGCCCGACCGGCGTCCACACGTCGGGCGCATCGAAGTACGTGGCATAGTGCTTCTCGGCGTAGTCGATAACCGGCCGCGGCAGCACGTCGCCGGGATGCTCGCAGGTACCCATGAATGCCGCGTACTGACAGTTGCCCTCGGCCTGCCCCATCAGCATCCACGGCAGCCACGGTGTGATGCGGTTCCACGTACCACGATAGGGCAGCGTCGTCAGCTTCTCGTTCTGCATGTCTTCGGCCCTGACGTGATGCGCGAAGAACTCCGACACCTGTGCGATCTCGCCGGATGATTCGCGCGGCCACTCGTCCGGCTGCAATGCGTTCGGGTAGGCGAGGTGGATGTGCAGTTCCATCTCGAGCCAGTCGCCGTTCTGCACCCACGGCAGAACGAACGGCACGCGCTTCGGCTTTTCCTCGTTCTTGTTAAGCCCGCCGAAATCCGGCGGCACCGGGAAAAACGGCTCGATCAGGTAGTTGAACGGGTCGTTGTCAACATGCACCACCGGTACCGTTTCGTCGATATACGGGTTGTGCCATTCCTGCAGGACTTCGTTACTGCGCAGATCGGTATACAAAATGATCTCGCGGCAGATACGCTCGATGACGCCGTCCTCACGCTCGTTCAGGCGAATGACGCCGAAACCCTGGGCGCCGACCAGATCGCGGATACGTTGGGTGGGCTGATGTCCCATGACGTAGCCCTTGAACCAGAAATATTTCTGTTTGCCGAAGTCGAGGTCGCTTTGCAGGCGTGCATAGGCAAGCTGATTACCGCGACCCGTCAGCAGATCGAGGTACGGCCCGCGCAGTGCATCGCCACCCACTGACGTGCCCGCGCGCATGTGCTCGCCGGCCATGGCTTTTTCGCCGAACGCACCCATGGCAAGCCCCATCGCGGCACCTACGCCGACTCCGGCGAAACCGTTCTGCAGGAATTGTCGTCTTTGCATGTCTTTACCTTACGCGCGGGTCGGACTTATGCCGCCGTTGCCTTGTTTTTGGGAAATACGAACAACATCCCGATCGCCAGTACAAACACGACGGCGTTCGCCCCGGCTACGAGCACAAACGGCCCGACCGGCAACCAGTTGCTGAACAGCCAGCCGCCGAACTTCGCGGTACACAGGATGCCGACGGCACCGAACAGGCTGAACATGCCGATGACCGCGCCCCGACCTTTGACCGGCGCCTCGCTGCCGATCAGCGTCAGCGCTGAGATATTCGCGGACATCTCGCCCATGCCGACGAGCGCGGCGGCCGCGTACATCTGCGGGCCGAAGGGGTCGGTAATAAAGTACAGCGAGCCGTAGCCGATGCCGGCCAGCACCATCGCGATCGCCAGCGACACGACGCGGTCTATCTTGTCGAGGATGAACACCAGGCAGCCCAGCCAGACGAGCGCGAACATCTGGATCAGGATATAAAACTTGATCGCCTGTCCGGATGCCTCGGCCGTCGTCATGCCCTCCGCGATGCCGGCCTGCGTCAGCCACAGCACGAAGAACGTGCTCAGTACCGCGAGGTCGCCGCGGGACACGATCGCCGCGAGGTAGGCCAGCGAAACCCGCGGCCGCTTGGCGGCACTAATCCCGATGCTGAGAGTCGCGAGAAACGAGTCGCGCTTCGTCAACTGCTCCGGGGCGCCGGACTTCAGGCCGATCGCCAAACCGGTCGAAACGATCAATGCGATGCTCGACGCGCTCCACAACCAGTAGCGGCCGGCCCAGATGGCGTCCGGCGCGATCTCAGTATATAGCGGCAGAAGGAATCGCAGCGGCGTCAGCACGAAAATGAAGCCGAGACCGTTCAGGAAGAAGCAGATCGCCAGCGTCTTCGCGCGCGAGGGCTCCATCGGGTAATCGTTGGCCACGGCCGGCAACATCGTCACGTTCATCGCGAAGCCGACGGCGAAGAGCATCCGGTACCAGATCAGGGTATCGACGCTGTCGGCAAGCGGATACAGGAAATAGCCCAGGCCGATAATCAGGAATGCGCCGACCCATATCGGCTTGCGACCGATCTTGTCCGATAGCGCGCCGATCAGGCCGATGACGGCGATGATCACGAGTTCCTGATAGAACGTCATGTCACCGGCAAGCTGGCCCTGCTCCGCGGTCGGGATCTTCAGAATCTCCGTAAAAATATACGGCTGACTCGCATTGATGAAGCTCATCATCGCGATGCCGAAGAAGGAACCGAACAGCAGCGTCAGCACGTTGCCCTTGCTGACGCCTTCGACCATGATCAGCTTGAGGAACCGGGGGCCGAACCGGATACCGGGCTGCTGGGGTTGATCCTGCGGAATTTCCGCCATGTTTGTCTATACTCCCGTTAGCGGGCTGTTATGGAATCGGCCGCTATGAAATCGACTGCTATTAATTCTATGGGCCGCACAGATGTTGGGGGGCAGACCGAACGTTGCCAATCGAGTCACGCCCGACGACCGCACAGTGACCTCGGGAAGATACACTCGTGAAAATAATCAAGACCATCCTCGGCGTACTCATCACGCTCATTATCGTCATTATCGTCGGCCTGTGGGGCTACCTGCGGTTCAGCGGCCCGGATCCGCATTTCGCGGGCGTCTGCGAGACCCTCGACCTCGACGGAAGCGCCGAAGATATCCAGATCGACCGGCAGCGCGGCTTTGCCTACCTGTCGCTGATCGACCGCGCGGCTCTGGCCCGGGGCGAGCCGGCCCGGGGCTGGATCGGCCGTATCGACCTGCATGCCGACTCACTCAGCGTCGAGCCGGCCCTGATCGACCCGCCAGACCCCCTGCGCCCGCACGGCCTCAGCCTGTACATCGACGACAACGGCCGGCGCACGATGGCCCTGATCAACCATCCGGTCAACCGCGGATCCGAGCCGGAGCACATCGAATTATTTACCGAGGAAGAACCGGGCCGTTTCCGCCACCTGCGCTCGTTCACCGACGAGTTGATCGCGCGGCCGAACGATCTTGTCGCCGTCGGCCCCGAACAATACTACGTCGCCAACGACAGCCCGCCAAATAGCGGCGAGCTGACAAAACTGATCTATGTCGACCATGACAAGGCCCGGGTCGTCGCAAACGACATCCGTTCGGGCGGCGGCATCAACGCGTCGCCAGACGGTCGAATTCTTTACGTCGCCGAAACCGGGGGCCAGGAACTCCGCGTCCTCAGGCGCAACCCGACCGACGACTCCGTCGAGACCGTAACCAGGATTGCACTCGGCACGTCTCCCGACAATATCGACGTCGCCGCGGACGGCAGCCTGTGGATTGGCGCACATTCCAGTCTGCCGGCGCTGGTCATGCACTTCATCCTCGGCACGGACGCGCCGTCACAGATACTGCGCGTGGAAATCGATACGGGTGGCAACGCGAACGTCGAGGAGATTTACCTGAACCGCGGCGACGAGATTTCGGCCAGCAGTGTCGGTGCCACCTACGGCAACACGCTGCTGATCGGCTCGATCACCGCGCCGAAGATACTGATCTGCACGATGGATGAGGTGTAACTACCGGGTGCGGGGGCCCTGCTCGGTAATCGTCACCGTCTGGCCGGGCGCTCCGGTCACGGTCTGCACGCTGCCGCTCGGCCATGTGACCTCGATGTAATCGATCATGTCGTTGTCACCCAGCCCGAACAGCAGGCGCGGGTCGCCCGCCGAGTTATATCCATACGCACTCGTATGCTCGCGGTACTGGACGAGGTCACCAGCAACGACCTTGACGCGCGCACCGTAACCCGAGCGATTGCTCTGTGTGCCGACCAGGGCGATGCGTACCCAGTTGTTCGTACCGCCATTATTCATCAGCAACTCGTTCTTCTGCTCGATGCCGACGCGCTTGCCCATGCTGTAGTAGGTGCGATTCGTCACGAACAGGTCGGGATAGCCGTCGTCGTTCAGGTCGGCCGCGCCGACGCCGCTGCCGATGCCGAAACCCCCGGCGCCCGAGCCTTCGGTTACGTCGGTAAACGTGTTGTCGCCGTTATTCCGGTACAACTTGTTCAGAGCCGGCTCCCAGGCGATGTAGAACTGTACGAACACCGGCAGAGCGAGCACATCGTTGACCAGGACGTTCGACTCGCCGCCGTTGTTGACGTAGATATCGAGGAATCCGTCGTTGTCGAAGTCGGCCATCGCGCAACCGCGCGCGCCGCCGAAGTCGCCGATGCCGGCCGTCTTCGTGATGTCCGTAAAATGTACTTTACCGTCATCCGCGAAGCGGCTGATTACAAGGCGATTCGCCTGATCGGCCGTCGGCAGGAAGAAATCCATGTCGCCGTCGTTGTCGATGTC
>SMWD01000071.1 GCA_004357495.1 Gammaproteobacteria bacterium
CAGCATCAAGGCCTTTTCGAGACTATTGATACCCTGCAGTTCGATCTGCTCGGCGCCGATGGCCTTCACCGCGATCGGTACCTTCTGCAGGCTCTCCTCACGCTTGCGCGTCGTGACGATAATCTCTTCGAGTTGCGCCCAAGCAACCTGCGGGCCCGCGATCAACAAAACCACGGTTGCCATGTAGGCAACAGTGAACCTGCTGGAGATTCTGAATCTAAACATGCACACACCCCCGTCCGTCTGATGCCGGCCCGGTGCATGGATTCCCTTCCGACTGGTTGCCCGACCGATCTGCGTTTGCTCTTCTTAAAATCCCTCTGCGGCCATCATACTACGACGCCGTACCGGAACAGCAGCAACCGCGGCCTGATGATGCTCGACTGACTGCCCTGCGGCTTGAGCCATTCGGACCGGACACCCGTATTAACGGGCCCGTCAGGCCTGACGCTTAATTTCGTATACTGCATCCTTGGCGCTGCCGCCTGCCCAGGAGAAATCGCATGTCGGAAAAGCAATCTGGCACCAGCCCGAAGGACGCCGTATCACGCCGTGAGTTCCTGACGGTAACAGGCGCCGGCCTGGCCGCCGCGTCAACCGCCGGCTGCGCCGCCACCGATTCCACATCGATCGCCCCGGCCGCAGCCACACACCGCCGGCCGCGCGCAACCGCACCGTTCGACTCGCTGCGCGACTACGTCCAGGCACTCGATGAACACGGCTTACTGCAACGCATCGATGCGATCGATCAGGACGCCTATGAGGGCACGGCGCTGATGTGCCGACTGGTGGATATTTACGGCCGCTTTCGCGCGCCCATCGTACTGTTTGAACGCGTCAGGATCGACGGCCGCTGGATCGACGGGCCCGTAATCGCGAATCAACTGCGCCATGTCGACTGCGAGGCCATTCTGTTCGGCCTCGAGCCTGTGACCAACGACGGGCCGGCCACTTATCGCAGAGCCCGCGTCTACCTCGACGACATGCTGGACAAGGCGGGGGGCGAATACCCGACCATCCCGCCCGTAGAGGTCACGCGTGAACAGGCGCCCTGCAAGCAGGTCGTCGTGACTGGTGATGCAATCGACATCACCCGCTATCCGTTTTTTAAGAACAACCCCGGCGACAGCGGGCGATTTCTGAACACGACATCGGTATTCAACGTCGACCCCGAACTGGGTCTGAACATCGGCACCTACCGGTGTGAGATCAAGGGTCCCCGGCACATTGCCGTCGGCTCCGGCGAGGGCCAAACGGGTCATACCATGTTCATGGCCGCGAAGGCGCGTGGCGAGACGTCGGTGCCCATCGCACTGGTGCTCGGCCAGGACCCGATGATCTGGCTCGTCAGCGGCGCGCGTATCCCCGAACGGCGCGGCAAGCAGGCCGTCGACGAACTGGCCACGGCCGGTGGCCTGCGCGGCAAGGCCATCGACGTCATCAAATGCGATACGAATCACATTCGCGTGCCGGCCCACGCCGAGATGATCATCGAGGGTGAAATTTCACTCGAGGCATTCGAACCGAACGGCCCGTACGGCGAGGGTTCGGGTTATATCGGCGCCGTTTATGAACAGGCGTTTTCTATGACCGTGACCCGCATCACTCACCGCAAAGACCCGTGGTTCGTAAATGACTTCACCGGCATCACCCGTCCGCTCATCGAAATGCCGAGCGCCGCGCTGACGGTGGCAGGCCTGCAACGTTTCGTGCCCGAGATCGTCGATTATCGTTACGTCGACAGTGTCACTTTCTTCAGCATCAAGAAGAAGGAACCGGGCCAGGCCCTCGCGGTCGGCAAGCGCCTGGCCAAGCTAATCCCGGTGTTCAAGATCGTCGTGATGGTGGATGACGACGTCGATATCTGGAATCCGGCCGATCTGTTCATGGCCTGCGCAACCCGCTGGCAAGCCTTCCCGGCCAGCCACATCTTCGAGAACCTGCCCACCATGCCGCTGGAACCCAGCGCACCAGTGCGCGGACAGACTGCGAAGATTGTCATCGACGCCACGCGCCAGTGGCCTGAAGAAGGCGGGCCGGAGCACTATCCCGAATACAGCCGGCAGGTGCTGGCCAAACATGACCCGGACATTTTCACGAAGGTCGATGCCAAGTGGGGTGCGATTATTTTTGGGGACGGAAGAGGCGGGAATCGCGGCTGAAGAATCTCCCACAAAGTACCCGCACCAGAGCCTCACTCACGCCCCCCACAAAAGTGCCGCCGGGGGGGATGCCTCGCATTTCCCCCAAGGACAAAGTTGCTGTTACCGGTGCCGTGCACAGAGCCAAAAAAAAAGCCCCGCCGAAGCGGGGCAACCTACCTTGGAGGCAGTAGAGATCGTTAGCCACCTAGCCACCGCCGAGGTCTGTTCTTATCGACCATGAATCGCCACACATATCCCCTCTGCGGGGTTTCCCCGCCAGCGCCAGGCCCCGAATTACGTATACGTACCGGCAATTATTCCTTCTGAACAATTCCTTCAATAGGTATACTGCCGATCGTGTCTGATTTAAAGGGTAGTTTCGCATGCGAAAACAACCTCAGAGCTCGATGCGGGCCACGCAACAGGAATTTGTCTACCGGTCGCTGAACGTGGTCGCCGAGTTCCACAGCGGCGAGACGACCCTGAACCAGATCCGCGTGGCCCAGTACATAAACTGGCAGTCCGCCTGTCTCGGCCACTCGACAACGCACCAGGACATCTGTGCCGCGCTGGACATGTCGGCATCCACCGTGACTCGAGCTATTGGAAAGTTCATCGACCTCGGTTGGGTGCTCGAGAAGACCGATCCGGACGACGGACGCAAACGCCTCAACAGCACCAATCTCGATAATCCGGAAATGGACGGTACGCTGGATTACCGATTGCTGCAACTCGCCGCCAAGACGTTCAAGGCGGAGGATCGGGTCGACTTCATGCGCGACCAGGGCTACACAGTCACACGAAAGAAATAGCCAGGGGAAAAAACAGGGTCGGCCGCGGGCGGGATCAACGGCCGCTTTTCACACTCGCCCGCCCGGCAAAATAAAGCCCCGCACCGGGCGGGGATTTTTCTCACTGCTGCGATCGCCGGCCGCTGAGTTACTCAGAAGTTAGCGGCCGCCAGTTGCCTGACTTCAAGCACGTCGTTCGCCATGGTCGGCGCGGCACAAGTGCTGATCTTTGTGCTGGCCCTGGTGGTGCGCGTCATAGCGCCGGGCGACACGCAGCCGACACCCGCCAAGGCCATGCCCGAGGCTTCTCTGGAGACCGGTTCGTAACGTACAGGGTGTCTGACACCGTCTGGATATCGCGGCTCCAGAATTTCAGCAGGCTGTTGTGAGAGCCGCTCCCACCCAAGCCGTCCTCTTGAGAATCAGTACGGAACCACCGGGGCATCGGCGGCGGTCGTCACCGTCGTGCCCGGCTCCATCTCGCCGGTCGCAACCGCCTTTAAGTAAGCGACCGTAGCGAGATGGCAGTATACCTGCCCTTCGACTATCGCCGGCAAGATCCAGGTCGTCCAGCTATCGTAGTCATGAAACAGGCCGGGTGAATTGAAGTGGATGGCGCCGTCGTCACCGACATAGCTCAACTCAAAATCTGCAAGATAGTCCCGACCCGTCACAAACGGCTCGTTGTCATCGATCACGAAGGCCCGGGCCTTGTCGGCCGCCGCCTGCCGGTTTTCCTGTTCGAGCTCGGCGACCGCCTGTGCCTGAACCATGCGAGTCACGCTCGGGCACCACTGCTGCTCGCCGGCGGCATCCTCGCCGAACACGGCGCGAATATGCGCCGCACCCTTGATCTTGCAGGACACCATGATCGGCCGCTGGCCAGCGTACGTAACCACCTGGTAAATCTTCAGCGGATCCGGTGATGGTTTGGAATGCCGGTACTCGGGCATGTCGGTGAACAGCGTATTGTCGCTTTCCACCTCGGTATTGGCCATGATTCTCTGCACGGCCTGGCAAAACTCCGTGGAGGTCGGGTCAGGCAGCGCATCCGTCTCTGCGAATGCGGCCGGGGCCCATGCGGCCAGGACGAGTATGGACAGAGCGAGTGCGGCAAACGCAACGAACCGTAGCGCGTGGATCATAAGGAAACCCCTGATTAAGTCCTGCGGAAGCAATATACAGTGTGGCATCAATACCCAGAGGGTGGCCAGCGAGGAACTAATCCCGCCCGAATCGCTCTATATGATGCACGGCGGCGCGGACTCGCATGACTTCATGCCGACATACTGACCACCAGAGGAGCCGTTCTTGACACTCACCATTGCCGTGCTCATCGGGTTGCTGCTGGCCTATGCCAACGGCGCAAATGACAACTTTAAAGGCGTCGCGACACTGTACGGCAGCGGGACGACGTCTTATCGTACCGCGCTCGTGTGGGCGACCGTCACCACCGGGCTCGGTTCCGTCACGGCGCTGTTTCTCGCCGGGAAATTGCTGGCGGCGTTTAGTGGCGCCGGTCTGGTCCCGCCCGCCGTGGCTGCAACACCCGGCTTCGCACTCGCGGTGGCGCTGGCAGCAGCCAGCACGGTGGGGCTTGCAACCCGCTTCGGTTTCCCGATCTCCACCACCCACTCGCTGATCGGCGGCCTGATCGGCGCCGGCTTGCTGACCTCATCGACAGGCATCGATGTCACGATGCTGGGCAACCGTTTCATGTTGCCGCTGATCGTCAGCCCCTTCCTCGCGATCCTGATTACGATGGGGGTCTACCCGGCGTTGCACGGCTTGCGCAACCGGTTGGGCGTCGGCTATGAAACCTGCATCTGCATCGGCCAGAAAGTGATCGATGTCGTGCCCGGGAGGCTGGCTCCCGAGCAGGCCGCACAGATGATCAGCGCGCTGAGTCTGGACATCGATGACCAGGCCAGCTGCCGGGTACGCTACCAGGGTACCGTCATCGGCATCAGCGCCCGGTCGCTGCTGGACGGCGCACACTTTTTATCCGCCGGCATGGTCAGCTTTGCCCGGGGCCTGAACGATACGCCCAAGATCGCGGCGCTGCTGCTGGTCGGCAACCTGCTGGTGCCCGGCGATGCGATCATCGGAGTCGGCGCGGCAATTGCCTTCGGCGGCTGGATGAGTGCCCGACGGGTCGCGGAAACCCTGTCCCATGGCATCACGACCATGAACCCCGGCCAGGGCTTCACGGCGAATATCGTGACCGGGGCACTGGTGATCGGCGCTTCAAACTTCGGGCTGCCCGTGTCCACCACTCATGTATCCTGCGGCGCGCTGTTCGGCATCGGCACACTCACGCGCCAGGCACGCTGGAAAACCATCGGCGAGATCCTGCTTGCGTGGGCGATCACGCTGCCGGTTGCGGGGTTGCTCGGGGCCGCGTTCGCGCTGATGCTGACTTAGTGGCGCCGTGGTGCCGGCACCATCCGTGCTACTTTGAAGAAGCGATCACCGCCTCGACCCAGTCGCTGAACAGCGCGTTCTCGACGATGCCCTTTTCGCTCAGGGTAAAGTCCAGCCCGGCGAGGTCACGGCGGATTTTCGCTTGCACACTGCCCTTCACGGGCAACGTCGTCAGCACGATGACCCGCTGCCCCCGGTCGGTTGCCGCCTGCACCCAGTCACGAATCCGCTCAATATTGGCCTTGCGTACGGCCGAGGGCGCGTCGTCCTGAAGCGTGAAGCCGCGCACCTCGGCGAACGCTCGCCCGGCCCGGATCACTGTCGCATGTTGTTCGAGGATGGCCAGTTCCTGTGCATTCTCCTCGGCGTCGTCCGGGCCGTGGGCAATCAGCGCGACCACTTCACCGGCCGGGTCACGGCTGAGGTCCTTCGCGTGGTCAAGCAGGATCGCCGAAATCAGAGGGTCAGTAGTCGGCGTGGGCCCGAACACGATCCGCGCGTCCGATTGCACACGGGCCACCGACATCCACGGCGCCTCTGCCTGCAAATCGAATATATAGCGCCACTGTCCGATCAGCCCGCCAGATTTGAGCGTCGTCACAGGCATCACCAACACCGTGTCTGCGCCGGCGGCCGTCAGTTCGTCGACGGCGGTCTGGATATGCTCCGATGACATCATCGCCATGCCCAATGCCACGGCGGTCGGATACTTCGCGGCAGTTGGCGCATAGGCGTGCTTGAATGCCTCGTTGCCGGTCGACCCGTAGCCATGACCCAGCGCCAGCACGCCGATGTTGCCGGCGACCGTGTCGTCACTGAGATAAGCATGAATACCCGGCCCCATGCGCGCCATGTTTTCCATGACTTGCTCATCGGTGAACTCGCGATACAGCGGTATCTTCTCGCGCAATTCGGCGAACTGCGCATCGGTCATGTGATGGTGGGCGTGTGCGTCATCCTGAGCGACGGCGGACGGCATTCCGCCCGGACCGAAACCGGCCAGCAACAACACGCCCACAGCAAAAACGGGGTGAACTCTAGTCGAAAACCGGACTGGCATCATGGCTGCATCCTCTGTGAATGAGCCCATCTTACAGCAATGAGAATCAGTATCAGACAGGCTCCAGCCCTGACCCAACCCGGGCGCCGGTGTGAACCCCTTGCAGGAACGGCTTCCGGCAACAGCAGCCTAATCGAAATGAGGCATGACGCGCTCTTCGATAATTTTCAACGACTCCATCGGATCATCGAATACCCGCAACGCCAGATCCGTAAGCCCGGCCCGTTCGAACTCGCGATAGCGCTCGACCTCGCGGTCAATGTCATCGTAATCGCCCGAGGAACTGACTTCGTCGATCAGGCGCTGCACCAGTTCAGGTGGCACATCCTTGATCTCGCCGGAGCCGGTGACACCCGCCAGCAGAAAATTCTTGAAATTGTCTCTGACCAGCTGCGCCTCTTCGGCCTCCAGCAAATGATCCAGCCCGATATGCGGCGGTATCACCTCGGCGCGGGCAAACAGGCCAACGCGTGCCTCGTGCATCGATTTCTCGCGGTCTTTCTTGATGTGCCAGGCCCAGAAGTTGCCGATGCGAAAATCGTCCGCCGGGTATGCCCGCTTCGTCAGGCTGGCCCGGATCGTCTCGACGACTTCACCGGATCTGCCGGGCGTGACATCGCCCACCTGCAAACCATCGGCGATTCGCGCGCCCATACGCAGCATCTGCGGGCCCATGGAGCAGGTAAAAATCTGCGGCCGCGGCGACTTGGCGAACGACGTGCGAAAAGGCTGCTTGAGGCTGAAAACCTCACCCTGATAGCCCCGGTGAAACTCGCCCGAGGCGACCTGATAGATTATCTCCGCAGCCTCACGTACGCCGCGCACGATGCGCATTTTCTTGAAATCCAGATGATGGGATTCCGAATCCACAATCGACAGTGCGATCGCGCCGCCACCGCCCAAACCGACAATGGCCCGGCCCTTGGATATTTCATTCAGGCTGATGATGGAATACGCGATTTTCAGCGGGTGCATCTCGTACGGGCTGATCGCCAGCACGCCCAGTTTGATCCGGCTGGTCGCCATGGCGGCCGGAACCAGCGCAACAAAGGGATCCCAGCCATTCGGCAGATTGGAATGCCAAAGCGTTCGCACGCCGGCCTGTTCGGCGGCAACGGCAAATTCCGCAACCTGCTGCGGATGCAGGTTGCAGCCGATGATGATTTCTATGTTCATAGTTGTTCTTTAGATGAATAGGTACCGACGTGAAAGAATCGCGGCCGTATGCCGCTGGCGCGATCAGCTTAACACCGGCACCTGTACTGCTAGCGTGGCCGGTCGCCACAGACCGTTACGCGATCCATCGTCCGCTGCGAGTGATAGTCGACGATCGCGTAATGCTGCGTGCAGCGATTATCCCACATCGCGACCGAATCCGTCGCCCAGTGGAAGCGCACCGCGAACTCGGGCTGCTCGATATGTTGCAGCAGAAATGCCACCAGTGCGTCGCTTTCGGTGCGCGTCAGGCCCTTGATGTGCGATGTGAAGTTCCGATTGACGAACAGGCCCTTGCGGCCGGTCTCCGGGTGGGTGCGCACGACCGGATGTTCGACCGGCGGCGTGAGTTCATGGAAGCGCTCGACCTGTTTCGCCGACCATTTCTGCTCGAGAAAATCCGCCGGCATACTGATGGCAATGTAGTGAATCGCGATCTTGTCATCCAGAAAACCCCGCATCGGTTCCGACAGTGCCTCGTAGGCGGCATACAGGTTATTCCACATCGTGTCGCCGCCGGCCCGGGGCACCTCGATGGCACGCAGGATGCACGCCATCGGCGGCTCGGCCTGGTAGGTCAGGTCCGTATGCCAGGTGTTTGCCTGGTAGGCCATATCGGCCGGACCATCCGCCCTGCTTTTCAGCTGAAGGATTTCCGGGTAGCCCTCGCGGTTCGGTATATAAGGGTGAATATGCAGCTCGCCGAACCGGCGCCCGAACGCAATCTGCTGCTCGGGCGTAATCGGCTGATCCCGGAAAAAGATCACAAGATTATCCAGCAACGCTTGCCGGATCTCCGCGAACATGGGCTCATCGAGTGGCCGCGACAAATCGACACCGGTGATTTCGGCACCGAGCGTCCCTGCCAATGGATGAATCTGCAGTCGCCTGACTTCGCTGGCATTCGTGGCCATGGTTCCGTTCTCCTCCCGCTTGGTGTCTGACACCAATTCCCTCGTCACAATTCCGTCGTCCAATATGGCCTTGACGGAGTACCTAGCCGACGGCCTTGATCGCCGGCTTGCGGGCTTTGAGCAGCGGTGCCGCGGGCAGAACCCAGCTCTTGGCCTGACGACGGGCCGGGCTCGGGATGGCATAGGCAATTTCGTCCTGGTCCGCGCGAATCCGGTTCACGTCGAGGCGCCAGCCATTGTCTTCCCAGGTCTGGCAGAACTCGCGATACCGGGCGATGGCTTTATCCGCCGGCACCAGGAACTCATGCGCATTGCTGCGCGGGGTCCGAATCGGGTCCATCGGTTCAAGCACGTAGCGGTCCTGCTCGGCGACATACAGGCTGCGATCCTCGAATGTCTTGTCGTACTTCGGATCCTGCATGAAGTTACGCCCGAAAATGCCGTACACCCGATCCAGCTTTTCATGTACCGGCGTATGAAATGCGAAGCCATGGAACCAGGCCTGATCGGAGATATGAATATAAGTCCACGTCACATTCGGACCATGGTTGCCGGAACCGGCATAGGTAATGCCGTCTCCATCGCGCCCGGAACCCTCGCGCATTTCCCGCTGCGGCAGTGGCGGTGATTTCATGGCGTTCATGAAACCGGTACCCCACTCGGTATCCTCCAGCGTGATCTCGTCAACCGCGTAGTCTTCCCTGCTGCCCAGGAACCCGTGCGTGGGATGGGTAAACTCGTTGTGTGCCGGGTCCAGGGTGTTTTCGACGGAGCGTTTATAATCGATTTTCCATTCGAGAATGAACGGAATAAACCGCCACTCAGGATCGTCGTATTCGGGCGCCGCAATAATCGGCGGGCGCTCTTCCTCGGACAGGTCCCCCAGAAAGACATGCACCAACCCGTAACGTTCCTCCACCGGATATGCATCTACCCGGGTACGCGCCGGAATCTTTGCATCCGGCCCCAATGACGGCAGGCGCACACAGGAGCCTTTGCCGTTAAAGGTCCAGCCATGATAAGGACACTCCACGCAGTCGCCACGGATACGGCCATCGGCCAGTGCGCCGCTGCGGTGGGTGCAGGTGTTGCTCACGCACTGAATGTCACCTTTGGTATCCCGCCACAAGGCAAAGTTGTGGCCGAGCATCATGACTTTCAGTGGTTTTTGCGCTCCGAAGGTGAGCTCGGAACTCTGACAGGCGACATACCAGAAATTGATATACATGATTGATCTCCCCGGCCGGCGCGGCACGCCGAAATAACGCCGGTTTACGGGCCCCGGCCTTGTACTCTTATCATTAGCCGAGCCGGCCCGGGCCCAACAATACGTAAAAATACCTAGTGCTCCGTCAAGGTGGCCGCAGGTTCCGATACGGACTGCCGGGGAACAGACAGATAATAAGGAGCGTGTTCACTACGTAGAAATGCGGATACGCCGAGCGCCGAAGCTAACGCTATGCTCAGCTGCCTGCCGGCAGAATCTCCATAAACCACCGGCGTGTCTATGCTTGGGGGAAATCCTATGTACATCAACTTCTGGTACCCAATCGCCAAGAGCGAAGACGTCGTTACCTACGAACCGCATCGCGCCCGGGTACTGGGTCAACAACTGGTTGCCTTCCGCGATTCCGATGGTGCTGCGCATGTGCTGAGCGATGTCTGCATCCATCGGGGCGCGGCGCTGGGGCAAGGGCTGGGTCAAAGGCAACGCCGTCGTGTGTCCGTACCACGGCTGGCAGTTCGGCGGCGACGGCAAATGCACGCACATTCCGACCCTGGACGACGACAAAGTGCCGGCCCGCGCCAAGGTTGACAGTTACCCGGTACAGGAAAAATACGGCATCGTATTCGCGTTCCTCGGCGACCTGCCGGAGGAGGAACGGCCACCGCTCCACGAGATCGAGGAATACGACCAGGAGGGCTGGCGCACGAACCGACTCGTCGTGTTCGAGCTCAATGCCTTTTACGAACGCTCCATCGAAAACGGCCTAGACCCGTCCCACAACGAGTTCGTGCATCCGGCCCAGGGCTCGCCGGGCATGCAACCCGATTTTCGGAAGAAACCGCTGGACATGCACGACAGCGCCTGGGGCAGCGAGTTCCTGGTGCGTTTCGATAACAAGCTAACGGACACGAGAGCGTTGGCCGATGTAGCCCAGTCGGTTCCCGAGGTCACCGCAGGCTCCGGTTTCGTCGGCCCGAATCAGATGATCACATGGATTCGCTTCTCCGAAAACGCCATGTTTCATCAATATTTCTTCGAGGCGCCGATCGACGAGAGCCATACCCAGGTCTTCTTCGTCAATATGCGCACCTTCATGCTCGAGCCGGAAAACGACGGGCGCCTGGTCAACATCAACCTGACCATCGCCCAGGAGGATATCGACCTGCTGGAGACGCTCGACCCGGTCGGCACACCGAACAGCCCCACCGAAGAGGTGCTGGTGCCATCCGACGGCGCCGTCATAAGTTACCGGAAACACCTGAAGACCTGGAAAGACAACGGCTGGCGCGTCGACATGGAAACCATGCGCGCAAAGCGCCAGAACATGACATTCGCGATTCCTTGTCCGGCCCGACGTACGTCGGGCAACTGGGTGTTAAATCCGGTGCCGCTGATTCCGGGAGCCAACCAGGATTAGTAAGCTCCCGCAACGCCCTCGACCCAGGGCAGGTCCGTCGTGCCGTAGTCCACGCCGCATTGGCTGAGCAGGGCCGATAGCTGGCCGCGATGGTGGGTCTGGTGGTTGAAGAAATGGGTGACGGTGAGCCAGAGCGGGAACGGCGGTCCCGGACTGAACGGCTTGCCAAGCGCCGCGGTCGTCAACGTCACTACCCATGCCTCGATGGCAGCATCGGTATGTTCGCGTTCGGTGCGCAATTCGCCGAAGTCGGCGTACAGTTCATCGTCGAGCGAACCGAATTCTACCGGCTGGCCGGTAAAGCCGCCGAGCCACAGCCGGTCGGTCAATAGCATGTGATTGAGCGTGCCGAATATCGACTTGAAAAATGCGCCCCGGTCCTGCTTGAGTTCAACATCGTCCAGCCCGGCACACGCCGCGTAAAACTGCCGGTTCATCTGCCGGTGATACGCCGCCAGCACGCGGAATTGTTGCAGCATCATGCTCGCTCTTCACCTCGCTTTGGCTTTCACTCCAGACGCATGCGCGCAACGATCTGCGCGAGCTCACCGGATGCCCGCAGAACCTCGATTTCTTCCCGTAACCTGGCCGCGTCTGCCGCACTGTCGGCGGCTACCAGGAACCTCATCGGCTCGGCACGAAACACGGCATCGTCCGCGATCTCCAGCCGATTGACGCGAATGATGCCCTTCAAGGTGTCGACATAGGCCTGGCCACGCTCGGAATAATGAATCAGGCCATCCGCCAACGCCAGGGAACTCACCGGCTTTCCGGCCGCCTTCAGCTCGGCGCGCAAACGGCGAAAATCGGCGTAAGCGGGATGCGAACTCAAATTGAGGTAATAGGCCCGCACGCTGTCGAACAGCCAGAGGAAACTCGCGATCCGGTGGTCGCCCAGACTTTTACGTTGCTGTTCCGGCTTCATGCCCTCGCCACCGAAAGTCCATTGCCCGAAAAGGGCGTTGCCGTCCACGGCAAAACGCGAAGTACCATAACCGCTCTCGTAGGCAGCCTGCCCCAGCACCAGCCCGGCGGGAATCACGTCGAGCCGGAACAAAGCCTGCGCGATGACGTCCTGTAGCTCCGCGGTAGAATCGCCCGGCGTCGCGGCACCCTGTTTCGTGATGCGCAGCAAAACAGCCGCCTGTTGCAGCCAGGCCAGATCCGCAGCCGGCAGCTTGTCGCCGTCGGCCAGCGTATCAGCCATGCGCATTAGCCGCGACCGGCGCTCCAGCACCATGGTGTTGGCGTGCATGACCAGCGGCAATATGAAGCGGTAAAAGATTTCCTTCTTCTCCGCAACCGGCATTTTCCCGGCATTCTCACGCCAACGCTGAGAGATGCCCGTGATGATCGCGTTGGGCACACGCAACTGCTCGCCGTGCTGCTCTTCACCCCACCAGTTTTCGGCTTGCAACCAGCCGACCGCGTCATCGGGAGTGCCGAACACGATGACTTCCTGAGCGGCCGCGGGGCATAGCACCAACACGAGGCCCAGTAGCGCGGAGCCGACGAGGCAACCAGCAGGTTTCAACCAGGCAGACATGGACAGATAGTATGCGAAATGGTCTCCGACACCAATTTTCTTGTCCGCCAGAGATGCCAAGGTTATGTTGCGCACCCGTCAAACTGAATAATCAACCGCAGCCGGCCGAAGAACACGCCGGTCCCTGCCCGGAGATCGACCCATGCGCAAGATCCTGATCGTGTTTGCCGTCTTGATTGTGGGCGTAGCATCGCTCGCCGGATTCAACCACTACGACGTGCAGACGGTCGGCGATGCCATAGCGATTGATCCGGACGTACCCGTTCTTCGCACCCCCGATGCCAGGTTCGAAGCCCTCACCGACTTTCCCTTCGCGCCACACTACGTCGAGATCGAAGACCCCGACCTCGGCACACTGCGCGTGCATTACCTGGACGAAGGCCCCGTGGATGGCCACGTCGTCGTGCTGCTGCACGGACAGGCAACCTGGAGTTACTCGTACCGAAAAATGATCCCACTGCTGACAGCGGCCGGGTATCGGGTCGTCGTGCCGGACCTGATCGGCTTCGGCCGCTCCGACAAGCCCGCTGACTGGCGGGCCCACACTTTTCAGAAACATGTCGACTGGCTGGCGGCAACCCTCAAGGCGCTGCCCATCAAGGACAGCACAGGCTTCATGTTCGACTGGGGCGGTTACTTCGGGCTGCCGGTGGCCGTCGACCAGCCCGATATCTTCGCGCGGCTGGTGCTGGTAACCACCGCCGTGCCACGCGGTAACAGTGTGATCGGTGCTGCCTGGGTCGCGGGCTGGCGGCGCTATATTCTGAAACCGGAGATATTCCCGATCAGCAGCATGGTTTCGGACATGACGGATAAAGACCTCGATGCCGAAACGCTCAAGGGTCTCGACGCACCCTACCCGGACGAGTCCTACAAGGGCGGCCCGCGCCGTATGCCGATGATGATCCCGGCAACCTTCCTGCACTCGGCGGCCGCGCCGAACCGGCGAGTGTGGGCAGCACTGCGCAACTGGACCAAGCCGACCCTGACCCTGGTCGGCCAACGAATCGCCGAGCAAAGCTTTGATCCGAAGGAATTTCACGATCAGATTCCCGGTACGCAGGGGCAGCCCCATGAGATTTATCCGAACACGGGGTTTTTTCTGATTGAGGAAAATCCGGAGGCGCTGGCCCGGCAGACCATCAAATTTATCGAGCAGTCCTGAAAGATAGCCGCTGACGTCAGCCGGCCTGCCGGTTCCGAACGACCCTCCGGGCGACCAGTAAGGTAAGCGCAATGCCGGCAAGCATGGCCAGAAATACCGGCACGGCATGGAACGAAAATCCCGGAATTCCGTGGAGAAGCAATACATCATTCCCGCCCGGGATGCTCGCCGCGCCAATCCCCATCAGCAGGCCGCCGGTAAAGAATCTCGGCAAGATCAGCCCAAGATACAGGCCTGCGAACGTACCGAGGATCGCAAACCGGCCATTGCAAAGCTCTCGCAGTGTCGACAGGGCGCAGCCGCGATTGACCGCTGCGCCGACGCCGAAGATGAGCCCGCCGATGATGCCACTGATCGAAATATGCCACGTGGCCGGTGTTTTCACGATATCGGGCGCAATCCACGTGACCGCGATCATGACCGCCATCACCCACAAGACGGCTTTGAAAAAACTGAACAGCATGTCGGGTCGCTGGCGTTCCAGCAGTTCTTTCACGGCCACGACGCTGCACAGACCGGCCCGGTGAGCGAACATGCTCAGGATTGCCGCAAGCAGGCGCGCCAGGAGGGTAAGCAAGATATTCATGTCGTGTCGCGGGATGATGCCATTAACCGGTTTTCAATTATCGACCTCATGCAGGCGACTTCGTTCAGAACG
>SMWD01000072.1 GCA_004357495.1 Gammaproteobacteria bacterium
CCGCCGGTGTGCTCGTGCCGCCGAAGGGTTATCTTGAGAAGCTCCGCGAGATCTGTGATCGGCACGGTATCCTGCTGATTTTCGATGAGGTCATCACGGCGTTCGGACGCACCGGTACCGCGTTCGGCAGCGTCACCTTCGACGTGCAGCCGGACCTGATGACCGTCGCGAAGGGGCTGACCAGCGGCGCCGTTCCGATGGGTGCCGTGCTCGCCGACCAGGCGATTTACTCGGCATTCATGACGGGGCCTGAGCAGGCAATCGAGTTCTTTCACGGCTACACGTATTCCGGTCACCCGCTCGCGGCCGCCGCGGCGCTCGCGAGCCTGGACGTTTACCGCGACGAGGGGCTGTTCGAGCGGGCGGCGGAGCTGGCGCCGGTGCTGGCCGATGCCGTGCATTCCCTCAAAGGTGCGCCGCACGTGATCGATATTCGCAATATCGGCATGATGGCGGCGATCGAACTGGCGCCGCGCACCGGGGCGCCGCTGATGCGGGCGCTCGATGTGTTTCGGCGCTGCTTTGCCGCGGGCGTACTCCTGCGCACGACCGGAGACACACTCGCGCTGACGCCGCCACTCATTATCAACGAGGCACAAATCGGCCAGATCGTCGATACGATCGGTATTGCGCTCAAGGAAGTCAACTAAATTTCGGTGGTGCCGGAATTTAATTTCAGGACGCGGGTTTTGATGCATACAGGCACAGAAACTCCGCAGCCAGCTGAGCGCCGGCCAGCGCCGTGATCTCGCCGACGTCGTACGCCGGCGCGACCTCGACCAGATCCATGCCGACGAGGTTGATGCCGGCGAGGCCACGGATGATCTCGAGCGCCTGGAAACTCGTCAGACCGCCGCAGACCGGCGTGCCGGTGCCCGGCGCATAACTTGGATCGAGACAGTCGATGTCGAAGGTCAGGTAGGCCTTGCGATTGCCGACGATGCGCTTGATCTCGGCCGCGATCGCCGACGGCCCGTCGGCATGCACGCGCCGCGCATCGAGTATGTTGAAACCGAGCGTGTCATCGTTGGTCGTGCGCAGGCCAATCTGCACGGAGCGAGTGTCATCGACGATGCCTTCCTTCACCGCGTGATAGAACATCGTGCCGTGATCGACCCGCCTGGTATTGTCCGGCCAGGTATCCGAATGTGCGTCGAAGTGGATCAGAGACAACTGACCGTGATGCTCGGCGTGCGCTTTCAGTACTGGGTACGTCACATAGTGATCGCCACCCAGCACGAGCGAGGCCGCGCCTTTTTGCAGAATCGCGGCGATGTGGGCCTGGATCGCCGGCGTGACGCTATCGGGAATCCCGAAATCGAACTCGCAGTCGCCGTAGTCGATCACGGCGAGCCGTTCGAGGGGGTCAAAATCCCAAGGCCAGGGCCGCTCCCAGCACATGATCGAACTTGCGGCGCGGATGGCGCGTGGTCCGAAGCGCGCGCCGGGGCGGTTGGTGGTCGCCGTGTCGAGCGGGATACCGGTGACTGCGACATCGACACCCGCGAGGTCGCGCGAATACTTGCGACGCATAAAGCTCAATGCGCCCGCATACGCCGGCGACTGGTCGACGGTGCCATGCAATTCGGTGGCGGTGAATGCGTTGTCCCAGTCTTTTTTCTGACGCATGGATTTGCCCGCGTATCGCGTATTTGGCTCAGGCGCCCAGCGAAGCGGCCGTCTGATCCAGGCTCAGGCGCGCCTTGTCAACGAGTTCGTCGATGTGTTGCTTGCTGAAGATCAGCGGTGGTGAGACGATCATCGAATCGCCGACGGCACGCATGACGAGACCGTTGTCGAAACAGAAGTCGCGACATCGTCCGCCAGCGCCGGCCTTTTTCGGGAATCGCGCGTTGGTGGTCTTGTCACTGACGATCTCAATGGCGCCCATCAGGCCGATGCTGCGCGCCTCGCCACAGATCGGGTGCTCGGCCAGGCTGGCCCAGCGTTCGTGAAAGTAGGGCGCCGTTTCGTTTTTTACCCGCTCGATGATGCCCTCGTCGCGCAGGATCCGGATGTTGGCCAGTGCAACGGCGCAGGCAGCCGGATGTCCGGAGTAGGTGAAGCCGTGTGCAAACTCGCCGCCTTCCTCGCTGATCACCTGTGCGACCCGGTCGCCGACCAGCACGCCGCCGAGCGGCAGGTAACCGGAGGTGACGCCTTTGGCGAACGGGATCAGGTCCGGCTCGATGCCCAGCACCGTTGATCCGAACCATTCCCCGAGCCGGCCAAAGCCAGTGATGACCTCGTCGGCGATCAGTAAAATGTCGTGCTGCCGACAAATGCGCTGGATCTCCGGCCAGTAGGTATCCGGCGGGATGATGACGCCGCCGGCGCCCTGCACGGGCTCGCCGATGAATGCAGCCACCTGGTCGGCGCCGAGTTCCGCGATCTTCGCTGCGAGCAACTGCGCCTGTTGCCGCCCGAATTCGTCGGGTGACAGGCCGTCGCCAAGCCCGAAATAATAGGGTTGCTCGATGTGCACGATGCCGGGAATCGGCAGGCCACCCTGCTTGTGCATGTCGCTCATGCCGCCGAGGCTTGCCGCGGCGATGGTGCTGCCGTGATAGGCGTTGTTGCGGCTGATGATCGTCTGCTTGGCCGGCTTGCCGCACAGATCCCAGTAGCGGCGGACGAGCCGGATGATAGTGTCGTTGGCCTCCGATCCTGAGCCGGTAAAAAAGGTGTGCTTGAACTGCGGCGGACTGATCTGGCCGAGCAGTTCCGACAGCTCGATCGCCGGCGGATGCGTGCACTGGAAGAAGCTGTTGTAGTACGGCAGTTCCTGCATCTGCCGCGTTGCCGCGTCGACGAGCTCCTGGCGACCGTAACCGAGACTCACGCACCACAGACCCGCCATGCCGTCGAGAATTTGCTTGCCGTCGGAATCCTGAATGTATACGCCGTCGGCGCGCGTGATGA
The DNA here is from genome assembly GCA_004357495.1 of Gammaproteobacteria bacterium. Lineage (GTDB taxonomy): Bacteria > Pseudomonadota > Gammaproteobacteria > Steroidobacterales > SMWD01. The sequence continues at coordinate 2,923 of SMWD01000072.1, forward strand.
TGCGCGTGCCTTTCTCGCCGAGTTCCTTGTGATCGGTGAACGGATGCAGGTAATGGCTGTGGTCGCTGGACTGCCAGTCACCGGTAGTTTTGGGTTGCGATGCATGCATGATTCACCTCCATAGCTACCGGCGAATCATCGGGCCGGAAACATCTACGCCCAGAGTACCTCTGACCCTGATTGGTCGATAAGCTGACTGCTAACTATAGGCGATTGCGTGCGCAAATAAATCAGTTCGTGGGGCATGCCTATAGGCGGCGACAGGAGGAATCGGGTGACGGCCGGTTATACTCGTTCCTGCACCGTGACAATCTTTCGCATCAACCCGAATTTGACGATTACCGAGCAGCCGATCGCTGACGGCCAGTTCTGCGTGATTGTCGATGATTTTCTGCTGGAACCGCGGGACATTATCGCGTACGCGCGCGAGCACGCCGGCGAATTCGAGCGACAGCTGCAGGGATATCCGGGCGTGCTGATGGACATCGATAACCGCCGCCTGAGCGAGATTGATCAGTTCATCCGTTCACAGATGAGCCGGCGTTTCTCGTTCTGTCGCGGCAACATGCATCATTCCGCGCATATCTCGATGACGACGCTGCGACCCGACGAGCTGAACTGGGGGCAGCGCTACTGTCATGCGGACCCGCAGACCGAGCCCGGTCGTCTCAACTTCGCGGCGCTCCTTTACTTATTCGAGGACGAGGCGCTGGGCGGCACATCTTTCTACCGCTGGAAAGAAGAGGCTCTGCTGCAGCGAGCTGCGGCGATCGGGGCAACCGATGGAGCGGGGGCGCTGGCTTTTCTGCAGCAGCACTTCGAGATGTTCCGGGCGCCGGCTACCTACATGACCGGGTCAAACGAAGTTGCGGAGTTATTGCACGTCGTTCCGGCCCGGTTCAATCGCCTGGTTTTTTATTCTGGCGACCTGCCGCACAGTGCGTACATCCGTGAGCCGAAATTATTGTCAGACGATGTCCGGACCGGCAGATTGACCCTGAACTATTTCGCAAGCGTTGTGCCCAAGGGCGCCTGAGTATGGCAACTTATGCCGGCCCGGCCTGGGTCTCGTCTGCCGCTGACGGCGATGCTGCAGGTTCAGGTACAGGTTCGCCGACCACGAACAGGAGGATGGCGAGGCACGCGGCGCAGATGATGAGCCCCACCCACCACGGCAGCCCGTAGCCGGTCGGGATCGTGCCGATTACGAGGCCGACGGTGCCGACGGACAACGCGTACGGCAGTTGCGTGGTGACGTGGTCAATGTGGTTACAGCGCGAGGACATCGAGGACAGGATCGTCGTGTCCGAGATCGGCGAGCAGTGGTCGCCCCAGACCGCGCCGCTGAGCACGCAGGCAACGGACGAGTACATGATGTGATAGTGGTCCGGGTCCGCAACGCCGTTGGCGACGAGTATCGCCCAGCTCAAGGGCACGACGACCGGGAACAGCAGGCCCATGGTGCCCCAGCTGGTACCCGTTGCGAACGAGGTGGCGGCTGCAACGATAAATACCGTGGCGGGCACGAGGCCAACCGGAATGGTATCGCCGAGTATCAGCACGAGAAAGTCGGCCGTATGCAGGGCCGCGGTCAATGCGGCGAGCGACCAGGCGAGAATCAATACGATCATCGCGAGCAGCATCATCTTGATGCCCGCGCACCAGGCCATGATGGTGGCCTCGAGCGACAGCAGGCGTTGGCTCAGCGTCAGTGCGCCCGCGACCAGTGTCGCCACCAGCGATGCCCACATCAGCGCCCGGTAGGGGTCGGCGCTGCCGATGATTTCCATGAGACTGGTGCCGCTGCCGGTGACGAACAGGCCGACCAGCACGCCGGCCACCAGCGTGACGATCGGCAGCACCGCGTTCGAGGCGCGCCGCGGCGTGTCGGCGGCCGGCTCGAGGCCTTTTGCCTCGGCCATCTCGACCGGGCCGGTGTCCGGCGATTCGGGCTGTCCGGCGCGCGCGCGGCGTTCGGCCGCGGCCATCGGTCCGAAGTCTCGCCCCCCGGCCGCGATCATGAAGACGAACATCATCATCAGCAGCGGGTAGAAGCTGTAGGCGATCGACTGCAGGTAGATCAGGTAAGGTGCCTGGTCGAAGCCGTCGAGATTCTTGACCGCCGCATCGATGAGCCCGACCTCGTAGCCGACCCAGGTCGTTACCAGCGCGACACACGCGATGGGCGCGGCCGTCGCATCGACGAGGAAAGCCAGCTTCTCGCGCGAGATCAGTAATCGGTCCGTCACCGGCCGCATCGCATTGCCGACGACCAGCGTGTTGCTGTAATCGTCGAAGAACAACACCGTGCCGAGGGCCGCGGTCGCGATCTGTCCCTGCCGGGGGGTCTTCGCCCAGTGCCGCGACAGCGCGACGACGCCTCCCATGCCGCCGTTCTTGAAAATAATGCCGACC
>SMWD01000073.1 GCA_004357495.1 Gammaproteobacteria bacterium
CACAAGGCCCATAAAGAGTTCCTCCAGACGGTTGCTCTTGGTTCGCATGCTCGAGACATGTAGCCCGTTAGCCGACAGTGTGCCGAACAGCGCGTTCAGATCCTGCTCATGGGACACTTCCACCTCGATCTCGTGGTCATTGCGCAACCGCACGTCGTACCCGTCCAAACGGGGTGCCTCGGTCACGGATTCTTGCAACGTCAGAACGAATATTTCTCGCTGCAACTTGCTGACGACGCTGGCCATCGAATCGTTCTCGATAATCCGCCCCTCGTCGATGATCGCGATATTCCGGCACAGGCTCTCGGCCTCCTCCAGATAGTGCGTGGTCAGGATGATCGTCATGCCACGTTCGTTGAGCTCGCGCATCAGCTGCCACATCGAGCGACGGATCTCGATGTCCACACCGGCCGTGGGCTCATCCAGCATCAGCAAACGCGGCTCATGCACGAGCGCCCGGGCGATCATCAGGCGGCGCTTCATACCACCCGACAGCGTCCGCGCGATATCGTCGCGCCGATCCCACAGGTACAGCGCCCGTAGATACTTTTCTGTCCGAGCCTTGGCGAGCCGGCGCGGCACACCGTAGTAACCGGCCTGATTGATCAGTATGGTCGCGCACGTCTCGAAGACGTTGACATTGATTTCCTGCGGGACCACACCGATACAGGCCTTGGCGGCATCCCGATGGCGATCAAAATCTCGGCCAAACACGCTGATCTGGCCGCTGGTCTTGTTGACCAGGGACGTGATGATGCCGATGGCAGTCGTCTTGCCGGCGCCATTCGGCCCTAGCAGGGCGAAGAAGTCACCAGCTTCCACGGTCAGGTCGATGTTTTTCAGCGCCTCTAGGCCGTTCGCATAGACCTTGCGCAGTTGTTTGATTACGAGTGCGTCCAGCGGAACGATCCTCCATGCTGCCAATCGCGACGTCGGCCTACAAGAACGTCCGACTCTACTAGGGAGCCGGAGAATAACGTGATTTCGCTGACGGCGCTGACGGCCGCCCGGTCATCGTGATGAATCTCCGGCGCAAACCGTGCGCTAGGGCAGCGAATGTAAGGGCATGGCTTGGCGGGCCGGGTGGCCGGCCGCGTCGGGATGCAATGCGATCAACTTCAACGCCCGCGGCAGCTCGGTTTCTGTCCGGTCGATCAACGTCGCCCAAAGACTCCGGGCGCCAGGGAACGCACAGCTCAACAGGTTGGGCGTTCCGGCCAGGAGCGGTAACTCTGAGAGGGCGACGGTGCGCAGGCGGCGGGTTGCGATTGCGGAGAGCCTGAGGAACATGCGGGCCTGAAAATCGCGTTGACGACTCATATTCCATGCGCTGTGAAGTACCGTTAACGTAAGCGCTTGTAAACTCTGGTCCAGCGCGGTCCGGAGAAGAACCAGATGCTCGCGGGTCGTCGTCAGGTTGTTCAGGTCGAGGAGGAACAACGATCGCGGAAACACGGACACGGCCTCGAGCGCAGTGGACGAGAGTTCGCGCAGTGTCCTGGCGCTACGCGCCGGTAGGCCCAGGCAGTCGCCACCGGCACGGGCGGCGGCTCGCAGGTACATCAGGAACAGCAGATTGAGCTCTTGTAGTTCTTCGAGTTCGGCCGAATCAGGAGGTTCATAGAGCATCATCTAGCATCCATTTTTCCGCAGATTGACCATATATGGTCCTACCGTACCATATATGGTCAATCTAGGCTAAGATCGAGAATCTGGATGATTCACAGGAAAAGCCGAAAGAGAGCCCGCGGTGAGAGCAACAGACAACCGATATCGCGGTGAACGTGCCCGTTTTGAACTTGCGATGCGCATGATTCAGCATGAAGCCCGAACCGGAACGATTCGCTACTTCACCGGCTTAAGCGACGACCGCATCCGCAAACTCTATACCAGCTATTTCAAATACGATGAGGCGACGTCCGTGAAACGCCGTCGCGGCAAATCGCCGACGCAGATCGGGCCACTGATTCAGACACCCGATCGGACGCTGGAGTCCGGTGTCTTCGTCTGCCTACTGCGCGCGAACGGCTTGCTGAGCATCGACGATCCACCCGGCCCTCCCCTCAAAGGAAGTGTAGATCTCGGGCATCGATTCTGCCAATGTTACGAAACTCATCTGCTGGTCGTGCCCGAACCCGTGCTGTCGTTCGAGTGGGGATGGAATCTGCTGTTGGGCATTCGCCGAGGTGACGAACTGGGTATCACCCGTTGCGAGGAGTGCTCGATGAGCTATATCTACGATCTGCTGGCGCTGCCCCGCGGCGCGTGCCCGGCCTGCCTCTCTCTCCACGTCCCGCAAGCCGAGCACGACGACAGTTACGATTCAGCCACGGCCTGACTCCGGTGTGCCTTGCCGCGTTCTCGCTCCGGGCCTCGGCGGAGTATCCGCTGATGTTCGCTGCCAATCGCGACGAAGCGCATGAACGGCCTACCGCGCCTGCCGGTTGGTGGGACGATCACGACAGTATCCTCGGAGGCCGGGATCTGCAGGCCGGCGGTAGCTGGCTCGCCGTGGATCGGCGCGGGCGCCTGGCAGCGGTCACCAACGTTCGCGATGATCATGACACGGTTTATCCGCGTTCTCGGGGCCATCTCGTGCAGGACTATCTGACGGGGTCCCTCAGCGCAGACGACTATCTCGCCGCCGTCAAGACGCACGAAGCCGATTACGGCCCCTATAACCTCGTGATCTTCGATGGCCGCCGGCTACACTACACGAGCAATCGGGCACCCGGGCAAGAACTCGGCGCGGGAGTCTACGCGCTCAGCAATACGCTCCTCGGCTCGACATGGCCCAAGGTCCGTCATGCCCAGGCGACACTGTCAGCGTGTCTCGATAACGGCGATCCCAACGCATGCCTGTTCGACCTGCTCGCCGATGAGACACGGCACGACGATCTGCCCACCTCGGCCGAGCGAGCGACTCGACTGATGTCTACGGTCTTTATCAAGGACGAGCGCTACGGCACCCGCTCCTCGACAGTCATTCTGTTATCGCGGCATGGCGAGTTGCGCTTTAGCGAGCGCCGGTTCGGTGCGAACGGCGTGCCGCTCGGTCGGAGCTCCGAGCAATTCAAGCTAGCTGGGAGTGCAGCCAGCGACTGATATCGGCCACCTCCTGCGCGCAGACCGAGTGGTCCATCGGGTAGGTATTCCAGTCGACTTCGTACCCCAGCCCCCGCAGGCAGTCTCTCGAGGATCGTCCGAGCGCCTCCGGCACGACCGGATCATCGACGCCGTGCGCCATGAACATCGGGATCGATGCGTTGGCCGGACTCTTCTCGGCCCCCAGCTTCGTGGCCAGCGGCAGATAGGTCGACAGCGCGAGGACGCCGGCCAAGCGGCTCGGGTGGCGCAAAGCGACGTGCAGCGCGATGGACCCGCCCTGAGAGAACCCCGCGATCACGATCTTGTCGGCAGGGATGCCGCGTTCGACCTCGGCGTCGATCAGCGCATCGATCGCAGCAGCGCTCGCGTAGATACCCTCCTCGTCCTCCCGATCAATCCGTTCCAACGACAAGAGGTCGTACCACGCTCGCATACGAGCGCCCTGGTTGATCGTCACGGCCCGGACAGGGGCGTGCGGAAAAACGAAGCGTGTCGCGACGGGTAGATTGAGTTCCGGCACGATGGCCGCGAAGTCATGGCCGTCGGCCCCTAAGCCGTGCAACCAGATCACACTGGCGACAGGCGGCTGACCGGTAGTGATCTCCACGGTCTCGAGCTCATCGACCACAGCGCCGTCCTCCACCGCTGGCAGGCTGCCGCCCCCAGCCCAGTTCGTGCACCGGGCGCTTGTAAAAATTGCGCATAAATAGTAACGTATGCGCAATTTATGCACAGAGGCACCCACGATCATGCCCAGCGCCGTCGCCGAACAGCAGGCTCGCCGTCGCGCGATCGCGCAACTACTAGAGCACAACACCATCGTCCGTCAGGCCGAGCTGGTCCAGTTACTCCGCGCCGCGGGCGTACACGCGACCCAGTCCAGTGTCAGCCGGGACCTCAAAGACATGGGGGCCGCCAAACTGAATTCGGGCTACAGCTTGCCCGAACTCCACCGTGACGACAATGAGCAGCAACTGAAAGCCGTCGCGGAATTCGTCCGCGACATACGGACGGCCGGCCCGAATCTGCTCGTGGTTCTGACGGCCATCGGTGCCGCACAACGAGTGGCCCTAACACTGGATCGGCTCGATTGGCCTGAGATCGTCGCCACGCTCTCAGGCGACGACACCATATTTATTGCGACAACCGGCGCGGCCCCACAACGACGGCTCCGTTCCCGGCTGAACGAGAAATTGAGGAAGGCGACATCATGATCAACGGCACGAACCCCATCATCCTGGCGTTCTCCGGCGGGCTGGATACGTCGTTCTGTGTACCATGGCTGGCAGAGGCCTACGGGCGCCCTGTCGTCACCGCAACCATCAACACCGGCGGCCTGGACGCTGCCGCCGCCGCGGCGTTGGCCGTGCGGTCCCGCGAGCTCGGTGCAGCCGAGCACGTCCTGATCGACGCGCGTGACGAGTTCTTTGAGCGGGTCTTGAAGTTCCTGATCATCGGCAACGTCCGCCGCGGTCAACTCTATCCACTCTGCGTCGGCGCAGAGCGCGGAATACAGGCGCGCCACCTGGCGGAGCTCGCGTCCAAGCGCGGCGCGACCACGGTTGCCCATGGCTGTACGGCGGCCGGTAATGATCAAGTGCGCTTCGAGATCATTCTCAAAACGCTCGCGCCGGAGCTCGAAGTACTGGCGCCCGTTCGCGACTTCGACTGGCCGCGGGAGGATCAACTGGCGTACCTGAAGGAACGCGGTCTGCCGGCACCGGCCGGCGGCTCCGCATACTCCATAAACCGCGGCCTCTGGGGCGTCACGATCGGTGGAACGGAAACGCTGGATTCGGTCGACTCGATTCCTGAGTCCGCCTGGGTCTTGAGTGCCGGTGCGTTCGACTCAGCGCGGGCCGCGACAGAGATTACGCTCGGTTTTGCTCGCGGCGTCCCGGTGACGCTCAACGGCAAATCGCTGGGACCAGTGGAGTTGATCGAACAGCTCGAGCAGTACGGCCGACAATACGGCATCGGCCGCGGTATCCATCTCGGTGACACGATTCTGGGCACGAAAGGCCGCGTCGCTTTCGAAGCACCGGCGGCAGCGATATTGCTGACTTGCCACCGCGAGATCGAAAAACTGACGTTGACCGCGTTGCAACAACGCGTCAAGGAACAACTGAGCCTCACCTACGGAGATCTCGTCCATGAAGGCAAGCAGCTGGACCCAGTATGCCGTGACATCGAGGCGTTGTTCGAATCGTCACAGAAACGTGTCACAGGCACCGTGCGCTGCCTGCTCCGCACCGGCAACGTGTTCGTGATCGGCGTCGAGTCTCCGCATTCATTGATGGCCGCGAGCCGGGGCAAATACGGTGAATCGACCGGCGAATGGACGCCGGCCGATGCGCTGGGGTTCTCGCGGATCCTGTCCCTACCCGGGATCCTGCACACGCGCGCCGAGGGCGACTGACATGCGCTCCCTCGTCGTGGACAAGATCGCGTCGGTGGCGCTGGCCAACGATATCGGACGCGAGGCTCGAATCAGCCCTGATATCCCGTGTGAAGAAGGCATTCTCGTCGCGGTCGAGGTCCTGAACAACAAGTCCCGCTACAACACGCTGGAACTGACCAGCGGGCGCATGGCCCAGGTGAAGCGCGGCGACATCATCGTAGGTGCGTTGGGCCATCGCAAGGCGTTGTTCGGCTACTCGGGGCATATCCCTGAGAAGCTTCTCGTCGGCGACGTGATCCAACTGCTCAATCTCGGCGGCGTCATGGGCATCTGCGATTCGATCAATCCGAATCAGGGCCAGCCGTTCGATTGCCGCGTACTCGGTGTCGTCCTGGAGTTCCCCTACCTCGGTGAACGTATCGGTGTCCCCGCGCGCGTCGGGACGCAAACTCAGACAGAGTCGCTGCCGTTGGACGTGGGCGGGGTACCGGTCGTGGCGTTTGCGGGTACCTGCATGGATTCCGGCAAGACCGCGGCAGCCTGCGCGGTCATCAGCCGCTTTCGCCACAACGGCCTAACGGTCGATGCTTTCAAGAGCACCGGCGTCGCGTTGCGTCGGGACATCCTCGCCA
>SMWD01000074.1 GCA_004357495.1 Gammaproteobacteria bacterium
GTCTGCCGCGCCGCTTCGGTCCAGTTTCGGGCCTGGGGGTCGTTCGCATTGCGGGGCACCGGATCGAAGGTCCAGCGTAATGCACCACTGCGCGCATCGAACGCGCACACCATTCCGCTTGGCCCGTCGATGCGCCTGAACTTCGTGTTATTCGACGAGCCGAGAATTACGGTATCACCAACGATGACCGGCGGCGAAGAGAACTGGACGTCGCCCGGCGCGGAATCGTCCTGCCAGTAAGCGATGCCCCGGCAGTTGTAGCGAACGCCCATCGGCCCGAGCTTGAGCTGCGGGTCCCAGGCCCAGCGCTCCGTGCCCGTGACCGGGTCCAGCGCAATGATGCGGTTGAATGGCGTGCAAAAGACCAGCGACGCGCCGGCCTCTTCCGGCAGCAGGATTGGCGTGGCGTGGAAACTGGCCATCGCGCTCCGGTCCGCATGCCGCTCGATCGCACCGGTGCGATACGACCACGCGAGTTCGAGCTCGCTGACATTGCTGCGGTTGATCCGGGACAGGTTCGAATGGTGGGTGCCGCCCTGGTTACCGCCATAGTACAGCCAGTCGCTCGCCATGGCGGGCATGGCGCATAGCGTCGACCCGATCAGGCCACCAATCCAGAATGAACGGCGGCCTGTTATCACCGTGGGCCGGTGGCTTGCACGGCGCGCACCGGTTCTGAGCCTTTGCTAGAAGCGGAATTCGGCGCCGAGGCCCAGAGACCAGAGATCGGCGTTGTTTATGTCATACCAGTCAAAGCTCGTGCGAATTCCAAGCTGGTCGCTGATGTTCAGTACGAAACCGGCGCCGATCAGAAACCCGGTCTCGTGGCCCAGCGAGCCCGGAACTTTCGAGGGCCCTTCGGTTACCGTGAGGTCGATGTCGTAGTCATAGAGGCCAATCTTGCCGAACAGATCGATGTCTGTGTCGGACTCCTTGAAAATCGGCAGGTAGCCGACTGCCGCGATGTTAAATCCGCCCAGCCGGATTTCGACCGGACCGTCGGATTCGCCGGGTGCGATGTCCTGTTCGAATGCGCCACTGTTGAAGTAGCCGAATTCGACCGCGAAACTCTTGGTCAGTTGGGCCTGTGCGTAGAACTGCACGCCCAGCCCGGAGTCTTCGACCGGAAAGCTCGGATCACCTTCGTAATCCGTAAAGGCTGCGGCCGCCCCCACTCGAAACTGGCTCGTGCCTTCAGCTTGCGCTGTCAGCGTGACCAGAAACAATGCCGCTGCCATCATTAATCGTTTCATCGAAGAGTCTCCTTAAACCTTTACCCCTGGTGCGCTTCCGCCGTGCTGCAGGTGGATTGTTTGCGTCCAAGCGAGTTGGCTCGGTGGCATCTCCACATCACCCGGAGGAACGGCTGGCTTTGCTTATAATTTTGACGACTCCAGGCTTTCCCGTGCCCGGATCGACCGGTTTCTGCAATGTGTCTGAAGTATACGGGCGCTGTGTGCGGGGTCAACTGAGTTCGATCTGCGTGGCCGTCTTGCCCCGGTTTGTCGGACGATTTGTCGGTGACCGACCATTGGTCGGTTATCCGTTCCTTCCCGGGCGGCAGTTTGACAATACGGTCTGCGGAACAAACACTGGGCGTATGTCTATTCGGTCTGTTTCCGACCGCGCTGGCGATTTCGGTGGTGCGGGTTTTGATCCTGCCCAGGGATTATTCATCGCGCAGGCTGAGCGGCTTGCTGGTTTGGCGGATATTCGACTCGATGTGCTGAGCCCGTTTCTACGCGCGCTGCTCGTCATCGATGGCACGGTGACGAAGTTTCTCGAGGCATATACGCTGGAACCGATAGACGTACATCGGCTGCACCAGACCACGGCAAGCCTGACAGAGGCTGATCCATGGCTGGATGCGCCGGCCGGCGCCAGCATGGTGCACCGTTTCACTGTGTTGGTGGGTCGCGAGTCAGACCGGCTGTACGCCTGGGCCGAATCGCGCATCATACTCGAGCGGCTGTCACGGTCGATGCGGGCCGGGCTCGATGTTGAACGCGAGGGGCTTGGCAAGATTCTGCTGGACAGCGCCGCCGAGACCCGGCGCGAAGGCTTGTGGTACGGCCTCGAGACCCGGCACGATCTGCCGCCCGAGGTCGCGCGGCGCTGCGATGGCCGGTTCGTGACCCGCGCCTACCGCGTGATTGCGAACGGTCTGCCGCTGATGACGATCACCGAGCGTTTCCCGGCCGGCTTGTAGGGCCCTGCGGGCCGACTGACGAATTTTCGCGGGTCTGCTAAGGTTCGCCCTGCCACGGTAATGCAAAAAAAAGAGGCATCGATGATCGATCCACTACCCCGGTTCCGAAGACTCGTATCAATCAGCGTCGCAGCGTTGCTGGCGGCGTTTACGGGCCTTGGCGCCACGGCACAGACCTGGGATTTTTATGGCGGTGACGCGGGTGGCAGCCGGTTCTCACAGCTCAGTGAGATCAACCGGGACAATGTCAAGGATCTCGAACTCGCGTGGACGTACCGAACCGGTGCGGTGGACGAGAATCCGCGCCTGAAGATGTTTATCGATTTCCAGGCAACGCCGATCCTGTTGCCACCGGAAGCCGGCGGACATCTTATCGTCTGTACCCCGTTCACCAAGGTTATCGCGCTGGATCCGGCTACCGGCGAGGAACGCTGGACGTTCGAGCCGAAGTTCAGCAAGGTTCCGCTCGCGGGGCGCTTCAAATGCCGCGGGTTGACCCAGTGGCGCGATGCGAAGGCACAGGCCGATGCCCGCTGCGCGACCCGTCTGTTTCTGCCGCTGCCCGATCTGCGCTTGCTCGCGATCGATGCGCGCGACGGCACGTTGTGCCCGGATTTCGGCACGGACGGCGTGGTCGATGTGAAGCCATTGGTCAAGGCAATGGAGCCGCACAAGGGGGTATCCGGTACGCAGTTACTGTCGCCGGCCGGTCTCGTCCGTGACACCGTCGTCGTGACCACGACATCGAACAAATTCAAGAGTGCCAGCTCCGTCAATGGCGCTATCCGGGGCTTTGATGCCCGCACCGGCAAGTTGCGCTGGACTTTCGACCCGCTGGTGCGCGTTGCGACCGACGGCATCGAGCCGACGCCGCAGCATGTCGGTGGCGGCAACGTCTGGTCCATGACTTCCGCCGACCCCGAACGCGACCTGCTGTTTTTGCCGACCGCGAGCCCCGCGCCGAATTTCTGGGGCGAGCATCGTCCGGGTGATAACCGCTATGCCAACTCGATCGTCGCACTGCGGGGTTCGACGGGTGAGGTTGTCTGGCATTTTCAGGTGGTGCACCACGATGTCTGGGATCGTGACATGCCTTCGCAACCGATCGTGGTCGATATTCGTCGCGACGGCGAGACGATCCCCGCCGTGATTCAGCTCAGCAAGTCGGGCATGGTGTTCGCGTTCCATCGCGAGACCGGCGAGCCGTTGTTCCCGATCGAGGAACGCCCGGTGCCCACCGACGGCATTCCGGGTGACCGGCTTTCGCCGACGCAGCCGTTCACCGTCAAGCCGCCGCCGCTCGTTCGTCAGGGGCTGTCACCGGACGATGCCTGGGGGTTTACGTTTTTTGACCGGGAAGTCTGTCGCCAGAAAATCGCCGCGTTACGCCATGGTTCGATGTACGAACCGCCGACTACGCAAGGTACGGCGATTTACCCGCAGATCGGCGGCGGCAGCAACTGGGGCGGCGGTGCTTTCGATCCGCAGCGCAACCTGTTGATCACGCCGGTGTCACAGATTCCGTATTACGTTCGCCTCGTGCCAAATGCAGAAATCGACCCGCAGACCGGCAAGCTGCCGCAAGCCGGTGCACCGATGCAGGTGCCCGGCTTCATCGGCGGGACGCCGTATGGCGTCGAGCAGGGGCCGATCATGTCGCCCTTTTTCTCGCCGTGTACCGCGCCGCCATGGAACAAGCTCGTCGCGGTCGACATGGCGGCCGGTGAGATCAAGTGGGAGATCCCGTTCGGCGTCCTCGACAAGCTGATGCCGGTGCCGATTCCGCTGAATTGGGGCGTCCCCTCGGCCGGTGGCCCGATTATCACGGCCGGCGGTCTGATTTTCATCGGCGCGACCGCGGATGCGCGGTTCCGTGCCTACGATATCGATACCGGCGAGGAACTGTGGCAGTTCAGGATGCCGACATCGGCGATGGCCACGCCGATGACGTACGCAGCGGGTGGTCGCCAGTATGTTGTCATCGCGGCGGGCGGGCACAGCTGGTATTACCCGGACGGCGTCGATGACTACCTGCTGGCCTACGCGTTGCCCGATTAGTACGCCGATTCCGGCAGAATGGGTGTACGACTGTTGTGTGTGGCTGCGACCGCGATTGATTGCGGTCCAGAGAATTAATTGATCCGATTGTTGTACTGAGAACTGGCGCAAGGAATCCCGGCAGGCAAATGGCTAAATTAGCCGCTGGTTATCAAGTGCTGTGGCAGATTTTATGTCAACTCCATTTGGACTCCCACTGATTGTCGGCGTCGGTGCATTCATCGTTGGCTGGATCGCCGCGAAAATCTCGTGGTATTTCACCAGACGTTCGGCCCGCTTCGAGACCCCGGGCCAGCATCACCAGATACGCTCGCTCGAGGCCAGCCTGCGTGTTGCGCAGAAGAAGGCGGATAATTCTGTCGACCAATTCGAGACGATTTCGGCCGAAATCGACGCGTTGCGCGAACAGCACGAAACCACCGAAAATCTTCTCCACGAGCGCGATGTCCAGCTAGGCGACATGGAGCAGGGGATGCACGATGAGACGGTCAAGGTTCGTGCACTGCGGGTCAAACTGACCGGTCGCGCCGAGGAGACGATCCGCGCCGAGTACGCCACCCGGCAAATGGAAACCGAGCTCAGCGTCATGCACGCGGGTTCCGAGGCGATGTCCGACGAGGTCGACCGGCTCGCCGCGGAGCACGAGACATTGTCCACCCGTCTGGATATGTTTGAAACCGGGACGTTCGCGGCGCGGCCGCAATCGTCGGACGATGCGGATGACCCTGAATTGAAGCGGTCGGAGGAAGATTTCCTGCCCGACTGTTGACGCCCGTCGTCGGTGGACTCCATTATTGCGTCAGCAATAGATTCGCCGACATTCATACCAACGGGTTGATAATCAGATGAAACTGGGTTTCGTGGCCGGCTATTCGCCGGCACAGGTCGAACTGCCGATGGCGCAGATCCTCGAGGCCGAGCGCCTCGGCTATGATTCCGTCTGGACGTCCGAGGCCTACGGTTCGGATGCCGTATCCCCGGCCGCCTGGATACTCGCGCTGACCTCACGCATCAGTGTCGGCACCGCCATCATGCAGATGCCGGCGCGCACACCGACCTGTGCCGCCATGACGGCAATGACCCTCGACGCGATGTCGGGCGGACGTTTCATGCTTGGCATCGGTCCGTCCGGCCCCGGCGTCGTCGAGGGTTGGTACGGTGTGCCGTACGGCAAGCCGTTGACGCGCACCCGTGAATACATCGCGATCATTCGCAAGATCATCGAGCGCAAGGATCGGCTCGAGCACGTCGGCGAGCACTACCAGATCCCTTATGCCGGCGAGGGTGCGACCGGGCTTGGCCGGCCGATGAAGAGCATCCTGCACGGCAACCCGAAGTTGCCGATTTACACCGCTGCGATTACGCCGAACGGCCTGCGCTGTAGCGGCGAGGTCGCCAACGGCGTGTTCCCGATCTGGATGAATCCCGAACGTTTCGACCTGATCGGGCCGTTTCTCGAGGCAGGTTTCGCGCGTGCCGACGAAGACAAGTCGTTGCAGAACTTCGATGTCGCGCCGTTCGTCAACGTCGTGCTCGGCGATGACCTCGATGCATGTCGAGCGCAGGTCAAGCAACAGATGGCTTTGTATATCGGCGGTATGGGCCCGCGCGGGCGTAATTTCTACAACGACTACGCGTGTCGCCTGGGGTACGAGGCCGAGGCCGTCAAGATTCAGGATTTATACCTGGCGGGCCAGAAGGTCGATGCGGCCCGCGCGGTGCCGGATCAACTGGTTGACGAGTGCGCGCTGGTCGGTCCGGCCGACCGGATTCGGGATCGCTTGTCGGCCTGGAAGGAGGCGGGGCAGCGGGGTGAGGTTGGGTCGTTGCTGGCTGGCGGGGCTTCGGTTGAGGCTTTGCAGTTGCTGGCTGAGGAGTTGCTCTGAATCGGGCGTGTCGGGCAAGTCATGCATGCCGGTCGGTCTCCCGGTTGGTGTTTTAACTATACTGCCCTCGACTTGGCAGCAAGGATTGGGATATGACGGGTACATCCTCGCAGTTCGGCGTAGCGATTCCCCAGGTATTCCTCGACGGTAAGGCAGATATGGCACTCGTGCGCCGGACGCTGCACCGCGCCGAGGAGTTGGGTTACGACAGTGCGTGGGTGCAGGATCAGGTGGCCAGTGATGTGCCGTTGCTCGAGTCGCTCAGTTTGCTGTGTTATGCGGCGGCCGTCACCGAGCGGCTGAAACTCGGCGTGTCGGTGATTGTCGTGCCGATTCGTAACGCCCCGCAGCTGGCCAAGGACATCGGCACGCTCGATCACCTGAGCGGCGGGCGCGTCATCCTCGGCGTCGGCCTCGGGCCGGTGTTCGCGGGGGATAACTATTTCCAGATCTTCGGCACCCGGGCGGACGAGGCGCTGCGCCGTTTCAACGAGAGCATCCGGATCATGAAGAGCTTGTGGACCGAGACCAAAACGAATATCGACGGCGAGTTTTATACGCTGCATAACACCGGCATGGAGCCGAAACCGATCCAGAAGCCGCATCCGCCGCTGTGGTTCGGCGGCCAGCACCCGAATGCCTTGCGTCGCGCTGTGCAGGTTGCCGACGGGTACATGGGCGCCGGGCCGACGACGACCCGTGACTTCGGGCGCAA
>SMWD01000075.1 GCA_004357495.1 Gammaproteobacteria bacterium
CTTGCGGATGTCGACGCCGCTCTCCTTCTCGAACTCAGCTGCGAGATAATTGATGATGCACAGATCGAAATCCTCGCCACCGAGGAACGTGTCGCCATTCGTCGCCAGCACTTCAAACTGATGCTCACCGTCGATCTCGGCGATCTCGATGATCGAAACATCGAAGGTGCCGCCGCCGAGGTCGTAGACCGCGAGCTTGCGATCGCCGCGCTGCTTGTCCATGCCATAAGCAAGGGCCGCTGCCGTGGGCTCGTTAATGATTCGCTTGACCTTGAGGCCCGCGATCTTGCCGGCGTCCTTGGTCGCCTGACGCTGGGCATCGTTGAAGTAGGCCGGCACCGTGATGACGGCCTCGGTAACCTCTTCACCGAGGTAATCCTCGGCGGTTTTCTTCATCTTCATGAGTACGCGCGCGGAAATCTCGGGCGGCGCCATCTTCTTGCCGTTGACCTCGACCCAGGCGTCGCCGTTATCAGCCTCGACGATGGCGTACGGCACCATGTCCAGGTCGCGTTTGACGACCTCGTCGGCGAAGCGGCGGCCAATCAGGCGCTTGACGGCGGATAACGTGTTGGTCGGGTTCGTCACCGCCTGACGTTTGGCCGGCTGGCCGGTCAGAATCTCGTCATCCTTGGTGAACGCGACGATCGAAGGCGTCGTGCGATCACCTTCGCTGTTTTCGATGACCCGCGTCTGGCCGCCGTCGATCAGGGCGACGCACGAGTTGGTCGTGCCGAGGTCGATGCCGATCACTCTTCCCATTTGGTTTCTCCAAATACCTTTTAATTCAAGTGAATTCGTTGCTACGTACCTAGTACTTTGGGGTGCAAGCGGGGTTTTCAAGCCCGATGTCGGCCGTCTGCTAGTCGGGCTCGGGCTCGGGCTCGGGCTCGGGTGGTTCGGCCGCGACGATTACCCGGGCCGGGCGCAGTAGACGGCCGTTCAGCTGATAGCCGCTCTGGACCACGGTCAGGACCGAGCCGGGTTCCGCACTTGCCGACGGCTGCATCGTCATCGCCTCGTGTAATTGCGGGTCGAAAGGTTCGCCCTCCGGATCGATGAGTTCGACACCGGACTTGCTCATTGCGCTGCGCAGCAGCTTGAGGGTGGCCTGCTTGCCCTCGAGGAGCGCCTCGACGGATGCCGTCTGGCCGGCCTCCAGGCCCATCTCCAGGCCGTCACAGACGGCCAGCAACTCGGTCGCGAAACGCTCGATGCCGAATTTCCTTGCTTGCTCAACATCCCGTGCCGTTCGCTTACGTAAATTCTCCATTTCCGCCGCCAAACGTATATATTTATTCAGGTTTTCCTCTGATTCAGCTTGCGCAGCCAGCAGGGCATCCGCCCCTCCCTCGTCGCCGGCCGACGCGCCCGCCGCAGCATCTTCAACTTCAGGCTGCTCGGCCTTATCCACTGATACGTCGTCGTTGTCGGTCATCCAATTCTCCAGGCACAAGCTGCCGTGCGCCATCGAAACACGGCACCCGGCAGCAGCGTAACGTTAGTGGGGACTACTGACTGGAATTCAAGACCGACCCCACCAATTTCGCCGTAATGTCGACGATCGGGATCACCCGCTCGTAAGCCATGCGGGTCGGGCCGATAACGCCCAGCACCCCGACGATGTCGTCATCGACCCGGTAAGGCGCCGCGACGATACTACAGTCGTCGAGGATCTTGTAGCCGGATTCCTCGCCGATGAAAATCTGCACGCCGTCGGCCGCGATGCTGCGATCGAGCAGGTGCAGGATTTCGCGCTGCTGGTTAAATGCATCGAACAATTGCTTGAGCGTTTCGACATTCGACAATTCGTCGAATTCCATCAACTTGGTCTGACCCGACAGCACGAATTCTGGCCGCTCGACATCTGCCCCGAATGCCTGCTGCGCCATACCGACCGCATCGATCATCATCTGATTGACCGACTCACGCGTGTCGCCAAGCTGCGTCGCAACCCGACGACGGATGTCGTGCAGATCCTGACCCGCGTAGTGCTCGGTCAGATAGTTCGACGCACGACGTAACTCCTCTGCGCCGTAGTCCCGGTCCATGTCGAGGATCCGGTTCTCGACCTCGGCATCGTTGATGACGAGAATCGCCAGCACCCGGTGATCGGACAATGGCAAAAATTCGAGCTGGCGAAGCGTCGTGCGTTTCTGTCGCGGAATCGTAACGACGCCGGCCATGCTTGTCAGCGCCGACAATGCCGCCGAGGCGGTGGCGGCAATCGCCTTCGCGCCGCCGACGGCTGACTCATCGTGGAGCTGATGCTGTAACTGGGCAACTTCCTCTAATGCCAGCGGCTGCAGCTTCAACAAGGTGTCCACGAAGAAACGATAGCCCTTGGCTGTTGGCACGCGCCCGGCCGACGTATGCGGCGCGGTGACGAAGCCGAGATCCTCAAGGTCCGCCACGACGTTACGAATGGTCGCGGGACTCAGATCGAGGCTGGTACTTCTGGCCAGCGTCCGTGAACCGATCGGGACACCTTCCCTGATGTAGTTCTCCACGAGCACCCTCAGGATTTCCCGGGCCCGACTCGATGGCTCGTTATCGTTGCGATCGGCGTTCATATCAATCGATGGCCTTGCCTGTACCTGAGTTGGAAACTAGAACGCTGCTTTCAGGCTGTCAAGCCAGCCCCGCTGGCTGACCCAATCTGACCATGACCTGACCTGCCGGGACCAGACGCGCGAGGCCGGTGCAAGGATGATGTGAGGTAGGCCACCACATGGGAGATAGCCTGTGACTCACCCCATTCAGAACGAACGCTGGCGCAACTATCCTGAACGCCGGGTCGGCTCCGCTCAGCTGCTGCGCGCCAAACTGGCCGCGCTGCACGAGGACGACCCTCGCTACCACGAATACCACTCGCTGCTCGCCGACCTGACCGGAACCCGGAACCCGGAACCGGATCGAGCCGCACTGACGTCCCCGTGCCCTGCCCCCGAACCCCGCCCCGCGGGGTTCTTTTTTGGCGGATCGACCCGGAAATTCTGACCGGCCCGCGAATTTTCCGCCCGTCCGACGCCGGAATACTTGCCCCGCAAATCCCCGCAGCGGTACTGTTGCGACCATGCTAACGAAATTTACATCGATCGCGCTGATGGGCAACCTTTCCGACCGCCGGGTCACCGAGTCGATTCGGTTCCTCGCCGCCCATTTGCCGACCCGCGGCGCCTGCGTCCTGCTTGCCGGGGACACCCTGATTGAAGGACTCCCCGACTCCGTCGAGCGGGTGGCCCTGAACGACCTGGCCCAGCGTGTCGAATTGATCATCGCCGTCGGCGGCGATGGTTCGATGCTGCATGCAGCGCGCGCGGCGGCGGCCGCGAACATACCCCTGCTCGGCATCAATCGGGGTCGCCTCGGCTTCCTGGCCGACGTGCCGTCCGGCGAACACCCGGAGCCACTGGACGAGTTGCTGGCCGGAGACTACATCAGCGAAGAACGCATGCTGCTGAAAGCGGAAATTTGCACGGCCGACGGCACGATCGACTGCGGCCTCGCGCTCAACGACGTCGTCATCAAGCGGCTGGACACGGGCCGCATGCTCGAATTCCAGACCTCCGTCGACGGGCGCTTCGTCAATACGCATGGCGGTGACGGTTTCATCGTCGCGACGCCGACCGGGTCGACGGCCTACGCGCTGAGTTGCGGCGGTCCGATCGTCGCGCCGGGCCTGGACGCAATCGTGCTCGCGCCCATCTGCCCACATACCCTGAGCGACCGACCGATCGTCATTCCGGCGACCAGCGTCACCGAGATATGCATCGTCGACGCCCCGGCCGATCACGCCGAGGTCAGTTGCGACTGCGAAGTTGCGGGGCAAATCGGCGCCGAAGCCCGGCTGCGGGTCGCGGCCGCCGAGCAGCGCGTCAATCTGATTCATCCGACCGGCTATGACTATTACGAAATCCTGCGCAGCAAGCTCAACTGGGGCCGCGGCAACCGGACTCCGCGCACTTCCACCTGACATCACGCCGCGGAAGGCCAAGTGCATGCTCGCCCAGCTCAACATTCGCAATCTTGCCGTCATCGACGAAGTCGAACTCGAATTGTGCCCGGGACTGACCGTCCTGACCGGTGAGACCGGCGCCGGCAAGTCCATTCTCGTCGATGCACTGGCGCTGGCGCTCGGCGAACGTGCCGACAGCCGTGCGATCCGCACCGGCACCGATCGCTGCGAGATCACCGCGACCTTTGAAGTCAGTGCCCGACCTGACCTGATGCAATGGCTGACCGATAATGATCTGGACGAAGACGGCGATTGTATCCTGCGGCGCGTGGTGACGACCGATGGCCGCTCGCGTGGTTACGTCAACGGTCACAGCGTGCCGATGCAAACGCTGCGCGAACTCGGCGAGCAACTGGTAGACATCTGCGGCCAGCAGTCGCACCAGTCGCTACGCCACGCGCGCGTACAACGCGACATCCTCGATCACTACGGCGGCAACGGCAGCCTGCTGACCGCGATGGCCCGGGGATACGAACGCTGGGCTAACAGCTTGAGCGAATTCGAGGGCCTGCAGAACGCACAAGCGGACTGCGTCGCGCGCAGCGAGTTGCTGCGCCACCAGATTGGCGAACTCGAGGCACTCAACCCGCAACCAGGCGAATTTGCGGAGCTCGAGCAGGCGCACCGCCTGGCCGCCAACAGCGCCCGCATTACGGAGGACGTTACCCGGGCCCTGGACCAGCTGTACGCTGGCGAGGACGGGTCCGTGCACGCGACACTGAGCGGCGTGCGGCGCCGGCTCGATGACCTGACGGCCATCGACCCCGAACTGAACACCGCGACCGGCATGCTGGCCGAGGCCGAGATCCTGGTTGCCGAGGTGGCCGAAACATTGCGCCACCATCTGGGCGGGCTCGAACACGATCCGGCGGCCCAAGCGCAGATCGAACAGCGGCTCGCGGGAATGCACGAACTGGCTCGCAAGCATCGCAGCAACCCGCTCGCCCTGCCCGACTTGCTGTCGGAACTCAGCACAGAACTGGCGACGCTCGAAACCAGCGATCAGCGGGTCACAGCACTGGCCGCCCAAACGCGCAAGCTCGAGCAAGACATGCGAGAGAGCGCCGAGGCATTGACGGCTGCGCGCCGCAGCGCCGCCGACACACTCGCCAAGCAGATCACGGAGCACATGCACAGGCTCGGTATGCCGGGCGGCAGCTTCGGCGTCGATCTGCGGCCGACCGCGGATGGCCTGCCCGGGCCACACGGCATTGATCATATCGAGTTCGTGACCACGGCCAATCCCGGTCAGGCGGCAGGGCCGCTGGCAACGGTTGCGTCCGGCGGTGAACTGTCGCGCATCAGCCTGTCGTTGCAGGTCGTGGCCCTGGCCATGGATACCGTGCCCACGCTGATCTTCGATGAGGTCGATGCCGGCATCGGCGGCGGCGTGGCGGAAATTGTCGGCGGACGTTTGCGTGACCTGGCCGACCAGCGCCAGGTCTTGTGCGTTACTCACTTGCCCCAGGTTGCCAGCCAGGCACATCATCACCTGCGCGTCACGAAGCTGACCGACGGGCATGCAACGCGCACCACGGTCAGCCGGCTCGATCGCGCGGCCCGGGTCGAGGAGATAGCGCGGATGCTCGGTGGCATCGAGATCACGGCACGGACGCGGGCGCACGCAGATGAGATGCTGGGCGGAAAAAAGACACGCAAAGCAGGCTGAAACACAATTCAGCCCCGCTGCCGCCCGCAGGTCAGAGGCCTTTGTGGGGAGCTTTTATGGGAGGCTCTTGTGTAGGAGCGGCTTTAGCCGCGATTCTTTGCTGCAGAATCGCGGCTAAAGCCGCTCCTACACAAGAGCCGGGCAGCAAGTCTGACCGGGTGTTACTTTTTCGGCCGCACGAACAACACGAA
>SMWD01000076.1 GCA_004357495.1 Gammaproteobacteria bacterium
CAGTGCGATTTCGGACGGGTGCAACGCATCGCAGAGGGTGTGCGCCGCTTCCAGCTGGTCTCCATCGAGTGCCTCACGCAGGTCAGCGAGTGGGGATGTCTTGGGCGATTCCACGGGACCTCCGTCCGTTTGGCCTGACCGAAAGCCCGCGGAGCGCAGGCTGGCGTGTTTTTGTTCGGGCGCCGCGTGGCCGGAACTACGCAGGTACCGGGCCGGGCTGAGTTTAGCCGGGATCGACCCCCGAGGTCCATGCGCCGGTATGCGTCAGGCCCGGCGCTGTTTATTTATCCGTCGTCGGTACGGCCGGCAACTCATTGTGACGGGTCAGCACCAAGCCGTGTTCGACGCCGAGTTCGGCGGCAAGTTTTTCGGCCATGTAGACCGATCGATGCTGCCCGCCGGTGCAGCCCAGCGCAACGGTCAGGTAGTTCCGGTTGAAATCGAGATATTCGGGAATCCATTTTTGCATGAACTGCAGGATATCCTGGTACATCGACTGGACTAATGTCTTTTCATCCAGGTATTCGATGACGAGCGCATCCTTGCCGGTCAGGGGTCGCAGCTGCATCTCCCAGTACGGATTCGGCAGGCAGCGCAGGTCGAACACGAAATCGGCATCCGCCGGCACGCCATGCTTGTAACCGAATGACTCGATCAGGATCGAGAGCTGGTGATCGGCGCGTACGCCGATCCGCTCGCGAATCGTGTCGCGCAACTCATAGAGGTTCGTGCGGGTGGTGTCGAGCACGATTTCGGCGCTGTCGATGATCGGGCCGAGCAGTTCACGTTCCCGGCCGATGGCTTCTTGCAGGCTCAGGCCTTTGTCGGTGAGGGGATGTTTACGTCGCGTTTCCGAGTACCGCTTCAGCAGAATCTCATCTTCCGCTTGCAGGAAGATGACTTCCACGTTAACGCCGCGTCCGCGCAGATCATGAATCAGGTCGGGCAGGTGATCGAGGTCAATGGCCCGGTTGCGAGCATCGACGCCGATCGCGAGATTGTCGTAGATGGGATCCTGCGTTGCGATGACTCGCGTTATCAGTGTGTCCAGCAGGGCCGCCGGCATATTGTCGATGCAATAGAAGTCGAGGTCCTCGAGGACATGCAGTGCGACCGTCTTGCCGGATCCGGACAGGCCACTGACGATAATCAGGCGCATACGCTAACAATATACTCCGGCGCGTTGCGAGGTTCAGGAATAGTCGCGTTTGACCGAATCACGCGCATGATGATCGGTCAGCTTCTCCTTGTGTTTCTTGATCTGTCGATCGAGCTTGTCGATCAGGCCGTCGATTGCGGCATACATATCGTCCTCGATCGAATCGGCGAAGAGTTTGCCGCCGCTGACGTGGATCGTGGCTTCCGCCTTATGTCGCAGTTTCTCGACCGTCAGGATGCAGTGCACATCGGTTACGTTGTCGAAATGACGCTCGATACGTTCGAGCTTGGAATTGAAGTAATCCTTGAGGCTGGGGGTGATCTCGATATGGTGCCCGGTGAGATTGACTTGCATAGAAAGAGTCCTCCTTGTTCTAACGTATCGGTCGCTCTCGCCGCTCGCTTGAAGGGGCAATCTGCATCTGCTCCCGGTATTTGGCTACCGTTCGCCGTGCGACCTTCGCGTCTTCTTCCGCGAGCAATGTGACCAGCTTACTGTCACTGAGCGGCTTCTTGGGATTCTCCTGCCCGATCAGCCGCTTGATCTTGGCCCGAATCGCCGTCGACGATTGTTCGGCCCCATCCGCGGCGGCCAGTTGGCTGGAGAAAAAATAGCGGAATTCGATAACTCCGCGTGGGGTATGCATGTATTTATTTGCGGTGACGCGAGAAATCGTCGACTCGTGCATCTCGACGACCTCGGCGATATCGCGCAGCACCATCGGCTTCATCGCTTCCTCGCCATGCTCCAGGAAGTCGACCTGGCGTTCGATGATGCACAAAGCGACCTTCAGCAGGGTGTCATGCCGAATCTCGAGGCTGCGGACCAGCCAGCGGGCTTCTTGCAACTGTGTACGCAGGTTTGCATGCGCGCCGTTGCCCTTGAGCATCTCGGCGTAAGTCTGGTTGACTTTCAGGCGGGGTGCGATCGAGCGGTTGACCTCGACGACCCATTTGCCGTCCTGTTTTCGTACGTAGACATCCGGGATGATGTACTCGGCGGTTGCGGGCTGAATCGCGGAGCCCGGTCGCGGGTGACATGAGCGAATCAGCGCCAGCGCAGCATCCAGCTCTTGCTCGGAAATACCGAGCTGGTGCCGCAGCTGAGAGTATTCCTGCTCGGCGACGAGATCGAGGAGTCCGTCGGCAATCTGTACGGCCAGCGCCCGACCCGGCACACTGTCGTCCAGCTGTCGGAGTTGAATCTGGATGCACTCACCGAGATTGCGTGCCGCAATGCCGATTGGGTCCAGGGTTTGCAACTTCAGCAGGGTTTTTTCGATCTCGTCGACGGTGAATCCGGCGTCGGGGTGCAGCGTCTCCTGAAGATTTTCGAGCGATTCCATCAGGTAGCCGTCATCGTTCAACTCATCGATGATCGTCTCACCGATGACGACCTCGCGAGGCGTGAAGTGTTCCATGCTGAGCTGCCACAGCAGGTGTTCGTGCAGCGACTCGCCCGAATGATCGGCCAGCTCCGGTCGCCGCAAGTCATCGGACCACGGGTCGCTGCCGCCGCCTGATCTGGGTAAATCACTCCACAGGCCGGTGTCGTCCCCTTCGCCGGCGACCACCTGTGGTTCCTCGAGTTCCTGCGCCGGCGGTTCGGGTTCTTCGCTCTCAAGCATGACGTTTTCCGCCAGTGCCTGTTCGATCTGGGTGTTGAGCTCCAGTAACGGCATTTGCAATAGCCGTATGGCCTGCTGCAACTGCGGCGTCATCGTCAGCTGCTGGCTGAGCTTTAATTGCAGGGAGAGCTTCATGTTCATGGCTTACAGGCTAAAACTTTCACCCAGATACACTTCGCGCACATGCTGATTGGCCAGGATTTCCTCCGGTGCGCCCTGTGCGATCATGGTACCGTCATTCAATATGTATGCACGTCCGCAAATACCGAGGGTTTCCCGGACGTTGTGATCGGTAATCAGCACTCCGATATCGCGTGCGCACAAGTGCCTGATAATGCGTTGAATATCGAGCACCGAGATCGGATCGACGCCGGCAAACGGCTCGTCCAGCAATATAAAGCGCGGCTCTGCCGCCAGTGCCCGGGCGATTTCGACGCGACGGCGCTCACCGCCGGACAGGCTGATCCCGAGATTGTTGCGAACATGATGAATATGCAGTTCATCCAGCAATTCCTCGAGCAGGCGTTCGCGTTCCGCCCGGTCCAGCCCGGCGCGAGTCTGCAAGATTGCCATGATATTTTTCTCGACCGTTAACTTCCGGAAAATGGAAGCCTCCTGCGGCAGATAGCCGAGGCCGATGCGTGCCCGCTGGTGCATGGCCAGCGGCGTCAGATCCCTGCCGTCGAGCATGATACGTCCGCGGTCCGCCGGAATCAGGCCTACAATCATATAGAAAGCTGTGGTTTTTCCGGCTCCGTTGGGGCCGAGCAATCCAACCACCTCACCACTTTTGATTTCGAGCGATATTCCTTTCACTACCTGACGGAACTTGAAACGTTTTGATAAATTCTCGGCGCTCAGAATACTCACGGTAATGGTTCGGCTCGGCGCCGCTCGGAGGCATTTTCGGGCGGGATGATTTTCATGCGCACCTGGCCACTCTCGTCCGCGTCCGCGATGATGTATTCCCGGATCAGATCGTAGGAGATTCGATTGCCCGAAACTTCGTTTGCGCCGTCGCTCAGCCACGCATCCTCTGACATGCTGATCACGCCCGTATCGAGGTCGTAATTCATCGTCATGGCATGACCTTCGGTCAGCGTTCCTGTTTCGATGTTCTTCTGTGAGAATCGAACGGGTTGACCCCGCATGCTTGCATTACGTATACGGTGCTCCTGAAAATAAATATCGGCGTACTCGCAAAACACCAGAGTATTGAGGTTCTTGATGCGCACGTTACCCGAGAACTCCCAGCGTGTATTCTCGAAGTCGAGGCGCGCGACGGTGGCTTCGTCCGCTTCGATCTGCAGGGTACCCTGAGTTATCTTCAGGCCACGAAACAGCAACCGGTTTTGCTTTCGATCGAATTCGGACCAATCGGCGTCGAGATCGATCGGCAAGGTTTTTAGCAGACCCATATCGGGCAGTTCCTGCGGCCAGGCCGATGGCGGCGCCGCCAGCATCATAAGCCAGGCCGCGAGAACCAGCGACCTGCCCAGGGTTGACCGGCGCCGCGTCGATGAGGCCAATGTCGATAATCTATGGGTCGAAGTGGCCATTAACGTCCGCAAGGAGCAGCAATCGGTCTTCTCTGAAGTATGCTCGCAGCCCGGTTGCGAAGACTCTGTTCGTCCCGTAGTCGACGGCCACCTTACTCTCGGTATCTGCAATATATGTCTCAGTGTCCAGTTTGAGGAAATCCGTGCGGATCGTGACCGGCGTATCGCGTTCGTCCCTGGTTTGCGCTACGACATTGCCTGCTAGCTGTATGATATTACGATCTGCAGTAATGTGCCCGGTTTCAGCGCTCAAGTCCCACGGAATCGAGGCGAGCGGGTCATAATCGACCCGCACGCGATCCAGGGCGATCGTGCCTGCCGCGACGTTCTGCGTCGCATTGTCCGTGCGGACGCGATACAGGATGCGGCCGTCATCACCGGTGACAATCAATTCGACACCCGTCATGTAGTAGCCGATGCCGAGGCGGGGGGTGGCCGGCGCTTCCTCCGGCTGCTGGGTGTTGCGCAACAGCAGCACGCCACTGGCCACGGCGGCGATCAGCAGGCCGATCAGCTGGAAGGTGCTCCGGACGCCCATGTTCTAAAGCCCGCTCGACCCCGGGCTGACTAACCCCGGCCCGAGCAATCCGGGTTTGATCAACATCAGTTGCCCCGCGCTGCGATCAGCAGGTCACAGACTTCGCGCACGGCGCCGTGTCCACCCGGGTGCCCGGTAACCCAGTCCGCCGCGTCGCGCACGGTTTGATGCGCATCGGCTACCGCAATGCCGAGCGCGCAACGCTCCATCATGACCAGGTCGGGCAAATCGTCGCCGACACAGGCGACGACATCGAGCCCGGCGCCGATATCGGCCGTGATACTGGCCAGCGCCGCAGGTTTATCTGCCTGCTCGAGATACACGTGCCGAATGCCGAGTTCAGCCATGCGCCTGTCGACCGCGGGCCCGCCGCGCCCCGATATAACGGCCACCTCGATGCCCGCGCGCATCGCGAGCTTGATGCCGAGACCATCGCGCACGTTGAACGCCTTCGCCTCACTGCCGTCTGCGCCGTAGATCAGGCGCCCGTCGGTCAACACACCATCGACATCGAGAACCAGCAGCCGGATCTGTGCGGCGAGCCGGGTGGCGGGGGGCGAGTGCGTTGAACAGGACATGAACCTCTTAGCCTACATGACGCCGGCACGTAACAGGGTGTGTACATTCAGTGCGCCGACGAGTCGGCCCCGGGTGTCGACAACCAGCAGGCCGTTGATCTTCTTTTCCTGCATGATACGTACGGTCTCGGCCGCGAGTTGCCCGGGCGGCACCGTCTGGCCGTGTTGGGTCATGACATCTCGCATGCGTGTCGTGTGCACATCGACATTGTGATCGAGCGCGCGTCGCAGGTCGCCATCGGTGAATACGCCTGCAAGGTTTCCGTCCGCATCGACCACAGCGGTCATGCCAAGCCCCTTGCGCGTCATCTCCATCAGGCCATCGGCCAGTGGCATGTCCGCCGTCACGCTTGGCACGTCGTGGCCTTTGTGCATCAGGTCCTCGACCCTCAGTAACAGGCGCCGGCCAAGCACGCCGCCGGGATGTGACCGGGCGAAGTCCTCTTCGGTGAAGCCGCGGCGCGCGAGCAATGCCACGGCCAGTGCGTCGCCCATGGCCAGCGCGGCTGCGGTGCTGGCGGTTGGCGCAAGGTTCAGCGGGCAGGCTTCTTCACGGACGGCCGTGCTCAGGACCACGTTGGACATCGCGCCCAGGGTTGAATCGGGCGTGCCGGTCATCGTGATCAGTGGTACACCGAGGCGTTTCAGCAGCGGCAGTATGGTGATGATCTCGGTGGTTTCCCCGGAGTTGGATATCGCGATGACGGCATCGATGGGC
>SMWD01000077.1 GCA_004357495.1 Gammaproteobacteria bacterium
AAGACATCCACGTCCTGCTGGCCCCATCATGGGGTGACCGGACGATACTGAACCTGTTTGGTGTCGAGCTGACGGGTATCCTGCTGGATGCCGGGTTCCGGTTGACGTTGCGCCCGCATTTCCAGACGCGCTGGAAGACGCCGGAGGTTCTCGACCGCATTACCGAACGCTATGGCGACCATCCGGGATTCAACCTGGTCGAGCAGATGAGTGAGAGCGATTCACTGTACGATTCCCACATCATGATTACCGACTGGTCCGGCGCGGGTATAGATTACGGGATGGGACTCGACAAACCCGTGCTATACATCGACGTACCGCCGAAGGCGCGCAACGCGACCTGGGAGGAGTTGGGCATGGAGCCGTTCGAGTCATGGGTGCGTGAGCAGATCGGCGCCGTGCTTCAACCGGACCGGCTGGTCGAGGCGCCGGCCGTGATTCACGAGTTGCTTGCTGACCCGGCGCGCTTTCACCGGCAGGTCAAGCAGCTTCGCGACGAATGGGTTTTTAACCTCGGCACGAGTTCGCGGGCCGCGGCCGATGCCGTGGCGCGTATTGCGGACGAAGTCTCGGCCACCGGGGCGCCGCCGGCATGACGGTTAATACGCAACCCGGGGCACAATCAGGGGCGCGACCGCGGCGGCGCCTGTTGCGCTGGATCGGTTGGTTCGGCGCGTTCAACGCCAGCTTGTTCGCGCTGGTCGCGCTGCGTTACCTGTGGATCTATCGGTTCCCGGACGATGGGCTCGGTATTGCATACGCATTACTGGCATTCACCGGGCAGTTCGCGCTGCTGGCCTGTGTGCCGATGTTCGCGTTGCTGGCTCCGCTCGCGCTGATCTGGCCATCGCGGCGGCTGGTCATGGGGCTGGCCGTTCTGCTGGCGAGTGTCGGGCTGAGCCTGTTGTTCCTCGACACGAACGTGTTTGCCGAGCACCGCTTTCACCTGTCCTGGCTGACGGCCCTGTTATTCGAGACAACGACCTGGTGGCTGACCGGTATCTTGTTCACGATCTTCCTGTTATTCGAGACGCTGCTGGCCGGAATGGTCTGGCGCAACTATGCGACGGCGCCGGGCCCCCGCGGCGGGCGGTGGCTGGCGCTGGTCCTGTCTGTTTGCTGGCTTGGCGGGCAGGGTATTCATATCTGGGGCGATGCTGTCGGCTACACGCCGGTCACGCAGTTCACTCGCTTCATGCCACTTTATTATCCGCTCCATGCCAAGCGCGATCTCGCACGCCTGGGGTTGGTCGATCCGCAGCAGGCGCGGCGGCAGCGCATGTTGCGCGGCAGTCTCGATGCGACCGACGGCCAGTTGCGGTACCCGTTGCAGCCGATGGATTGCCGGGCGCCGCGGGCACAATTGCAGAATCTCGTCATCATTCTGATCGACGCGTTGCGCCCTGATGCCATTCATCCGGGGCTGACGCCGACGCTTGCGGCATTCGGCGAGGATGGCATCGTGTTTCGGCAGCAATACAGCGGCGGCAATTCGTCGCGCATGGGACTGTTCTCGATGTTCTACGGGCTGCCGAGCACCTACTGGCAGAGCTTCTACGATCTGCAACGTTCGCCGGTGCTGATGGACGAGATCCGGCGGCGTGAGTTCGACATCGGTTTGTTCAGTGCCGTGGGCTTCGGCAGCCCGACGCTGATCGATCGGACGGTGTTCGCGGGCATGGCAGATTTGACCGATGAGCGCCACGACCTGTCCGTGGTCGACCGCAATCGGATCGTCACGAACGACTGGTTGCAGTGGTTGGCCGGGCGGTCTGGCGATACACCGTTCTTCGGCTTCGTCTATTTCGACCCGCCGATGAGCGAGATGCCGGCGGCCGGTCCGGAACCGCTGCCGATGGATGATCGTTACGCGGGTAACAAAAAGGCGAGCGGGTTGTGGCGGCAATATCGACTCGCCATGCGCATGCTCGACGGCGAGGCCGCGCGGGTTATCGATTCGCTTCGCGATCGCGAATTGCTCGATAACACCATTGTTCTGGTAATCAGCGACCACGGTTATGAATTTGATGATAACGGCATCGGTCACTATGGCCATGCGAGCAACTTCAGTGCGACGCAACTGCGCTCGACGTTATTGATGCACTGGCCGGGTCGTGCCCCCGTCGATGTCGACTACCGGACGACGCATCACGACTTGTCCGTCACGCTGATGCAGGATCTGTTCGGCTGCACGAACCCCCCCGAAGATTACAGTGTCGGGCGCAACCTGTTTTCAGGAGAGCCGTGGCAATGGATGATGGCCGGCAGTTACACCGATCACGCGATTGTCGAGCCGGGCCAGGTTATCGTCTCGCACCCGGGGGGCTTTGTTGAGGTGCGGGGCGAGAATTACCGGCCGGTCGATG
Organism: Gammaproteobacteria bacterium; assembly: GCA_004357495.1. Lineage (GTDB taxonomy): Bacteria > Pseudomonadota > Gammaproteobacteria > Steroidobacterales > SMWD01. The sequence continues at coordinate 2,367 of SMWD01000077.1, forward strand.
GCGCAAAACTGGATGCGCAGCTGATTCAGGATGCGCTGGCGGCGCAGCGACGTTTTCTGCAATGAGTCTGCGGCGCGGTTTGCCGATGTTGTTCATGGCCTGCGTGGTGACGGGAGCTCTGGCTGAAGAGCACGGCGGTCGCATGGTCATCGAAGATCTTGCCGGCGCCGAACCCGGCATTGTCGTCGAGCGCATCGGCGGGCTGCCACGCATGCTGGACGGGCAGGTCGGCATCCGCTGGACCGTGCCGGGCGACCTGGCGGCCACCACGAAGTTGCGCGAACTCGATTACGAGATAGTGGTTGCCGAATCCGACGCCGGCAGTTGGGTTACGGTCCGTTCGCGCGAACCGTTCGCCGGGCGCCGACTGACTCAGCGCTATACCCGGATCGGCGAGCACGTGGTCGAGATGCAACTCGAGTTGCCGGCCGGCAGTTCGATCGAGTTGACCGCGAACGCCGCATTTATTCCGGATCCAATGCCGGGCTTTGGCGCGGCCTACGGCGCCGTGCGGCCGGTGACCGTAGACGACGAAGGCCAGCGTGATCTGGAATCCGGCCCGGCCACGCTCGACGAGTTCGTCTGGTTTGGCATTCGAAATCGCTTCAGCGCCGTGTTACTGACGGGGTTTTCCGGTGGCCGGATTGACGTCATGATCGACCGCTCCGATCGGCCGCGCGTGACGCTGATTCCTCCCGCCGGGGTCGGGATACTGACATTGCGCTGGTACGCCGGCCCGGTCGAGCGCGACAGCCTGCGCGCGGCCGACCCACGCCTGGCAGGCATGCTGTTTGCAGCGCTGTGGGACTGGCTAAGGTGGTTGTGTTTCGGGTTGCTCTGGTTGCTGACGGCGATTGATAACGTCGTCGGTCATATCGGCGGGTCGATCGTATTACTGTCCTTGTCCGTCAAGTTGCTGATGACGCCACTGACGTGGCTCGCCGACCGGCTGCAGGCGTCGGTAAATCGTACGCAGGCGCTGTTACAACCGAAGCTCGATGAGGTCAGGCGCAATTACTATGGTGAGGAGGCGCACGAGCGGACGCTGGCCGTGTACCGGGAGCAGGGCGTCAGCCCGCTGTACACACTGAAGAGCCTGGTTGGTTTCGGCATCCAGATTCCGGTTTTTATCGCGGCTTTCGACATGCTCGGCGAAAACATCGCCTTGCAGGGGGGCTCGTTTTTGTGGATCGAAGACCTGGCGGTGCCGGACCGCTGGCTTGCGCTGCCGCTCGCGCTGCCGTTTTTCGGTGCGTATCTGAACCTGTTGCCGTGCCTGATGACGGGCGTCACCTTGCTGACGTCCCGGCTGCAGACCGATCCGGACCTGACGCCGGCATTGCTGGTGGCGCAACAAAAACGCCTGTACTGGATGGCGGGTGCATTTTTTATTCTGTTCTTCACGTTCCCGGCTGGCATGGTGCTGTACTGGACGACGAATAACGTCGTGCATCTGGTCAGGCTCGGTGTTCGCGCGGCTCTGGAACGCAGGCGTGACGCCGGCTGATGGTCGGCACGGCGCCCATGCCGGGCAACCGTGGGCGGGCTCCTTGTCGGTTGGACGTTCAAACCTTCATTCTTTTCAGAAAGTTAGCTTGTATTTCATCGAAACCATGGCAGAATACCCCCTGTAATCCGCGCCGTTGATGGAGATACGCATCCAGACCGATTCGGGTGCTGCCGTGCGCATATTGCCCCGGTGACCCGCGGGCGTCGCAGTGGGAGGGAAGCACGACTTGGATCACACCTCGACTTTGACCGGTATTCAGCGGTCGCTCACGGGTGCCGGTACCAGCGGCGGCCTGGATGTTTGCTACACCAAGCTGGCCGTCGACCTGCAGAATCTGGACGAGAACGACCCGCAGGCCTCGTTGCAGGCCAGCCTCGATACGCTGCGTGACACGATACAAATCGATGCCGTCTGCGTCGTGCTGATCGACGAGGAGACAGGCGCGTTCGAGAGCGTCCTCTCCGCCCGTGCAACCTTTGCCCCGTGCAACCCGGAAGTCCTCGCCGGTCGCAAGCTGGACGAATTCCCGTGGCTCGGGCAGTTCGGGCACCTGCGGCTGCTCAGCATTCGCGATACGTCCGCGGTTCAAGATGAGCTTGCGGCCGATCTTGCAACCGATGCGGCGCAATTCGCCGCACTGCAGATCGGCGCGGCAATGTTCGTCGGCTTCAAGATACGCGGCCGTCGTGCCGGGTTCATGGCGTTCTTCTATGGCCAGCCCCAGTCGACCTGGAGCGTCGAACACCAGCTATTGATCAAGCTGCTGGGCACGAGTTTCGCATCGGGGCTTGAGCGGCTGCGTACGTCGGCCGCCCTTGCCGATCACGAAGAGCGCGAGGCCCTGCTGGTGTGTACGGCAAATGACGGCACATGGGACTTCGATGCGCTGAATAATGTCATGCATTTCTCACCGCGCTGGAAGGCCATCATGGGTTACGCGGACGAGGACATCGATCGATCGCCACCGGACTGGAAGAAGCTTGTACACCAGGACGACATGGCCAGGGTTCAGGTACGGCTGCGCGAGCACCTGGCCGGCAAAACTGAAATTTTCGAGAGCACGCATCGGATGCGCCGCCGCGACGGCGAGTGGCGGTGGGTGCAGTGTCGCGCCAAGGCGCTGCTGGATGACAAAGGTCGCCTGCGCAGGCTGATCGGCGTCGAAACCGATATTACCGAGCAGAGGGTTTACGAGGAGGCACTGTTCCGCGAGAAAGAGAGCGCACAGATCACCTTGCAGTCGATCGGAGACGGCGTCGTGACGTCGGATGCAGATTGCAATATCGAGTATATGAATCCGATCGCCGAAGAATTGACCGGCTGGAAGGTCGACGATGCGGTCGGCAGCCCGATCGATCAGGTATTCCGGGGGTTCCATGAGGAAACCTGTGAGCCGCTGGAGAATCCGCTATCCGTCGCGATTCGCCGTAACCGGTCGATCAAGTCGGTGCGTCCGACGTTGCTGATTCGTCGTGACGGCAATGAGTTGTATATCGAGAGTACAGCGTCGCCGATTCGCAACGACAAGGGCGACGTGTCCGGCGGCGTGCTCGTTTTTCATGATGTCAGCGAGGCGCGTGAGTTGAACCGCCGTCTCAGTTATCACGCGAGCCACGATATCCTGACGGGGCTCGTCAATCGTCGCGAGTTCGAACACTGCCTCGAGCGGGCACTGAAGAGCGCCAAGGCCAGGGAGACATCGTATGCGCTCTGCTATCTTGATCTCGATCAGTTCAAGATCATTAACGATACCAGCGGCCATAATGCCGGCGATGCGTTGCTGAGTCAGCTCGGCGCATTGCTGAAGTCGAAGATACGCTGGCGCGATACGCTCGCGCGGCTCGGGGGCGACGAGTTCGGCCTGTTGCTCGAAGGGTGTACGCTGGAGGAGGCCATGCGCACGGCCGAACTCCTGCGGGAAACGATTCGCGAACACAAGTTCACATGGGACGAGCGCAGCTTCAGTCTCGGCGTCAGTATCGGCGTCGTGCCGATCACGGCGGCGAATGAGGACGTAGCGTCGTTGTTATCCGCGGCCGATAGCGCGAGCCAGGCGGCGAAGGAAGCCGGCCGCAACCGCGTTCACAGTTATCAGGAACACGACATCGACCTGATGCGCCGGCGCCGCGAAATGCAGTGGGCCGCGCGCATCAACAATGCGCTCGAGGACTCGCGCTTCGAGCTGTTTCGGCAAACGATCCGTCCGCTGCAGGAACCGGAAACCGGGGCACATTACGAATTGCTGTTGCGCATGCGCGACGAGAACGGTTCGCTGGTGTCACCGGAACTGTTCATCACCGCCGCGGAGCGCTATGGCATTACGCCGAACATCGATCGCTGGGTGGTCGAGCACGCGTTCCGCTGGCTCGTGTCCGAGGCGGACGAGCGCGCGCGTCTGGCGCTTTGTTCGATCAATCTGTCGGGCCTGAGCCTGGCGGACGATGCATTCCTGCCGTTCGTTATTCACCAGTTCCAGCACAGCGGCATTGATGCGACGAAAATCTGTTTCGAGATCACGGAAACGGCCGCCATCAGCAGCTACGCACAGGCGAGCCGGTTCATCAATGCGCTCAAGGAACTCGGCTGCAAGTTTGCGCTGGATGATTTCGGTACCGGCCTGTCGTCGTTCGGTTATCTGAAGCATTTCCCGGTCGACTTCCTGAAAATAGACGGCAGCTTTGTGAAAGGGATTTTGCACGATCCGATCGATCGCGAGATGGTACGCTCGATCAACGAGATCGGACACCTGACCGGCAAGAAGACCATCGCCGAGTTCGCCGAGAACGAGGAAATCATCACCATGCTCAAGGGCATGGGTATCGACTACGCGCAAGGCTATGGCGTCGCCGAGCCGCAGCGCATCCAGATGGCGGTTAATGCCTGAAGAAAAGTCAGGCCCACTGTTTAAACCCAATTAGCGGGTTCGACCCCAAGGCGGCATTCCTAAAATCCCGGCAATCATCCGGGTCACTATCCTTATGTTAAGAGCGGGTTGTAACTTGCCGGCCGGTACGGTGACACTCGCTGGCAACGAGATCGGTATCTGTCCTGGAATGCGCCGACGCTCTATGATGATGGCGCGCCGCTGATTAACCTTGCCGGTTCCCGGGTCTGCTACGGTACGTCGCTTGGCAATTATGATAATGTCGAGCCGATCAACAGCCCGGGTATCGTGGACTACGTGGTCGGCAGCCTCCCGGTCGGCACGAGGTTCTTGTCTGTGACGGCGTTTTCCGATACCGGAGCCGAGAGCGTATTTTCGAATGTTGCGAGTAAGACGATCACAAACTGACCGGCCCAGCTTGATCCGGGCTGGTTGACCCGTACCGGCCATGAACGTACGCGAGCCGGCGCAAATCGCCGGCTGCGTATGTTCTGCCGGGCAAATCGACTAGCATGGTAAAAAGACAGGCTTGGCTGACATCAAAAATACAGTGAATATCTGCAAGGAGTGGATGCGATGAAGGCTCTTCTCGCAAAAGTGCTGATGGCCTTACTGTGCGGGGTAGGCACTCTGATTCCGGGTCATGCAGCCCCCTTATCGGGTCAGATTATCGTCGACCCCGACAGCCCCGCCTGGCTGAAGTATCAGGACGGGGCCCGTTCTTCATGTGCGGCCCGGGAGACCCGGAAGAGTTTTTGTATCGTGGTACGCGGAATCCGGATGGTACGCGAAGCGGCGATCAAACCGCTCTGATCAACAAGCTGAAAGGTACCGGCGCCAACAGCATTTACCTGGAGGCGATCCGCTCCCATGGTGGTGATGGACCATTCGATCACAACCCGTTCATCGGCAGTGACCCCGCTCAGGGGATCAACACAACTATTCTTGATCAATGGGAAACCTGGTTTTCTGAAATGGATGGCAGTGGCATCGTCATTTACTTTTTTTTCTATGACGACGCCATCAATGTCAGTAATAACCTCGGTTGGCCACTGGATAGCGCGGGGAACCTGCACCCGCAGGAGACAATTTTTCTTGAAACGCTCGTCAACAGATTCGAGCATCACAAGAATCTGATCTGGATCGTGATGGAAGAGGTCGAGGAAATGGGGAGCGATTACGTGCCGCATACCCGGAAAATTGCCCTGACAATCCGCAATGCCGATGACCACGATCATGTAATCGCCGTGCACCAACTGTCCGGCCTGAATTTTTCCGAGTTCGCCGATGACCCCAACATCGATCAATTCGCGATTCAGTACAATAATGCCAGTGCAGGGCAACTGCATGACGCAATGGTCCTGGCCTGGCAGGACGCGGCCGGGCGGTACAACCTGAACATGTCCGAAACCTCGGGCCAGGGGACGGGCGCCACCGGCAGACTGCAGAACTGGGCCGTCGCCATGGGCGGCGCTTATGTCATGGGTTTGGAATGGGATATCGCGAGTACGCCGGTCGCAACGCTGGAGGACTGCGGTCGTCTGGTGGCCTTCATGGAATCCACCAACTTCAACGAGATGGCGCCACATGATGAGCTGAGCCATGGCGGCACCCGGTATACGCTGGCCAAACCGGGCGAGAGCTACATCGCATATGCGTCCGGGCTGGCTGGCGACATCGGGCTAAAAGGCATGACGGCAGGCAGCTATGACTTCACATGGTTTGATGTCACGGACGGAACTCGCGTCACTCAGACGGCGGTCAGCATCTCGACGGGCGATCACACGTGGGCCCGACCCGCCGCTATCGGCGATGAATTGGCCGTCTATATTCGCCGCCCCGGCAGCAATGACGCGACTCCCAACCCGCCTGCCGATCTTACCGTGCAGTAGCTTCGAGGCCCGTCCTCGCTTCCCCTGGCTCGCGCCTCCTCCGAACCACGCCATTCGACACGAAAGAAAAGGGACCAGTCGGCCCCTTTCTTTTGACGACTCACCTGTAATCAATATTACTCAAATACGTCATCCATAGCCTGGGTACAGGCAGCACTGACAGCATCACCGCTGGACTCCAGACACTCGACAATGCGTCCCTCGCCAAACTGCACAGCGGCGCAATGCTTGACGATATCATCCGCGCATTGGCCGGCCACATAGTTCAACGCCGAAACGGCATGTTCCAATTCGGCGGCCGCACTATACAACGCAAACTGGCATTGTCCGGCCAGTTTGTCTTCATGAGCATAGAAACAGGCTAGCAACCGACCTTTACCCATGGTCACCTGGCTACAGTAATTTTTAATTTCAGTGGCACAGCTTTTTTGCACCTGACTGACGATATCCTCTGCAAAAGCATTTCCGGAAAGCAAGGTCAGCACCAGGACGCCCGGCAAGGATGAAATATTTAACCGCATCTAGTTTTCTCCATTTTCTTGTGATAAATACCAAGGGTCGCTGATTTTCCGGTAGCCGGCTTGAATCAGCAACTTCGACCACACAAATCCGGTCAACAATGCTGTCGCAGCCCGGATGAGTATCAGACTTCAAATCAGAACGTAAATTTCGCGTATACCACCGGACCAAAATACTGGAAGTCAAATTCACCGTTCAGACTGGAACCCTTCGATTTGACGTTGGCATTGAAATACCGGACATCGCCGCCCAAGCCGAAACGCCGCCACGGATTATAGACGATATCCGCATCGAGCTCGACCAGCGAGCCTCTAACGACGATGAACTTGATTTGATTCAACAACTGCTCAGCACCGCCATTCAGCAGGAACTGGCCGAGATAGAGGGCATCGAAAAGCGGGTTGTTCACGAGGTGCTCCGCCGGCTGTCGAGGGCTCTGACCTCTTTTACCTGTTCACCCCGTATTTTTCTGCTAGCGTATAGCCCGTTTTCCCAAGGGTCCGCACGATGTCTGAAGTCAAAACCATAACCGATTTGCTGCAAGCGGGCGCAGACGCAGCGCCGGCCATCCGGGCTCCCGGGCGGCCGCAGCTGAGTTATGCCGGCCTGCGCCGGCAGGTCGGGCAGACCATTGCCCGGCTGAACGCACTCGGCATCGGGCGCAATGATACCGTCGCGATCGTGTTACCGAACGGGCCGGAAATGGCCGGCGCGTTTGTGTCGATTGCTGCCGGGGCGACGACGGCGCCGCTGAACCCGGCCTACAAGCAGGCAGAGCTCGAGTTTTACCTCGCAGATTTGCAGGCGCGTTTGCTCGTCGTGCAGGCGGGGGTCGAGACGCCCGCCCGCGCTGCGGCGGACAGACTGGGTATTCCGGTCGCGACTTTGAGTTTCGATGTGGACCAGCCGGCCGGCGTGTTCGAACTTTCCGGCGCGGCGGGTGTCGCCGGCGACGGTGGCCCGGTGGGCGGGGACGACATCGCGCTCGTGCTGCACACGTCCGGCACGACGTCGCGCCCGAAAATCGTGCCGCTGAGCCAGCAGAACGTCTGTGCATCGGCGGGCAACTGTGCGGCCAGTCTTGCACTGACCGCCGATGATCGTTGCCTGAATGTCATGCCGCTGTTCCATATTCACGGTTTGATTGCGGCCGTGCTGGCCTCGCTGCGGGTCGGCGCGAGTATCTGCTGTACGCCGGGCTTCAATGCGCTGCAGTTCTTCGCCCTGATGCGGGAATTCACGCCGACCTGGTACACGGCTGTGCCGACGATGCACCAGGCAATCCTCGCGCGGTCGGCGCGCAACCGGGACGTGATCGATGCAGTGCAATTACGACTGATTCGATCGTCGTCGGCATCGCTGCCGCCGCAGGTCATGGCGGAGCTCGAAGCGACATTCGGCGCGCCGGTCATCGAGGCGTATGGCATGACCGAAGCCGCGCACCAGATGGCGTGTAATCCCTTGCCACCGCGCGAGCGCAAGCCCGGCACGGTCGGCGTTGCCGCCGGCCCCGAACTGGCCATCATGGACGCGGAGGGCAGCTTGCTGCCGGTGGGTACGACAGGTGAAGTCGTAATTCGCGGCCCGAATGTCACTGCTGGCTACCGCAACAACGACGAGGCGAATGCGGCCGCATTCACGCAGGGCTGGTTCCGGACCGGCGACCAGGGCGTGCTTGACGAGGCCGGTTATCTGCGGCTGACCGGGCGCCTCAAGGAGATCATCAACCGCGGTGGCGAGAAGATCTCGCCGCGTGAAATTGACGAGGTGTTACTCGATCATCCGGCCGTGGCGCAGGTCGTCACGTTTGCCGTGCCGCATGCGAAACTGGGCGAGGACGTCGCTGCCGCGGTTGTCTTGCACACCGGCGCCGACGCCAGCGAGCAGGATATGCGTACATTTGTCGCACAGCACCTCGCCGATTTCAAAGTGCCGCGCAAGATTCTGTTTGTCGATGAGATTCCGAAGGGACCGACGGGCAAACTGCAGCGCATTGGTCTTGCCGCGAAACTGGGGCTCGCGTGAGCTTGAAGATCTGTATCTACGGTGCCGGCGCGATCGGCGGCTATCTCGGCGCGGAACTGGCAGGTGCGGGCGCTGATATCAGCCTGATCGCGCGCGGGCCGCACCTTCAAGCGCTGCGCGAGAACGGCCTGACTCTGCAGATCGGCGGCGAGGAGCGGCGGCTGGCGATCACGTGCACGGACGATCCGGCCGAACTCGGGCCACAGGACTACGTCATCCTGACGCTGAAAGCGCACGCGGTGTTACCGATCGTGGACGCGATCGCGCCGTTGCTCGGCCCCGATACGGCGGTCGTAACCGCGCAAAACGGCATCCTTTGGTGGTATTTCCATGCTCTGGAGGGGCCCTGGCAGAACTATCATCTGAACTCTGCCGATCCGGGCGGACGTATCTGGGCGGCCCTCGGTCCGGAACGCGCGATCGGCTGCGTCGTGTACCCGTCTTGCGAGATCGTGTCACCCGGTGTGGTCAGACACCTGAGCGGCAACCGCTTCATGCTCGGTGAGCCGGATGGTTCGAAATCCGAGCGCGTCGTCGCGCTCGGACGCATCATGACCGAGGCCGGGCTGAAGGCGCCGATCCGGAAGAAGATTCGGGATGACGTCTGGTTCAAATTGCTCGGCAACGCGACTTTCAACCCGATCAGCGTGCTGACCCATGCGACGCTGGAGCAGATGGGGCGCGACCCGGACGTGCGCGCGGTCATACACCGGATGATGAGCGAGGCCGAGGCGGTTGCGCAGCGGCTCGGTGTCCGGTTCGTGATGGGTATCGACAAGCGCATCGACGGCGCGGTCGATGTCGGCGCACACAAGACGTCGATGCTGCAGGATCTGGAAGCCGGTCGGTCGCTTGAACTGGACGCGCTCGTGGCCGCGGTGGCGGAGATGGGTCGGCTCGTCGACGTGCCGACGCCGACCATCGACATGATGTTGTCGCTGGTGAGGTTGAAATTGATGAATTAGTGTCAGACACCATGGGTGTCACGATCCATGTTATCTGGACAGTTTGTGGGACATTACCAGTGTTTCCGACCCCGATTCACAAGCTCAGCCGTACACCGCCTGTGCCGCGGCAACCGCTGCGCCGCTGTCCAGGCTGATTCCCTGCTGACGCAAGATCGCATCCAGTGCGCCCAGGCACAGCAGCACGTTTTTCGGATTCGACGCGTAGCCCATCAGGCCGATGCGCCAGACCTTGCCAGCGAGCGGCCCCAGGCCTGCGCCGATCTCGAGCTGATAGTCGCGCAGTAATTGCTGGCGCAAGGCGGCATCGTCGACGCCGTCGGGGATCGTGACGCAGTTCAGTTGCGGCAGCCGGTAATCGGCAGACACGACGAACTCGATGCCCAGCTGTTCCAGGCCAGCCGCCAGGGCTGCATGATTCTTCGCATGCCGGGCCCACGCATGCTCCAGGCCTTCGGCCTGCAGGATAACCAGTGTCTCGTGCAGGCCATACAGGGCATTGACGGGTGCGGTGTGATGGTATGCGCGCCGGGTGTTCTCGCCCCAGTAACCCATGACCAGATCCATGTCGAGAAACCAGCTTTGCACTGGGGTCTTGCGTGCCTTGATGGTGGCCTGTGCGCGTTCGCTGAACGTTATCGGCGAGATACCGGGTGCGCAAGACAGGCATTTTTGCGTGCCCGAGTAGACGGCATCTGCCCCCCAGCCATCGACATCGACGTCGATGCCACCCAGCGATGTCACGACATCGACAATCGACAGACAGTCGTGCGCGCTGGCCAGCCGGCACAGCGTGGCGGCATCGGAGCGCGCACCGGTGGAAGTTTCCGCATGCACGAATGCGAGTACGCTCGCCCGCGGGTTCGCACGTAACGCGTCCTCAACTTTTTGCGGCTCGACCGGCGTTCCCCAGTCATCGGCAACCATGATTGCAGTGGCGCCGCAGCGCTCGACGTTCTCCTTCATGCGACCGCCGAACACGCCGTTCTGCGCGACGATGACGGTATCGCCCGGGGAGACGAGATTGACGAAACATGCCTCCATGCCGGCCGAGCCCGGCGCTGACACGGGCAGCGTCAGTGCATTGCGGGTTTGGAAAGCGAACTGCAGCAGGCGCTTGATCTCATCCATCAGCTCGATGAATGCAGGATCCAGATGGCCGATTGTCGGTCGCGACAGCGCCTCCAGGATGCGCGGGTTCACGTCCGACGGACCCGGGCCCATCAGGGTTCTGGCAGGGGGATGAAACGATCCGATCATTTTTGCTTCGCCTTATTGTCTGGGTAATCGAGGCATGCCGCGCTCGAAACCGGCCCGTGAGTTTATAAGAACGACCCGCTCGGGTGGTAGGGGCGCAAGGCCTGGCCTGCGTATTGCCTGGCCCGCTGAGTGCCCTGCGGACAGGGTGCGGGCATGTGCGGAACCGGCGGCCGGTTCACAGCTCCAGGTGATACGTGAAGAACTCCACGTCGCGCTTCCAGCCGAGCGATTCGTACAGGGCCTGCCCGGCGGTGTTGCCGGTCTGCGTCTCCAGAGTCAGGCGGACGGCGCCGGCTGCGTCGGCGAACTCGCGGGCCCGTTCCAGCAGGGCGCGGCCCACGCCGGTGCGCCGGGCATCGACAGCTACGTAGAGGTCGTAGAGATAGCAGATCGCGCGCATCTCGACCGAGCAGAAGGACCGGTACAATTGCGTAAACCCGAGTATTTCTCTGTCCGCTGCGCGCGCCACGAAGATGACCGACTCGTCATGGGTCAGTCTTGCCTTTATATAGCGTTCGCAGGCGGTGTAGGCGGGCGCCTGCGCATAGAATTGCCGGTATTCGTCGAACAGTCGGGATACGTCGGCGACATCGTCGATCCCGGCCCTGGATATGTGCATCGCGCTGATCTCATCGCCAGGTGGGGTCTGGCGTCAGTCGGCTGACGTTAACAACCGGACGCGGCGTTGGCAACGCGAGGGATACGGGAAAGGTTTCAGCCGGACGCGCGCAACGCCGGATCGGCTACGTGTTGCTGCAGGATACGGGTGATCGCCTTGATTGTCAGGGGCTTGGCAACATAGCCATCCATGCCGATATTCAGGCAGTAATCGCGATCGACTTCAGCAGCGTTCGCGGTTATCGCGATGATCGGTGTGCGAGCCAGTCCGTGTTCTGCTTCCCACAGGCGGATTCTCCGGGTGGCTTCGAAGCCGTCCATGACCGGGATCGAATCGATGCTATCGTCATCTTGCTCGGTGACGCCGGGTTCATGCAGCGGGTCGACGGTATCCACGGCGGCAATCCCGTCGGCATCGCCGGTCCTTGCGCAGGCGCACCGTGAACCAGAAGGTCGAGCCTTCATCCGGGACGCTGGTGACCCATATTTCGCCGCCCATCAGTTCCACGAGCTGCTTGCAAATCGCCAGGCCGAGACCCGTGCCCCCGAACTGGCGCGTCGTCGAGCCATCTTCCTGCGAAAATAGATCGAAAATCAGGGTCTGATTCCGGGGCTGGATGCCGATTCCCGTGTCGCTGACGCTGAAGCGATAGACACGATCAGCCACATCGTCGGCCAGTTGCTCGAGGCGCAGAACGATCGTGCCGCGCTCGGTGAATTTGACGGCATTGGCCAGCAGAGAGTTGATTTTCGCATTCACCGCCTGCTGAACGCGTTCGACGTTTTCCTCGGCAAAGTCCCGCTCGCGCCGGCACACGGC
>SMWD01000078.1 GCA_004357495.1 Gammaproteobacteria bacterium
GTTCCCGCGTCCAGCCCGGCCAGGGCCGTCAGTCCATCGCCACCGGTGTAGGCAACACCGTCGATCTCATATTCCGTGGCGTCCGTGACGTTGACCGTGACTGGCCCAAAGTCGCCGTCGCGCAGGTGCCAGGGGCGCAGTCTGAGGTCATAGCTCGATGCATCGATGTCGACCGCGACGAGCGGCCCGCGGATCCGCAGCTCTTTCTCATCGACCGGCTCTACGTCGGCGACCAGGAATGGTGCGGCCGTGACCAGCGGCGGGTTCTGCAGCGTGTCGACTTCGTGTGAGGCGTCCAGGTCAAAGTCGATTTCGAGCAAGGCGGGCCGGCCGGGTGCGACGATCAGCCGGTCTTGTTCCTCCAGTCGTACGGTCAGAGTGTATTGTCCCAGGGCGGCGCCGTCTTCATCGACAACGGTGGCCGGTACCGCGACGCCCGCGACCTCGACCTGGATGTCGGCAGTCGTGTAGTCCAGCGTAATCGCTCCGCCGACATAGGCGCCGGTGGGTATCTGCGCAGACGAGAACATCTCCGTCAGATCGACATACCGGGCGAAGTCGATGCGCCCGGCATTTGGCAGAGTTTCGACCAGCGTGCCGTCCGCGCGTTCGAGCGCGATCGACGTAACGTCGACGCTGTAGGTAACGAAAGCGCCCTCGGCGTCGGTCAGCGTGATATACGCTGTCCCGGTGTCTTCGGACGTATTCTGGCTGGCGAGCGATGCGCCGATATCGGCATCTCCGGAGCCGCCGCCGCAAGCGTTCAGCAGCATCGTGCTCAGAAGCAAGAGCGATGCTCGCAGCCACGCGGCACCTCCGGGCGCCGGTGTACAGACCGATCGGCGTGTTCGCGCTACGCACCGGGCGTGCGCCGGTATAGATTCAGACATTATGTTCTCCCACGAGAAATCCCATTCACAGGAGAGATAACGTGTCAGGCGTGCATCGGTTGACAGGATTAATGGGTGTCAGACACCAATTAGTCACCCCAATTAGTCACCCATTAATTCGGGCGTTGTCCTTGGCCTTGGCCGTTCGGCCGATGCGGAGGGTATTGGCCGGGCGGACGTTGTTGCATGCGATCGCGGGCCTTTTGCCGTTGCTCGGGCGTCATGTCCTCCCAGCGCGAGCGTAGTTGTTTGCGCCGGTCGGGCGGCAGTGTCTGGAACCGGCGAAAATTCTTTCGCACCCGCTGTTGCTGCTCGGGCGGCATCTGTCGGTAGCGCTGGAACTCTGTTCGAATCCGATCGCGCTGTTCCGGTTTGAACTGCTGCCAGCGGCGGAAGCGTTGCTGAGTCTGCGCACGGTCCTCAGCATCCATTTTGAGCCAGCGCCGCGCGCCCGTCGCCATGCGCGTCTGGCGTTCCGGCGCCAGTGAATCCCAGTCGCCCGAGAATTGATTGAGGATGCGTTGCTGATCCTGGCCCAATTCCGCCCACGGTATGCCGGCGTCTTCCGCGTGCCCGATTCCGGCGAGCATGGTCAGCGCCAGCAGCATGACGATCCTAATGCGAATCATGAGTCGTGCTCCTGTCGTCCGTGTTGCTGTCCGCGGCTTCGTCCGGAAGCGCCACGGGCAGGCTATCGAAAAATTCCTGCCATTCGTCATCTTCACCTTCCCAGCCGCCCAGGAACTCGAGCAGTTCCGCGTCGGGCTCATCGTCCGTCGCACCGGCGACGCCGGCGATGAGCACACCGCATAACATGGCGACCCTATACCTCGCCCGGTTCAACCGGCGGTCTCCAGTTCTTCCTCGGGTAACCATGCGAAAAATTCGAGGTCTTCGATCATCTCGAGGTCATCCGGATCTATCAGCAATTCAAAATCGATGGCATCTTTGGCCGTCAACGGGCTCTGCGACAGCGGCCAGTCCGGTTCGCGTGTGCCGCCTGACCACTGGACGACGACGGCCGCGACCACGATCGCGACTGCGCCGGCCGGAATCCACCAGTTTGGGTTGCGCTGCGGCCCTGCCTGGCCCGGCAGTTCATCCAGCGCGCGTTGACGCGCGCGGTTCAGACGCGAGAGCGTCACAGCGTCGAGTTCGTCTGCACGCTTGCGCAGTCGATCACCGGCGCGGGTCGCGAAGGCTTCGTCGGTAACGTCCGGTTCGTGTTTGTCTTCCGTCATGACCAGTGCTCTTTGAGTGCCGCGCGCAGGCTGCGCACGGCCCGGTAGTAATGCTGTTTGACACTCCCGTCGCTGCAGTTCATTGCGACTGCCGTCGCTGCCACATCCAGACCTTCCATCGCGCGCAGCAGGAAGGCCTGGCGTTGGCGCTCAGGCAGTGCGCCGACCGCTTGTTCCAGCCGCTCCATCGCCTCGTCAATGCCCGCCTGTTCCTCCGGGTTCGGCGTGGCGCGGTCCGGCGCTATGGCGCCGGGATCCGATGGCTCGTCTCTCTCCTGGCCCGGCATGAACCAGGCAATCACGCGATTTCGTACCGTCCGGCTGCGCTGATGGTCGATAATCCGGTTGCGCAGCACACGAAAAAACAGGGGCGGCCACTCGCCTTCGGGTCGTGTGGCATAGCGGCGCACGAAGCGGAGCATCGCATCCTGCACGATATCGAGTGCATCCTCGTTGTTTCGCACCGCGATATCGGCCATACGCAACGCCCGCCGCTCGACGTCGGCGAGGAACCGGCCCATCGCGGCACGCTCGTTCAGTTTCCGGTCCTCCGGAGCGCTAACCAGACCATCATAATCCATCGTCAAATCGGTGCCAGGGCTGTTCATAGCATACTTCGTTCCGCGACCCGCATGCCGGGCCGGGACAGACTTCCATACCCGATATAACGGGCGACGGCGCGATCGGTTGACAGCCTCCCGAAATTCCGTGGCTGCGTCGCGCCGACGCTGGCCCCGACTGTCCTTGCCTGGTCGTCGGTCAGGGCGTGCCACGCGGTCGCCAGGCCGCGGGATTGCGTGCCGGTCCGAACAGCCGCGCAAGCTGCGGGTTGGCATGAGATTTTGCAGTCGGGGCCGACATTCCTGCACGCGATGGCTTTGTGTTTAGGCAATTGCAATAATGGCGCACGGATATACCTCCGGAAAAACGGGCTGTCTTCGGCACACGCCATCGTGTGTCGGCGCCAGACCTGAAAACATAAGGAATTCCCCATGAACAAGAACAGACTCATTGCATTCGGAGCCGCCATTGCGGCATTCCTCATGGCCAGCGCAGCCGGCGCCCAACAAGAGCGTGATGTTATCGAAATGATACGGACGCAAATCAATACGGACAGACAGGCTGTCGTTGCGATGAATTTGACCCTTTCGGAGACGCAGAGCGAGGGCTTTTGGCCGGTCTATCGCGAATACCATGGCGAGCGTGACGAGTTAATGGACACGCGGGTCAGGTTGCTGACCGAGTTTCGTGACAACTACATGGGCATGACGGCGGAGCAGGCGAAGCAGATCCTCGAAGACGCATTGAAGCTGGAAGAGAAGCTCGTCAAGTTGAAACAGAAGTATCGGTCGAAGTTCGAAAAAGTATTGGCTCCTCGCGCGACGCTGCGCTATTACCAGATCGAGAATAAGCTCGACACGATTATCAATTTCGAGCTCGCCAGTGTCGTGCCGCTGCGGCAATAGCGCAGCAGGCGAGACCCGCTCGCCCGGCGTGCCGCACGGAAAAACATAAGGGGATAAAGATGGACAGACGCGCATTCAATCGGTCGATGCTCGGTGCGGGCCTGGCGGCGACATTCGGTACCTCCGGCGCGCTGGCGGCCGCGGCCGAATCGCTGTCGAAGATCACCGGAGACCTGCCGGCGATCACGCGCACCGGCGGCGAGACGACCCTGTCCAGGGCCGCGATCAAGGAATTCCAGGCGAGCCTCCGCGGCCCGTTAATCCTGCCTGACAATGCGGCCTACGATAAGACGCGCGCCGTCTGGAACGGCATGATCGACAAGCATCCCGCCCTGATCGCGCGCTGCGCGGGAGCGGCCGATGTCATCAACGCCGTGCAGTTCGCCGGCAGCAACGATCTGCTGGTTGCCGTCCGCGGCGGCGGGCACAGCATATCCGGCAAGTCGGTCTGCGAAGGCGGCCTGATGATCGATCTGTCGCCGATGCAATGGGCGACGGTGAACCCCGAGCTGCGTCGCGCCCGGATTGGGGCGGGCACGTTGCTCGGCGAACTCGATCACGCCTCGCAGCAGTTCGGCCTCGCCACGACGACCGGAACGGTTTCGCACACCGGCGCGGCCGGCCTCACGCTCGGCGGCGGCCACGGAAGACTGGCGCGCCGCTTCGGTCTGGCCGCCGACAATGTGCGGTCGGTGGACCTCGTGACGGCCAGTGGCGAACTCGTGGTCGCCAGCGCGAGAGAGAATCAGGATCTGTACTGGGGCGTGCGTGGCGGTGGCGGAAACTTCGGCATCGTGACGTCGTTCGAATACGATCTGCATGAAGTCGGCCCGACCGTTCTCAACGGATTGATGATGTATCAATTCAGCGATGCGAAAGACGTGCTGAAGTTCTACGCGGAGTTTTCACAGACGGCCCCGCGTGAGATGACGGTCGATGTCATCATGCTGTCGCCACCGGGCGCCCGGAGTCCGATACTGATGTTGAGTTTTTGCCATACCGGCGACTTCGACGAGGGTCAGCGTCTGATCGACCAGTTTCGTGCATTTCGCAAGCCGCGCGTGGACCAGGTATCTCCCAAGTCCTACCTTGAGGTCCAGAGCAGCGCAGACGCCAACACGCCGGCCGGCGTGTTGTATTACAACAAGTCGGGCCTGATGGGCGAGCTCGCGCCCGAAGCGGTCGACGAAATCGTCGACCGCCTGTCCGAGGCGGCCGGTCAGGCAGATCCCGGCGTTGCGTCGAACGTCATCATTCAGCATCTTGGCGGTGCGGTCGGCGACGTTGCGCCGGGAGATACGGCATATCCGCACCGCGATGCTCGCCACGACTTTCTCATCCTGTCCGGTTGGAAGAACCCCGACTTCTCGGAACAGAACATCAAGTGGCTGCGTGATGCATACGCGACGATCGATCCCTATACGATAGGTTTCTACAGCAATCACATGGTCGACAGTGATCAGCCGAAAGTGCGGCTCGCATACCGCGGCAACTACGACCGCATGGTGCAACTCAAGAACAAATACGATCCGCAGAATCGCTTCCGTCTGAACGCGAACGTGCAGCCGACGGTGTGAACCGTCGGCTGCCCCTTCCGCGCATCGACGCGATGAGAAAAAGGGCAGTAAGCGCCTGATCATCGCGAGTTCGACCGGTGTTGAACACCGCGTCGACCCGGCCGCCGAGCAACAAGGCGACTAGCCGGCGGGAGCAAAAAAAAGACCGCCTTGCGGCGGTCCGGGTGAGCCTCGCAGGTTTGTTATTCAGTCAGGGTCTGCGCCGCCGTCGATGGAGTCCGAGCCAGCCGAGCGCCGAGCCGAACAGCAGCGCTGCCGGCGGAATCGGCACGACCGCCGGCGTGGATCCGGCAAACTTCGCGCTGCTGTTGCCAAATGGCTCACTGGAGAACCCGGCGACGTGTGCGGCAAAGAATTCTCCGGAGCTCGGATTCAGATTAGAGCTGACCGCGTAGGAAAGGATGGTGTCGCCATCGACGCCCGTAATGGAGAACATCAGGGCCTCGAGGCGTTTGTCGCAAGACTTGCCGCCGCAGCCACCCTTGCCGTTGCTGGTCAGCTTGAAATCGAATTTGCCGAAATTTCCGCCGGCGTTGCGGTTTTGGCGAGTATTCCAACCATGAGCATCGACCACAATGTTGTCGGATGAAACCGACAGGCTTTCGTCTATGTTGAAATAGAAGGCCTGCATGCCGAAATTCCCGCCTGGCGGCGGGAACGCGCTCGGACTAACCTCGACGAGAAAATCGATATCTCCGCTAACGGTTGTGCTGTCGGAAATCGTGACTTGCAGGTAACTGGTGCCGTTGGGCAGGCTATTCGACTGGTCAAGAAAATAAGATATCGATGCTGCATGCACGGGAACGCACATCCCGAACACCGGTATCAGAAAAAAAGCGGCGCGAACTCGCCTGCCGATGACGCTGATATTCATTACTTCCCCTTAAATTAAAGTAATTTTTTTCGATCGCCGAAACCGGGTTTCGGTGACCTCAGGGGTACGTCTTATCGTGACGAACCGTGTTTGCGTCATCGGTTCAGGAGCGACTATAGCAAACAAATATCGACATCCGCCAGCCAAAAAAGGCGCGATATTCTACAGATTTGGCTGCGGACTTTTGCGGAGAAAGCGCACCAGGCTTGCGCCGCAGCACTTTCACGCACTCGGGACGCTCGCCGGCCGGAATCGGGCAGAGTGGCGCGCCCCCGGGTGGGCGGAGTGCGTCGCGCCGCCTGCGGTGGTTGGCATGTAGCCAACCCGGGCCCGGTGTCGGGTGACACGGAGCTGCGGCGCATCTAAGATGCAGGCCAGGTCGACTTGGCGACCGATATTGTGATTGTTAAATGGCAGGTCGGCTCGAATCGGGCCGAAACCGGGGA
The DNA here is from genome assembly GCA_004357495.1 of Gammaproteobacteria bacterium. Classification (GTDB taxonomy): domain Bacteria; phylum Pseudomonadota; class Gammaproteobacteria; order Steroidobacterales; genus SMWD01. The sequence continues at coordinate 6,495 of SMWD01000078.1, forward strand.
GGAGGGCTCATGAAGCGAATATCCGCAGGTTCACACGTGGTGATCGGCCTCCTCGTGCTGGTTTTTGCAGGTATTGCGCCGCTGGCACCGTTGTCAGCGGGCGGTCACAAGCGGGTCGTGCCGCCGCCGACGATCGAGATCGATCCGGAGGTCGAAGCGGCGGTTCGAGCGGTTGTCCATGAGACTGCGGAGCGATGGAATTCGCAGGACTTCGGATCCGTGCTGGAACTCTGGGATCCGAACGAGGCTTTCCCGACCTATCTCGCCGAAGAGCAGTCACAGTGGTTCATCGGTTGGGACCGGCTGCGCGGGTATCTCGATCCGCCGAAACCCAATCCCGTGATCCAGGCGATTCGCGAATCGATGAGTGACATCGCCGTAAAGCAGATCGCGCCCGATCTCGCGATCGCCGTCTGGTACATGCATTTCGAGATGAAGGTCATTGCGAGCAAGCCAATCGGCGAGGACGTTCGTGTCAGCGCCGTGCTGCGCAGCACGCCGGACGGATGGCGGTACATTCACTGGGCAGAGTCGCCGAAGACGGCGATGGTATATATAGAGGACCTGTTCGAGAAGGATGTCGAGCCCGGCTGGGACGAATACTTCGAAGGCGCGCAGCAGCGCAAGCGTGAGCTCTGGCGCAAGAAGAAAGAGGCGGCCGCGGACTGACGGTGCGCGCTCAGAGCAGCCGGATGCGCTGGCGACGCGATTCCCGAAGCGATCGGGCCTCGCCATGATCTAATATAACTATATGATATATAAGCGGATTGACACGCAGATTAGCCACTCGCATCCTCCGCGGGCGCCTGTGCTTTTGCCGGCTCGATGCTCACGTCATCCTCCGGGGCCGGTCTTAACCATGGGTTGAGTTTGATCAGGTCCACCGGCATCGGTATTGCGCCCTCGAGAACGAGCACATACACGTCTTCTTTGCCCATGACGGGCAATCCGATCAGGTCCGTCGTGTCGCGGTGCGCGTTAATGACCGTGTCTATCTTTTCCGCGGCATCGGGACGAGTGGCCTTCAGTTCTTCGAGGCTGATACCCCGGGCGACGACGATCTCCGCGTGTGCCTGATAGGGCGACCAGTATCGTGGGAGGCGGTCGATGTCGGGCTTGCCCTCGAACAGGCCCTCCATGATCTGCGCCCGCTCTTCGTCAGAATCCGGCATGGCCGCGATGGCGTAAATTGGACCGATCCATGGCTTCTGCTTCAGGTACTCGTCTTCGATCGCGCGGTAATCGATGTCTTTTTCCGCCCAGACCTCGAAACGATCGATGACGAACACGGTGAAATAGGGCCGTTCCTGATAGATCACGGTTAGACCATAGACGAGCGCCGACAACTGGATTGCGGCGACCACGCAAAGATCGAACACCAGCCCCGGCTTTCCGGCCCGGTAGAGGATCAGGGTCAGTAGCGGCCCGAGGATCAGATCGACCCCGATCAGGATCTGGACGACGCTCCATGCGCCGGCGATCTGGAAATAGGGTGCCGGGTACCAGACGAAGAATATGATTGCCATCGCGATGCCAACGACGGCCGCGCTGATCGAAAAATGCCTGCGGAATGCCTGACCCTTCGTCAATGTGTTGAGTTCCCTGATCGCGTACGGTGTGCCCAGACCGTAAAAATACTCATGGAGGCAGGATAATCAAGAGACGCAGGTCGCAAATACTAACTTTTTCGACCGGCGAGGTGTTCGCATCGCAGCCGACGGGCACCGGGCGGCTTGTCAGGGCCCGAAAGTCGGCTATTGTATCCGGCCATACCCGCCAACGAATAAACAGGAGACCGCCATGAGCGTAGCCCATCCCTGGCTCGAACAAGAACCCTGGCCGACCGCGACGATGCCGAAGGAAATGCTCGAGCGCCACATCGAGCGCGTCCTGACGATGACGAATATCGGTTATCTCGGCACCGTCATGAAGAGCGGTGCGCCGATCGTCAGTCCGGTCGAGTTCTACAATGACGGGTTACAGCTTTACATGTTTCCACAGCCAAACAGCCCGAAGCTCAAGGCAATGCAGCGCGACCCGCGCGTTTCGTTCGCGATAGCGAACCCGATGGCCGGCTGGGCATGCGTCATGGGTTGCCAGTTTTTCGGCACCGCGAACCTCCTCGATGTCGGTACGCCCGAGTGGGAACACGGCATGAAGATTTTCAAGTGGATGGCTTCGTCGTTCGAACTCGGGCGCGCAACCAAGGAGCCGCCGCAGGGTCAGCTCATGCGTCTCGATCCGCAGCGGATCGTTTACACTGAACACCTGATGCGCAAGGAAGGCTACGCGCCCCGCCAGATCTGGCGCGAGGGTGATGCCGAGACGACCGTCGTGCCCGGCGGCAACGTCTGACGGTTTGTATGGCGGTCCTTGTGGGAGTGCTCCCACAAGGACCACCGCTCCCACACAAGCTGGCTGTTGCCACACAAGCTGCCCGCGTCCGCAATCAGGAGGTTTCGGCGCCCTGCTAGAATAGGGCTCCCTCACAGGCAGCCTGATATGTCTTCCGTCGCCATACCGCGAGCGCGCACCGCGCTGTTCGATTACCCGAAGTACTGGGCCGAATGCTTCGGCAATGCTCCGTTTTTGCCGATGAATCGCCAGGAGATGGAGGCGCTCGGCTGGGATTCCTGCGACATTGTCATTGTCAGCGGCGATGCGTACGTCGATCAGCCTTCGTTCGGCATGGCTATTATCGGGCGGTTGCTGGAGGCGCAGGGCTTTCGCGTCGGCATCATTGCGCAGCCGGATTGGCAATCGAAGCATGCGTTCGAGGTGCTGGGCAAGCCGAACCTGTTCTTCGGCATTACGGCCGGCAACATGGATTCGATGATTAATCGCTACACGGCAGAGCGAAAGGCGCGTTCGGACGATGCCTATACGCCTGGTGGCGAGGGCGGCAGCCGCCCGGACCGGTGTTCCCTCGTGTATACGCAACGGTGCAAGGAAGCGTACCCCGACGCAACAGTCATCCTCGGCGGTATCGAGGCGTCGCTGCGACGCATTGCGCACTATGATTACTGGCAGTCGAAGGTGCGGCGCTCGATTCTCATCGATGCGACGGCCGATATGCTGTTATATGGCAACGCCGAGCGGGCAATCGTCGAGCTTGCCCATCGCCTGTCGCACGGGGAGCGCATCGCGGACATCACTGATGTGCGTGGCACGGTGTTCATTCGCCGCGACGACCCGCAGGCGTGGACGGAAATCGACTCGACGCGCATCGACCGGCCGGGGAAGGTCGACTCGGTCGTTAATCCCTATATCAATATTCGCAACATCGATGCGGACGAACTCCGGCGACGCAACGACCCGATGTGCGGCGTCGAATTTGCGCCAGACGGCCGACTGCTACATCCACGTCGGCCGCGGCTGAATCGCGAGCAGACGGTTATTCGTCTGCCATCTTTCGAGAAAGTCCGGAATGATGCCGTGCTCTACGCGCATGCAAGCCGTGTGCTGCACATGGAGACGAACCCGGGCAACGCGCGCGCGCTCGTGCAAAAGCATGCGGAAGTCGATGTGTGGCTGAATCCACCGCCGATCCCGTTGACGACGGAGGAGATGGACTACGTGTTCGGCATGCCGTTCGCGCGGGTGCCGCACCCGGCTTACGAGGGGCGGCGTATTCCGGCTTATGAAATGATCCGGTTCTCGGTCAATATCATGCGGGGCTGTTTCGGAGGGTGTACGTTCTGTTCAATTACGGAGCACGAGGGCCGGATCATTCAGAATCGTTCCGAGGCTTCGATCCTGCGCGAAATCGGGGAGATTCGCGACAAAGTGCCGGGGTTCACCGGTGTTATCTCCGACCTCGGTGGCCCGACCGCGAACATGTACCGCATCGCCTGCAAGAGCCGGGAGATCGAGGCGGCGTGTCGCAAGCCAAGTTGCGTTTACCCCGGCATCTGCCCGAACCTGAACACCGACCATTCCGCATTGACGAAACTTTATCGCCATGCGCGCTCGCTGCCGGGTATTAAAAAAGTCCTGATTGCATCCGGCCTGCGTTATGACCTCGCCATCAAGGATCCGGAGTACGTGCGCGAGCTCGTCACCCATCATGTAGGGGGCTACCTGAAAATCGCGCCGGAGCATACCGAGGACGGCCCGCTGAGCAAGATGATGAAGCCGGGAATGGGGTCCTACGACGAGTTCCGCAAGCTGTTCGAGCGGTTTTCGAAGGCGGCGGGAAAAGAGCAGTACCTGATCCCGTATTTTATTTCCGCACATCCGGGCACGACTGACGAGGATATGCTGAGTCTTGCGTTGTGGCTCAAGCAGAACAATTTTCGTGCTGACCAGGTGCAGGCGTTCTACCCTTCGCCGATGGCGACCGCGACGGCAATGTATCATTCCGGGAAGAACCCGCTGCGCAGAGTCAGCTATAAGAGCGCGGAGGTCAATACCGCCCGGGATCCAGAGCAGCGAAAATTGCACAAGGCATTCCTGCGTTATCACGATCCGCATAACTGGCCGTTGCTGCGCGATGCGCTGAAACGCCTGGGTCGCGCAGATCTGATCGGCGACGGGCCGGATAAACTGATTCCGCAAGATCAGCCGGATGACACCCGGGGTTACCAGGCGCCGCGGCGAAAGAACTCGACCGGCACGCGACAGCGACGGACACGACGCGGCCAGATCCTGACGCAGCACACCGGCCTGCCACCGCGCGACGACGGTGCCGGCCGCAGCGGCCGGCGAAAGCCGCAGCGCTAGAAGCGGGGCTGGATTCACTGCGTTTTCGCGGCTAAAGCCGCTCCCACAGGTTCTGTGGGAGTGTTCGATGAGGAAGGAATCGCGGCTTCAGCCGCGATCCTGAATATCAGTCCGCGCCTGTTGCCAGTTCCCATAGAATCTCCCACAAAGGCAGCTTCCACAAAGGCCGCTCTCGTCCTGCTGCGGGTTGGGCCGACCCGGGCGGCTATGTTCCGGAACGTGCTGTGCGGAACTGATCCAAGCGATTGGTCAGCCAGTTGGCGGATGGCACCGCTGCGTCGGCTCCGCAGCGGATCAGGTAGGGGCGGCCCGTCCAGGAACTTTTGCTGGCCAGGCGCTCGATGAAGGCCTCGGCCGTCGTGATTCGTGTTCCGGCACGGCGATACTTCATGCGCAGATGATCTTCCGCTTCCTCGGCCGGGTGATCTTGGCCGTTGCGTATAAATGTGCAGCCGCTGCTGCCGATGGTCGACAACAGGTGTTGGATTTCCGCATGATCATTCACCGCATACGCAGTCCCGGCCAATAGCGCAGCCAGTATTGCAATAACCCGAGCCGGACGGCTCATGTGCATTGCAACCGCAGCGTCACGGACATCGGGTTGTGGTCCGACGTATCGACGAGATTGGTGGTGGCATCGATGGTATCGAGCCCGCGGATAAATATCCGGTCGACAACGCTGCCAAACGATGCCACCCGATTATCCACATCGAACGAGAGTTCATGCAGGTTCAGGTGTTCGCTGAGCGTCTGCAGTACAGCGAGGCGGCGCGCATGCCAGGTGTTGAAATCGCCGGCCAGTATCACCGGGCCGGCGTGATCGGCGAGTGCCGTCTCGATCTTTGCGATCTGCCTGGCGAAAGCCCGAATGCCGAACGTAAAATTAACCGCATGGACATTGACGACGGCGAGTGTGGCGTCGGTGCCTGCGAGTCCGAACATCGTGATGCTGATCGCCTTGGGCGAGCGCAGCCAGGGTTCGCGGTCGGTCAGGTAACAATGTACCAGCGGCATGGTATGGCTGAGCGTCATAACACCGGTCGATGCCCGTGCCGTTCGATAGCCGGGTGCGAACGACCAGTACCGCGCCTGGTCAAGCGCATCGACCGGCTGCTGTTCGAGCCGTGCCTCCTGGATCAGTACCAGGTCTTTGTCGCCGGCGAGCCGGTCGAGATCCGCAAGCGAGTCCGGGTTTCTGCCCTTGTGGATATTCCAGACGAACAGTTCGATGTGTTGCGGGTCCAGCATCGGACCGGACACGGGCATTTCTGCCGACAACGCCACCCGGCAGGCAGCGACGCCCCTGGCAGCGGGCGCGTCGTGGTTGGCGAGCGGTTGTGCCGGGTCGGGCTGGTGCAGCGGCGTGCAAGCACCCAGTGCGTTCACCATCAGCAGGCCGATCAATGGTTGGCGAAAAATATCCATGTCTGCCAGAACTCGCTCCGAGAGATGATGCGGGATGTGTGCTGCAGGATACCCCGCAGCCTGGAAATTCTACCGTGTCTGGCACGGCAACATGGGTGTTGATGCCTCAATCGATGGTCATTGGAGGTTTGAATGTGCCAGGCGTCTGAGCGGACTTGGACGTGCCAAGCGTGCCGTTTTCCTTAATATCGCGGTTCGGCTGGCTGTCCGGGAACGGTTGGCGCAACATAATTTGATCGATTTGCCGCCGCGCTTCGATATCACGTCAGCGACTGGACAAAACTTGGTGGCATTGAATCGACGCCAATGCAGTTCCTTGTCAGTTGCGCTTTATTCATCCATAGTCGGACTTGCTGATCAAGGGTAAACCCGGTGAAAGCCGGGGGCACAAAGCTACCGGTCTAAGGGAAAATTTCCTATGACAGCGGGGTTGCCGGCAAGATGTCGCGAAGTTCTTTCGTGATGTTTGGCTCTCCCCGCATGCCAGTGTGGTTCCGGTTGCCAGAGAATCGTCACATTGAGGGACATGCATGCAACGGACTGCGTCGAGGACGGGTCACTACCGTAAGCTGACAATCAGGGCGCCGTTAACGGTTCGACCAAAAGGAGTCGAGGAGATCGTCGCGGTACTGACGAATTCCAGACGTTTTCCGTCGCCCGTGAGGCCGGTCGGGGCGGGCAGCGGCAACGCACGGTGCGTCGGCGTGCAGGGGGGTACGATCTGCGACATGACCGCAATGAACCGTGTCCTGCAGATCCGGTCACGTAGCGTAAAGGTGCAGGCCGGAATGCGCCTGCGTGATCTCGCGCGAAAGCTGGCCAAATATGACCTCGAGCTGGTCGGCAGCTACGAACAACTCGATCGGACCGTGGGCGGCCTGATCAGCAGCGGCTCGTTGTCAGCCGGATTGCCCGATGATGGCGCGCATCTTGCCTCGACCGTGACCGGCGTCGGCATCGTTACGGCCCAGGGGCAAATCGTCGAGTACGGTGAGTCGTTACCCGAGATGCTTGATCTCGTGCGTCAGGGCTATGGCCTGATTGGTATCGTATATTCCGTGACCCTGAAGATTCGCAAGATACGCTCGTACTCGATTCGCAATCGCAAGGTCGGCTTCGCCGAGCTGGTGACCATCGTACCGAGCTTGGCGCGCACGGCAACCGGCGTCAAACTATTTCTGCTGCCGTTTCGCGATCGAATCTATATTGAGTTGCGCGATGCTAACGTCAGCGACCAGAAGCCCGGGTCGTTCGCATGGAAAGTCCGTGATTGGATCAGCAACCGGATTCTTCCGGATATCGTGCATTCGGTTGGCAAGATCGTTCCGGTCGGACGTATTCGGGACCCGCTGATCGACGGCTTCAGCGCGGCGACGCAGATGCTGGTCAACACTCGATTCGTCGACGTGGGCAGTAATGCGATGGAGCAGACCGGACAGTTTCGCAAGATCGGTCCATCCAGCCGAATCAGCTATTGCACGTGGCTGTATCCCGCCGACAAGTTCGGTGCAGCCCTGTATTCGTATCGGGAGTTCTGTCGTCGACATTACGCGATTACCGGTTTTCGCTGCGACCTTCCTGCCGTCGGCTACCGCATCTCGCAAGACCGCAGCGCGTTGTTATCGCCGAGCTTCGACGGGCCGGTGTTTGCATTGAATCTGCGTACGACGAACACAGATGACTGGGATGATTTCCTGCTCGATTTTGCAAAGATTGCCACACACTTCGGTGGTATCCCGTCGCTGAATCAGACGCGCGGGTTCACGGCGGATCAGGTTGCCGGCGCATACGGCAGGCGTCTCGACCGCTTCAAGGCATTTCGCCGGCGCTTCGATCCCGAGAATCGGTTGCTGAACCAGTTCTTCGCGGAGTTTGTCGGTTAAGTCGCAACCCGAGTGAAAGCAAACCGGTCAGCGCCATGGCGCCACCGTTCGTCCCGCGGTGCGGTGGTCGGCCGAAAATAGACAATCAACAATCGGCTGAATAGACTCCAGATCACTGCTGTTTCAATTACGCGCGAAAGGGCGACAACGACTCTCGGAAAAAGCTCTTGTGGGAGCGCCTTTAGCCGCGATTCTGCAGCAAAGAATCGGGGCCTTTGGAGCCATTGTGTGCGGCTTTAGCCGCGATTCAACACGGCTGGCGCAGTCGTTCGTGCACTGGCCGGCATCAAAAAGGGACCTCACATGCGTTTGTTTCTGAAGATCATCGGCGGCCTCTTCGTAGCCCTGGTGTTGGTTATCGGTGTTCTGGCCTTGTCGCTGGAGGCGAAGTTGCCGAAAGCCCCTATCGACGTTGTCGCCGGCACGACCGGGCGGTCGGCCGATGATGAGTCATCGATCCTGATATTTGGCGCGACCCGGAACACCGGGCTGATCGTGGCTGAGTTGCTTCAGGCTCGGGGCGACCGCGTAACGGCATTCGTGCGACCGACGTCAAATACGGCCGCACTCCAGGCGCTCGGCACCGAACTGATCGTCGGCGACGCGATGGATATCGAGACGGTCCGCGCCGCCATGTCGGCCGGGCACTTCCGTTCCGTGCTGACGACGATCGGCTGCCTGTCCTGCGAGCCGCCGCCGGATTACCAGGCCAACGCAAACATCATCAAGGCGGCGGTCGAGGCGGATATCCGCCGTCTCGTGCTCATCACGTCAATCGGTGCAGGCGACAGCTACGACGTAATCCCGAGCCTGTCGAAGCGGTTTCTGGAAAAAACACTACCCATGAAAACCCGCGCTGAAGACGAACTGCGTGCCAGCGGTCTTGACTACACGATCATCCGGCCGGGCGGGCTGCGTTCGAGCCGCGGCACCGGCAACGGTGTTCTGACCGAGGAAAACGACGTTTTCGGTTTTATCTTCCGTGAGGATCTGGCGGCGCTTATCGTTGCGGCGCTGGACGACGATCGTACGATCGGGCTGACGCTCGCCGCGCTCGATGCAAAACGTAAATGGCCCTGGTCCGGAGAGTAGTTAACATGTTTTCTCTTGCCTATTTGATGATAGCGGCCGTGGATTTCGCAGTACTGGTGTGGGCCGCCCGGCTGTGTCTCGAGTACCGCAGCAACGGGCTGATACTCGCGACCATCCCGCTGACCTTGCTGTGGTTCGATAATGTGGTCATCGGACTCGGCAGCACGCTCGGCGAGGGTACGCTGCTGATCGGCCTGAACACGATTCGCTTCCTGGCGCACTACATCGGTCTGCCGATGACATTCATTGCGGTGGGCTCGATGGCGCGTGAGTCCGGTTTCGGCTGGGCGCAGAGTCGCATGGCGATGGCCGCATTCTGCCTGCTGGCCACATACTTTATTTTGGATGACCTGTGGTTGTTTTCATCGGCCACGTTCTACCCGTCTTGCTTTGCAGACACACTGCGATATACGACGCATATCGCAGCGTACACTGCGTGCGGGCCTGACGCGGTCATCGGGGCCGGAATTCGTATCCCGCCGTTTCCGGCGATCACGTTGACGTGGGTGCTGATCGGGTTTGGCATCTACCTGTGGGTGAAAACCGGATGGAAATGGCTTGTGATCGGCGCGGGCGGTTCGATGGCGTTTTTTGCCGTGCCGTACCCGCTGACCGGAGGCATCGTCGGCAATATGGGCGAGCCGGTTGTCAGCGTCGCGATCGTGGCTACGGCGGCGCATATTGCGCGACGCGCACGAGCGCGGCAGACATCCTGACGGTTGGCGTTACGGGTGACTTGCATCGAAAACTGACCCATTTTCTGCTCCCCGCGATTTTGAAAAGGGTGGCCTGTGCCTTGCCCGGGACGGGCCAACCCGTGTTGTGCAAAAACAGGGGAAATCCAGCGTGCAAATGAACATTCTGACTACCGGATGATGTAGGGCTCCTCGCGCAGGATTTTGATCAGTTGCCCGGATTCAAGTGTGGAATCGTCGACCAGCCCGTTGATTGCGGCCGTCAGATCATCCGGCATCGAGTTATCGGTACGCGTCGACAGGCGGGTCAGATCTTCACCCTCTTCTGCGGCAACGATGCGGATGCGACGATCCACGATCGAGCCCAGCTCGTCGCGCGTCAGTTTTCTGAGGCTCTCGCCGGTCTCGCGCAATTGCCGGTCATAGCGGTTCGGCCCGAGCGCGACGATCTTGAAGATCGAGCGGCCGGCGTTAACCCACAGGTAGTAGATACTGACAGGCTCGGCGCCCGACGTGTCGTCCAGCTTTACGAGGTGCGCATTCCACTCCCCGATTCGTGTTGCAATCGGCTCCCATGGCTTGATATCGAGCGCTTCTCTGATCTCCTCGACAAACGCATTCGCCAGTTCGAGCGTGCTACCGGGACGGTCCGGGCTGCCGAACAGTACGATCGCATCCTGCCCGGGCGCGAACGCGCCGACATATCGGGGCGTGTTAAGCACTCGCCAGCCGTCCGGGAATTCAATCGACAGGTTCATGCCCGGGTGCATGAACTGCCGCCCGACGAAAATGCCCTGCATCGAATTGTTCGGCCCCCACGTCAGGCCATCGAGTCGTTTATATAGCGTTGCGGTGTTTTTCGCGAACGGTTTGCCGGCGCGCCATTGTATGCCCGTCGCTGCATGTTCGATGTCGCCGATCCGGCTCGGAAGCATCGGATGGTTGTCGAAGAAGCTGAATTTTCGGGTGCTGCCGGACAGGAGCGAGATCGTGCGATCGAGCTTGTGCAGTATATCGCCCAGCGCGCTCGGGTCGTAACCGGCCTTCGCAGCCAACTGTATGCCGACCCGGTCAGCTTCGGTTTCCTGGGCGCGGCTGTAAGACGAAAGGTAAGCCTCGCCTGCTGCTTCGAGCGGCGCGTTGATGATCTCGCCGACATCTTTGCCGACGATTGCGCCGACCGCCCGGCCGGGCAGCGACAATACGCTTGGCAGCGTAGCGCGCTGTGACCTGAGTGCATGGTGCCGTAATGTGACGTGACTGATTTCATGCGCGAGGATGCCGGCCAGTTCATCCTCGGTGTTGATCAGCGCCATCATGCCGCGCGAAATGAAGATATAACCGCCCGGCGTTGCGAAGGCGTTCGGCTCGGCCTGGTCGATAATTCGGAACTTGAAGTAGTAAGGCGTCTCGCCGACGTTGGCAATGAGCCTGCGGCCGATCGTGTCCAGGTAGGTTGTCAGGAACTCGTCTCCGTAGATGCCTACCTGTTCTTCGACTTGTCGCGCGGCCAGCGCACCGACCTGCTGCTCGTCTTCGACGGAGACGCCACCGGTGCCGGTGCAGGCTGCAAGGATCATCGCCGCAACCAGCTGCAGCACGCGAATTATCAATTTCATTCAGTTGCTCATTATTGCTAGTCGAACCGGAGGCCCTGGGCGAGGTCCGGCTTCTCCCGACCCCAGTACGTCGTGCTGGTCTGGCGGCGCATGTAGGTTTTCCATGCATCCGAGCCGGACTCTCGTCCGCCGCCGGTTTCTTTTTCCCCGCCAAACGCACCGCCAATTTCTGCACCGCTCGTGCCGATATTGACATTGGCAATTCCGCAGTCGCTGTTCGCACGGAAGTAATCAGCCTCGCGCAGGTCGGTCGTGAAAATCGCCGACGACAGACCCTGGCGCACGGCGTTATGCAGTTCGAGTGCCTGTGGGAGGGTCTCATAGGGCATGACGTACAGAATGGGCGCGAACGTCTCGCGTTGCACGACGTCGATCTGTGACTTGACCCGGACGAGGGCCGGTTCGACATAGTATGCGTCCGGGCCGAGGTCTTCGCGCGCTCGTCCGCCGCCGGTCAGCACCACTCCACCGCCTTTCTGCGCACTATCCAGGGCCGCGCACATCGCAGCGTAAGCCGCTTTGTCGATCAACGGGCCGACGAGAGTCGTCTGCTCCGACGGCAGGCCGATGCGGCTCGCCGAAATCTTTTCGTAGGCGCTCCGGAGGCGCGTGCACAGGGCATCGATAATGCTTTGGTGTACGATCAGTCGCCTGGTCGATGTGCAGCGTTGGCCCGCCGTACCGACGGCGCCGAATACGATCGCCGGCACGGCCAGATCCAGATCGGCCTTGTCGCTTACGATGATGGCGTTGTTGCCGCCGAGTTCGAGCAGACTTCGGCCGAAGCGTCGTGCAACTCGAGGCCCGACGTCGCCGCCCATCCGCGTACTGCCGGTTGCGCTGACGAGCGCGATGCGCGCATCGTCCGTTATCTGCCGGCCGATCACGGCATCACCGATGACGATCGAACTGAGTCCGTCCGGCACTTCGTCGAGCTGACGGCAAACCCGGTCGAAAATTGCCTGGCATGCGAGTGCGGTCAGCGGTGTTTTCTCAGAAGGCTTCCAGACGACCGGGTCCCCGCAGACCAACGCCAAGGCAAAATTCCAGCTCCAGACCGCGACCGGGAAGTTGAATGCGCTGATGACACCGACCGGGCCGAGCGGATGCCAGGTCTCGTGCATCGTATGCTGTGGACGTTCGGATGCGATCGTCAGGCCATAGAGCTGGCGAGACAGCCCCACGGCAAAATCGCAGATATCGATCATCTCCTGCACTTCGCCACGACCCTCCTCGAGGATCTTCCCGCATTCCAGCGTCACGAGCGTCGCGAGGGGCTTCTTGTGCTCGCGCAACGCCTGGCCAAGCAAGCGAATGACTTCGCCCCGGCGTGGTGCGGGTACCGTCCGCCAGGTCCGGAATGCGGTAACGGCATTCTCGACCACGGTATCGACCGATGCCTGCGTATCGCAGGTAACGGTCGCGATCAGTTGTCCGTCGCCTGGCGAGCGGACTTCCAGCGATGCACCGGGGCGTTCGCCGGGCTTGACGCCGATCGAGTCGAGCCAGTCAATCGGGGTCATGCCAGTCACTCAGTGTCGGGTGGTTGTCGGCATAGAGTCGCCCGGTTTCCGTTGCCAGAAATGCCGCCAACGGGATGTCCTCCTGTTTCACGAAGCCCCGTTGCGGGAGCACCCCGGCACTGACCATTTCGATGACGGCGACGATTGCTGCCGATGTGGTCCAGGTAATCGCCGTGCGCTTTCGACCCGCCAGTTCGATCGGCCAGTAATCCGCCACGATCTCCTGTGTTTGCAGGCGACCGTCGGCGGCACCCTGCACGGACGCATGAATCAGCACGCGATCCTGATCGTCCGGTGGCAGCGCGTCGGCAAGCCTCGCGACGAGTTCGTCCGGGTCATTCCGGAACCGCAGTTCCTCGAGCAGCAGACGCATGCAATCGAGATGGCCGCGGTAGCGAATGCTCTTGTAATTCAGGGTTTCGACGCGTCCGGCGAATGTATCGGTCATCGTGCCGAGACCGCCGGAGGTCGAGAATGCTTCGAACTCCTGGCCGAAGATGCGAATGATCTCCAGGTTGCGGAGGGCCGGAATCATGCGCGCCTCGCCATAAATGATCGCCTCGCAGTCCGCGATGTATTCGTGGACCAGCCCGTGCAGCGACCAGTTACCCGCATAACCCATCTGTCCGATCGGGTTCTGCGGCAGCGCGCCGACGCGCAGACGGATATGACGCAGGCCGTCGCTGTCAAACCGGCGTGCCAGCGCGGCTCCCAGGATGCCGATGA
>SMWD01000079.1 GCA_004357495.1 Gammaproteobacteria bacterium
ACCGTGCCGAGCTGGATACTCTGTTGGACGCCGCGGAGGCTGACGGCGTGCCGGACTTTGCCGCCGCCATCCTGCCGCTCGAGAATCTTGCGGACCGGTTGCACCAGGTCTGGTCACCGGTCAGCCACCTGCACGCCGTCACCAACAGCCCCGAGTTACGCGCCGTCTATAACGACTGCCTGCCCGAACTCGCCCGCTATCAGACCGAGATCGGACAGAACCAGCGTCTGTTCCGACTGTATGCACAGGTAGCCGCCGGAACGCCCGCCGAACCGGCTGCGCGCAGCCTGCTGGAGCATGCACTGCGCGACTTCCGCCTGTCCGGCGTCCACCTGCCAGACGATGAGAAGCGGCGCTTCGGCGAGGCGATGGAAGAACTGACCCAGCTGCAGGCGAAGTTCGAACAGAATGTGCTCGACGCGATGGCCGCATGGACGCATATCGAGACCGATCGCGCGAAGCTGGACGGCATACCGGACACTGTCCTGGAACAGGCTGACGCAACGGCCCGCGCGGCCGGCGTCGAGGGCTGGCTGTTGCGCCTCGATCAGCCGACCTACCTGGCCGTCCTGACGCATGCCGAGAATCGCGATCTGCGCTACCGCTTCTACCGCGCCTGGTCGACCCGCGCATCCGACCGGGCGACCACGCCAGAGAATGGGCTGGTGGACGAGGCGGCCGCGCCACCCGGCGACTTCGATAACTCGCAAGTCATCGAGGCGATCCTCGCACTGCGCCACGAGACCGCCGCGCTGGTCGGCTATGAAAATTTCTCGGCGTATTCACTCGAATCGAAAATGGCCGGGTCGGTCGCCGAGGCGCAGGAGTTCCTCGAAGATCTTGGCCGAAAATCGCACCACACGGCGTTGGCTGAACTGGAGGAGCTGGAACGCTTCGCGGGCCAAGGGCTCGCCGCGTGGGATATCGCCTTTTATTCGGAACGGCTGCGTCACGAACGATTCACGGTTTCCGACGAGCAACTGCGACCGTATTTCCCGCTCACACGCGTGCTGTCAGGCCTGTTTGCCGTCGTCGAAAAAATCTACGGCGTCACGGTACAGCCCATCGCGAACGTCGATGCCTGGCACTCAGATGTGCGGTTCTATCGTCTCTTCGACGAAGATGGCGCGGAACTCGGCGGCTTCTATACAGATCTTTTCGCACGCCCGAACAAGCGGGCGGGTGCATGGATGGATGACTGCATCAGTCGCAAACTGATCGACAAGAGCTTGCAGTTACCGGTTGCACACCTGGTCTGTAACTTTGCGGCGCCGACGCAAAGCACTCCCTGTCTGCTGACCCACAACGACGTCCTGACACTGTTTCATGAATTCGGTCATACGCTGCATCACCTTCTGACCCGAGTCGACTACCCGAGCGTGGCCGGCATCAGCGGTGTCCCCTGGGATGCCGTCGAACTGCCGAGCCAGTTCATGGAAAACTTCGCCTGGGAGCCGGCCGTCGTCACAATGATTTCCGGCCACTATGAGACGGGCGCGCCGCTGCCGGAGAACATACTCGACAGGCTGCGCGCATCGCGGGTCTTCCAGGCCGGGCTGCAGATGGCGCGCCAGCTGGAGTACTCGCTGTTCGACCTGCGTCTGCATGCCGAATACGACCCACGCGAGGGCGCCGGTCTTTCCGCCTTGCTCGACGACGTACGGAAAACAGTTGCCGTCATTCGCCAGCCGGATTTCAATCGCTATCCCCATGCGTTTTCGCACATCTTTGGTGGCGGTTACGCGGCCGGATATTACAGTTATAAGTGGGCGGAAGTCCTCGCCGCCGATGCCTGGTCCGCATTCGAGACCCACGGTATCTTCGACCGGGACATCGCAAACCGATTTCGGCGCACGATTCTTGAAATTGGCGGGACACGACAAATCGCCGATGCATTTGCGGAGTTCCGGGGGCGGGCGCCGAGTATCGAACCGCTGCTGGCACAATCCGGCATTGCCCCGGATGGAGCCTGCGACGGGCCCGCCGCATGAGAGTTGCCAGCTGGAACGTCAACTCGATCCGCGTGCGCCAGTCGCATGCCCTGGACTGGCTCGAGGCGCAGAAACCGGACGTGCTCGGCCTGCAGGAACTCAAAATGACAACCGAGGCGTTCCCGACGGATGAGTACACGCAGGCCGGTTATCACAGCGTGGCCTACGGGCAGAAAACCTATAACGGCGTCGCGCTGATTTCCCGCCAGCAACCCGCCGATGTCATCGAGGGCTTGCCGAATTTTCCGGACCCGCAGCACCGCGCAATCGCGGCGACATATGGCGATATTCGGGTCGTTAATCTATATGTGCCAAACGGCCAGACCATCGACTCGGACAAGTATCACTACAAGCTGGACTGGCTGGATGCACTGCGCGACTATCTCGCCGATGAGTTGACCCGACATTCACGCATGGTCGTCATGGGCGACTTCAACATCGCGCCGGATGATCGCGACGTGTACGACCCGGATGAGTGGCGCGACAGAATATTGTGCAGCGGACCGGAGCGAGCGCGCCTGCAGGCCATCGAGTCGCTTGGTTTCAAGGACACGTTCCGGCTTTTCGAGCAAGCCGAAGCCGCCTATAGCTGGTGGGACTACCGCGCCGCAGCGTTTCGCCGCAAGCGCGGCTTGCGCATCGACCTGCTGCTGGCATCCCCGGCGCTCGCACCCGACTGTCGCGCCAGCCAGATCGACGCCGGGCCGCGCAAACTCGAGCGGCCGTCCGATCATGCACCGGTATTCGCCGATTTCGACTGACGCCGGGGCCACGGCACCCGCTGCCAAGTGACACATTATGTTTATCTGCGCTGCGGCCGCCTGGCCGGCATGTCACAATGAAGCGCATCGCCTGATGTCTGATTCCGTTATGAAGACAGTGGAAAAATACCTGCCCGGTGGCCGCTGGCAACCCGCGGATCGGCGCAACGAATACGACGTCACCAATACTGTGAAGGTCAGTTCCGTCGCCGCCGTCCGCGATGCGGTGTGCGAACTCTATCGCGGCGTCTTTCCGACGGCATCTTTCGATCGGCTCTGGATCGCGTTTCACGATTTCGAACAACTCTTCGACGGCCGGCTGCCCGGCTACGAGGGTTGTGACACCGTGTACCACGACCGTCAGCACACACTCGACATGACGTTCGCGATGGCCAGACTCGTCGTCGGCTACGAACGCAGCGCCACGTCCGAGGAACATATCGGTGCCGAACGGGCCATGTTCGGCATCGTTGTCGCGCTGCTGCATGACTCCGGCTACATCCGTCGCAACGATGAACCGCGACGCGCCAACGGGGCGGAATTTACGATCTGGCATGTATCCCGCAGTGCGGAATTAATCGGCGCCTACCTGCCAAAAATCGGCCTTGGCCACTGGGCGGCGACCGGTAGTCGTGTCGTGCATTTCACGGGTTACGAGTTGAACCTCGACGATATCGAACTCGATGATCCGAAGGACAGCCTGATCGGGCATTTTCTCGGCAGCGCGGACCTGATGGCGCAGATGGCGGATCGTTGCTACCTGGAGAAATGTCGCGACCGCCTGTATTCAGAATTTGTGCTGGCGGGCATTTCTATCAACGCCGCCGCCGGCCTGACCGATAACGTACTCTACGCATCGGGCATCGATCTGCTCCGCAAGACGCCGGGCTTCTACCAGCACATGGCGATGACCCGCCTGGACCGGAACTTTAATCGGGCGTATCGCTACATCGAGGTGCTGTACGATGGCCGCAACCCGTACATGGAATTTATCGAGCGCAATCTTCGCTATCTGGATCGCGTCATCAAGCGGGATGACTGGAGCCAGCTACGCCGCAAGCCCCCGTGCTTCACTGTCCTGAAAGACCCTCTGAACTCGGTCAGCGCACTCGTCAGCCGCCGCCTGGCCGATCTGAATGCACCCGCCAGTGCGCTGACGACACGCTGATTATTCGACCGTCACCGATTTCGCGAGATTTCTCGGCTGATCAACATCGGTGCCCTTCAGAATCGCGACGTGATACGCCAGCAACTGCATCGGCACGGTATAAACAATCGGCGCCTGAAAGTAACTGACCTTCTGGGGCATCTGTATGATCGTGACGCCCTCACTGGATTCCATTCCGGCCGCCGGATCGGCAAAGACGATCAACTCACCCCCCCGCGCGCGCACTTCCATCAGGTTGGACTTGAGCTTCTCGAGCAGATCGTTGTTCGGGGCAACCGCGATGACGGGCATGTCCGCATCCACCAATGCCAGCGGCCCATGCTTGAGTTCGCCGGCCGGATAAGCCTCGGCATGAATATATGAAATTTCCTTGAGCTTCAGCGCGCCTTCCATCGCAATCGGATGCAGACTGCCGCGGCCGAGAAATAACGCATGATGCTTGTCCGCAAAACGCTCGGCGAGCCGTTGCATGTCCGCGTCGAGCGTCAGCGTTTGCTCGATGAGGCGCGGGACCTCGAGCAAACGTTTGATCAGCCCCTCGATACGTGCGGGGTCGTTACCGTGGTGCTGCTCGAGCGCGATCACCAGCATGCACAACGCCGCGAGCTGGGTGGTGAATGCCTTTGTCGATGCCACACCAATCTCCGGCCCGGCCCGCGTAAGCATGACGAGGTCCGACTCACGCACCAGTGAACTCTCAGGCACATTACAGATTGCAAGCGTAGCGAGGTAACCCGCCTCCCTGGCAAGATGCAGGGCAGCCAGCGTATCGGCCGTCTCGCCGGACTGCGAAATCGTCACGAACAAGGTGTCCGGCGGCACGACCGGGCTGCGGTAACGGTACTCGCTGGCGATGTCGACACTGCAGGGCAGTTTGCAAATCTGCTCGATGAAATAACGCGCGACGGCGCCCGCATGGTAGCTGGTACCGCAGGCAATAATGTGCACACCGTTTGCTTGCCGGAACACCTCCGCAGAAGCCGGCCCGAATGCTGCGTCAAGCAAGCGTCCCTGGCTGATACGCTCCTCGAGTGTCTGCGCGACACCGCGGGGTTGCTCGAAAATTTCTTTCAGCATGAAATGCCGGTAACCGCCCTTGTCGGTGGCGTCGGCAGTTATCTCGCTTTCGCGCACCGGGCGCGTGACCTCCAGGCCGTCACGGTCGAGCACGCGCACGCGGTCCTTGCGAACATCGGCAACGTCACCGTCATCGAGGAACACAAAGCGACGCGTGACGGGCAATAAGGCGGCGACATCCGAGGCCACGAAGTTTTCCTCGATACCCAGACCGATGACAACGGGCATGGCCCAGCGGGCGAGGATCATCCGGTCCGGGTGAGCCTCCGAAATGACGACGAGTGCATAGGCGCCCTCGAGATCCGCAACCGTTGCGCGCACCGCATCCAGCAGATCATCGCGGGTCTTCAGATAGTGATGGATCCGATGAACGACTACTTCCGAGTCGGTTTCCGACTCGAAGGTGTAGCCGAGCGCGACGAGCTCATCGCGCAGCTGCTCATAGTTCTCGATGATGCCGTTGTGCACGATCGCGAGCTGGTCACCCGACATATGCGGGTGGGCGTTGCTCTCGCTCGGCGCACCATGCGTCGCCCATCTCGTATGCGCAATACCGATCGGGCTCGACAGCGGAGTCGCGTCCAGCGCCGATTCGAGTTCGGCGACTTTACCGAGACGGCGGCGACGCTCGAGCTTGCCGTGCTCGATAACCGCGACCCCGGCAGAGTCATAGCCCCGATATTCCAGGCGCCGGAGCCCCTCCATCAGGATCGGAACGACGTTTCGTTCTGCAACCGCACCTACGATACCGCACATGTCTCGTTAACCTTTGCTGTCGTGCGAATCGGGCATTATCGCAAGTCGCCCACACACAGAACGGGCCTGATTCGCAAATTTCATGTTGTCCAAGGCACTGCCGTCAAGTTAGCTTGACCGGCCTCTTCCAGCCGCGCACGACCCTCTGCTGACTCCGCTCGAGCACCAGTTCGTCGGCCGGCACGGCTTTGGTAATCGTCGATCCGGCGCCTACCGTCGCTCCTGCACCGATTTCGACCGGGGCCACGAGCTCGACACCGGAGCCGATGAATGCACCGTCACCGATCGTCGTCCGGTGCTTGTTCGCGCCATCGTAGTTGCAGGTAATCGTGCCGGCGCCGACATTAACGTTCGCGCCGATGATCGCATCGCCGATGTAACTCAGATGATTGATCTTGCTGCCCTTGCCAATACGGCTTTTCTTAATCTCGACGAAATTGCCGAGCTTGGCGTCGTCAGCCATCTCGACACCCGGACGCGTCCGGGCGTAGGGGCCAATCTGGCAGTTCGCACCGATCCGGCTCTGCTCGAGAACACAATGCGGGTGGATCACGGTGCCGGCGCCAATCGACGTATCGCGAATCACGGCGTTGGCGCCGATCTGCACACCATCGCCTAACTCGACCTCGCCTTCGAACACCGCATTGATGTCGATCAGCACGTCGCGGCCGCAGGCGAGTTTCCCGCGCACATCGATGCGCCGCGGATCGACCAGCGTGACACCCTGTTCCATCAATGCATCCGCGACACGACACCGGTATATCGCTTCGGCCTCCGCAAGCTGCCGCTTGTCGTTGATGCCGAGCACCTCGACGCAGTCCGCAACGCCAACCGGCACGACCGGCACACCATCTTCGATGGCACAGGCAACGATATCCGTCAGGTAATATTCGCCCTGCGCGTTATCCGGCGCCAGACGCCCCAGCCATTGTGCCAGGAGGCGACCGGAGCAGGCCATCAGACCCGTGTTGATTTCGGTCAGCTTGCGCTGTTCGTCGGTCGCATCGTTTTCTTCCACGATCGACGTCACATGATCTTCGACATCGCGGATGATGCGGCCGTAGCCATACGGGTCGGCAAGCTTAGTCGTCAGCAGCGCCAGGCTGTCGGAATCTGCGGCCGCCGCCAGCACTACGACCGTCTCGGCACGCACCAGCGGCACGTCACCGCACAGGATCAATACCGTCTGGTCGGGTTGCACGAATGGCATTGCCTGCATGACCGCATGACCGGTGCCGAGTTGTTCGGCCTGCAATACCCAGTCGATGTTTCGATTTGCAAACTGCGCTTTTACCCGGTCACCACCGTGCCCGTAAACCACGCATATTTGCTTCGACTGCACTGCCTCAGCGACATCGATGACATGTTCGAGCAGCGGCCTGCCGGCCAGCGGCTGCAGGACTTTGGGCAAATCCGAGCGCATGCGCGTACCTTGCCCGGCAGCCAATATGACGACGCTGACATCCATTCAACAACCTGCTGTCTTTGCTCTTGAAGGAGCAATACTCTACCCGTTCAATCAGGAAAATAGCATAAATTAATGATTATTAATGCGTCAACGCGAACGACCGGTGGGCTGGTTCACTGGTGCCCCACAAACTTTGAGTAGTCATACTTAAAGCTTAATGATGGCCGGGGATGCTTACAGACCGTGATCGTGCCGCTGCCTTCGATCTCCCAATCAAAATGCCCACCGCAGCCGGCCCCCGTCAAACAGGCTGCTCAGTGCGCGTGTGCGCCGGGCTAGTTGCGGCGGCCTTTGAGCCGTTGGGCAGCGGCATAGCGTGCGGCCGCTTCTACGAGCTGCAGCTGAGCATGCTCGATGTCTTCCCTGTCCGTGGCACCTTGCAACGCTTCCTCGGCGGCCTTCTGCGCAGCGAGCGCTGCCTGCTCACCGAGTTGATCACCGTGCATGACCGAATCGGCCAGCACCGTGACCAGGTGCGGCTGCACTTCGAGTACGCCGCCGGTGACGTAGAAAAACAGCTCGTCCGCGCCGTCGGGTAACTGGATGCGCACCTCGCCGGGTCGCAGATTCGTCATCATCGGCGCATGGCGCGGCATGATGCCGACGTCACCCATTTTGGCCGGTGCGATCACCATTTCGGCATCGCCGGAATAGATCGCCCCTTCGGCGCTGACGATATCAACGTGAATAGTGCTCATGGTATTCTCCCGTCCGGATTGACCTCGACCCGTTACATGGTCTTGGCTTTCTCCGCGGCCTCCTCTATGCCGCCGACCATGTAGAACGCCTGCTCCGGCAGATTGTCATATTCGCCGGCGACAATGCCCTTGAAACCGCGGATCGTGTCCTGCAGGCTGACGTACTTGCCCGGCGCGCCGGTGAACGTCTCGGCAACCGTGAAGGGCTGCGACAGGAAACGCTGCACCTTGCGAGCGCGTTGCACGGCAAGCTTGTCGTCTTCCGACAGCTCATCCATGCCGAGAATCGCAATGATGTCCTGAAGCTCTTTATAGCGCTGCAGAACGGCCTGCACGCCACGCGCCGTCTCGTAGTGATCCGAGCTGATTACGTTCGGGTCGAGCAGTCGGCTCGTCGAGTCAAGCGGGTCGACCGCCGGGTAAATGCCCAGCTCGGCAATTTGCCGGGACAACACGAGGGTCGCGTCCAGATGGGCGAACGTGGTCGCGGGCGACGGATCGGTCAGGTCGTCAGCCGGGACGTAGACCGCCTGAAACGACGTGATGGAACCGGTCTTCGTGGATGTGATGCGCTCCTGCAGAACACCCATTTCCGCGGCCAGCGTCGGCTGGTAACCCACCGCCGACGGCATCCGGCCGAGCAGTGCGGAAACCTCGGTCCCGGCCAGCGTGTAGCGGTAAATATTGTCGATGAACATCAGGACGTCGCGGCCCTCGTCACGAAATTCTTCGGCGATCGTCAAACCCGTCAACGCGACGCGGAGACGGTTGCCCGGAGGCTCGTTCATCTGGCCGTAGACCAGGGACACCTTGTCGAGCACCCCGGACTCCTCCATCTCGTAGTAGAAGTCATTGCCCTCACGGGTACGCTCACCGACGCCGGCAAACACGGAGTAACCACCGTGCCCCTTGGCGATATTGTTGATCAGCTCCATCAGCGTGACTGTCTTGCCGACGCCGGCGCCGCCGAACAGGCCAATCTTGCCGCCCTTCGCGATCGGCATGATCAGGTCGATGACCTTGATGCCGGTTTCGAGCAGTTCGGTCGAGGTCGCCTGCTCCTCGTAACTCGGCGGTGGCCGGTGAATCGGCATCCGCTTGTCTTCCCCGATCGGGCCGGCCTGGTCGATCGGGTTGCCGAGCACATCCATGATGCGCCCGAGCGTCTTCTCGCCAACCGGCACCATGATCGGGCCGCCCGTATTCGTGACCTCAAGCCCGCGGCTCAGGCCCTCACTGGCGCCCATGGCAATCGTGCGAACCACACCGTCGCCGAGCTGCTGTTGCACTTCGAGCGTCAGGCCGCGATCTTCTATCGTGAGTGCATCGTAGATTTTCGGCAGCTGGCCCTGCGGGAACTTCGCATCGACCACCGCGCCAATGACCTGTACAACTATTCCGGAACTCATATCTGATAGTCCTCTATACCGCGGCGGCGCCGCCAACGATTTCTGAAATTTCCTGGGTAATGGCGGCCTGACGCACCTTATTGTAAACGAGCTGCAGCTCATCGATCATCTTGCCGGCATTGTCGGTTGCACTTTTCATCGCAACCATCTTGGCCGCCATCTCACAGGCGACGTTTTCGACCGTACCGCGATAAACCTGCGACTCGATGTAGCGCATCAATACCGAGTCGAGCAGCTCGACCGCGTCAGGCTCGTAGATATAGTCCCAGTGCTGCGGCAAATCATCGGCATCGACGGCATCGACCGGGATCAGGGTATTGATCTTCGGCATCTGGCTCATCGTGTTGACGAACTCGCTGTGCATCAGGAACAGACGATCGATGTTGCCCTCAGTATACGAATTCAGCATGATCTTGATCGAACCCACCAGATCGCTGACTTTCGGGTCTTCGCCGATGTGCGTCGTCGCCCCGACGACGTTGACGTCGAGGCGGCGGAAAAACTGCACGCCCTTGGCGCCGATCAGGCACAAGTCGGCCTCGACACCCTGGTTGCGCCATGCCTGCAGTTCCTTCAGCAAGGCACGAAAGGTGTTGACGTTCAGCCCACCGCACAAGCCGCGATCGGTCGTAACGACGATGTAGCCGACCCGCCTGACCTCACGCTCGACGAGGAACGGATGCCGGTACTCGGGATTGGCCTTGTACAAGTGTCCGATCACCGTACGGATCTTGTCGGCGTAGGGCCTGGTCTCTTCCATGCGCACCTGCGTACGGCGCATCTTGCTGGCTGCGACCATTTCCATCGCCTTGGTGATCTTCTGCGTATTCTTGACGCTGCCGATCTTGGTACGAATTTCTTTCAGGTTCGCCATTATTAAGTTCTGTAGTGTCCCTGGTAACAGCCGTTAGTAGGCGCCATTGGTCTTGAAGTCTTCGATCGCGCTCTTCATGCCGGCCTCGATCTCGTCGTTCAGTTCGCCGCTCTCGTTGATCTTCGCGATCAGGTCGGCGAACTTGTCATTGACATGCGCATGCAGGGCGGCGTCGAATGCGACAATCTTGTCGGCATCGACATCGTCGAGATAACCCTCGTTCGCCGCGTATAGCGAGAGCGCCATTTCGGCGACCGACAGCGGCGAATATTGAGCCTGCTTCATCAGTTCGGTGACCCGCTGGCCGCGCTCGAGTTGCTTGCGGGTCGCCTCGTCGAGGTCGGATGCAAACTGCGCGAACGCCGCGAGCTCGCGATACTGTGCGAGTGCCAGCCGGATACCGCCACCGAGCTTTTTGATGATCTTCGTCTGCGCGGCGCCACCGACGCGCGACACGGACAGCCCCGCGTTGATCGCCGGGCGAATACCGGCATTGAACAGGTCCGTCTCGAGGAAAATCTGGCCGTCGGTAATCGAAATGACGTTCGTCGGTACGAACGCCGACACATCGCCGGCCTGAGTTTCGATAATCGGCAGCGCCGTCAGCGAACCGGTCCGGCCCTTGACCTCGCCGTTGGTCAGACGCTCGACCTCCTTCGCATTGATGCGCGCCGCACGCTCGAGCAGGCGCGAGTGCAGGTAGAAAACGTCACCCGGGTAGGCTTCGCGGCCCGGCGGACGACGCAGCAGCAGCGAGACTTGGCGATAGGCCCAGGCCTGCTTGGTCAGATCGTCGTATATGATCAGCGCGTCTTCGCCGCGATCACGAAAATACTCGCCCATCGCGCAACCGGAGTACGGTGCGATGTATTGCATGGCGGCGGATTCGGCGGCCGGCGCTGCAACCACGATCGTGTGCTCCATCGCGCCGTGCTCTTCGAGCTTGCGCACGACGTTTGCGATCGTCGATTGCTTCTGGCCGATCGCGACATAGATGCACTTGATGCCGGTGCCCTTCTGGTTGATGATCGTATCGATCGCAACCGCGGTCTTGCCGGTCTGCCGATCGCCAATAATCAGCTCGCGCTGGCCGCGGCCGATCGGCACCATCGCGTCGATCGCTTTCAGGCCAGTCTGCACCGGCTGACTGACCGACTGGCGTTCGATCACGCCCGGCGCGACCTTCTCGATCGGCGAGGTCTGGTCTGTGCTGATCGCCCCCTTGCCGTCGATCGCCTCGCCCAGCGAGTTGACAACACGGCCGAGCAGCTCGCGACCAACCGGCACCTCGAGAATGCGCCCCGTGGTCTTGACCGTATCGCCTTCTGAAATGTGCTTGTATTCACCGAGGACAACCGCGCCCACCGAATCCTGCTCCAGGTTCAATGCCAGACCGAACGTGTCGCCGGGAAACTCGAGCATTTCGCCGTACTGCGCGTCGCCCAGGCCATGGATGCGGATGATGCCGTCCATAACCGCGATAACCGTACCGACGTCGCGCGCTTCTGCCGCGCTGTCGAAATTCTTGATGCGCTCTTTGATGAGCGCGCTGATCTCCGAGGCCTTGATTGCCATCTCTTTGGATTCCTTTAATTCGTCAGAGTACTGGCGAGTTTCGCCAGACCGGTGCGTATCGAACCGTCGATAACCAGGTCACCCGCCTGCAGGCGGGCACCACCGAGCAGACTCACATCCAGCTTGAAGTGCAGGTTGATGTCACGCCCGAGACGCCTCTGCAAGGCGTCCGAAATCTTTGCTTGCTGCGCATCATCGACCGGAGCGGCCGCAGTCAATACGACATCGATGCTGTTCTCCACCTCCGCCTTGAGCTGGTCGAACAATGTAACGATGTCCGCAAGTACAAACAGGCGGCCGTTCTCCGCGAGCAGCCTTACCAGGTTACTGACCTGCACCGTGTCGACGCCACCGCCGGCTGACTGCCCAGCCACCGCCACGATGATCCCGACCACGGCATCCCGGTCGACGCGCGGGTTGTCGAGTAAGCGCGCGACCGTGTCATCGGCAACTGCCAGTGCCGCCGCGTGCAACGCGTCGAACCAGCCGGCAAGCTGGCCGGCGTCGCGGGCCAACTGGAAGACGGCCTCGGCATAGGGGCGCGCAATGCCTGTGTGTTCAGCCATGAGCGATCAGATCTCCGCCGCCAGCTTGTCGAGCAGCGCCTGGTGCGTGGTCACATTGATCTCGCGCGAGATGATTTTCTCCGCGCCGGCCATCGCGATTGCTGCAACCTGCCCGCGCAGCTCTTCGCGGGCGCGATTCACTTCCTGCCCGACCTCGGCCTGGGCCGCAGCGAGAATGCGCTCGCGCTCCTGATCGGCGCTCGTGCGCGCTTCGTCGACAATACCGTGGGCGCGCGTATTGGCCTGATCGATGATCTCCCGCGCCTGTCCGCGCGCCGCACCGAGCACCCTGGCCTTCTCGACGTCGGCAAGCTCCAGCGAGCGGGCGCCCTTCTCCGCCGCCGCAAGACCGTCGGCGATTTGCGTCTGACGCTCCTCGATCATTCCCATCAACACGGGCCATACGAACTTCATGCAAAACCAGACGAACACGATCATTGCGATCGACTGGCCAAATAATGTGGCGTTAAAGTCCACCCGGCTTCTCCTCAACTGTCACTTTGATCAAAACGGCATCGCGGAACAGTTATCCGCCGAGTGCCGTCTGGAGCTGGCCGATGAACGGATTCGCAAACGCGAAGAACAGAGCGATGCCGACGCCGATCATTGCGACCGCATCGAGCAACGCCACGACCAGGAACATCTTGGTCTGCAGCATCGGAGCGAGTTCCGGTTGACGTGCGCACCCTTCGAGGAAGCGGCCACCCAGCAGGCCCATGCCAATACCGACACCCAAGGCGCCGAAACCAATCAAAATCGCGACAGCAATCGCGGTCATACCAACTACAGTTTCCATTACTTGCTCCTAACTAAGCACTGTGGACAATAAAAAAACGATGCGCTCTCTAATCTCTAGTGATGCTCGTGCGCCTGACTCAGATACACGATCGTCAGTATCATGAAAATATAAGCCTGCAAGGTGACGATCAGAATGTGAAAAATCGCCCAGACGACGTGCAAGATCACTCCGCCTACCCCCATAAACGCACCCGCAATGCCACTGAAAATTGAACCAAACAGTAACGCGATCAGGATAAACATCAACTCGCCCGCATACATGTTGCCAAACAGCCGCAACGACAGCGATAGTGGCTTGGCCAGCATGGCGACCGTCTCGAGGACCAGGTTGAACGTCATGACCACCGGCCACAGCAGTTTCGGCACGCCCAGATCCTTGGGGCTCAGGGGCTGCATGGTCAGTTCGCTGGCAAAGCCGCCGATGCCCTTGACCTTCAGGGAGTAAAAAATTATCAGCACGAAGATCGACAGCGACATCGCGAACGTGATATTCGGGTCGGTGGTCGGTACGACCTTGAGGTATTCCACACCAGCCAGATGCGCGACACCCGGCAACCAGTCGACCGGAATCAGGTCCATCAGGTTCATCATGAAGACCCACACGACGATGGTCAGCGCGAGCGGCGCGATCAGCTTGTTCTTGCCGTGAAATGTGTCGTTGACGCTGCCGTTGACGAACTCGAGGATGATCTCCACGAACGCCTGTAACTTGCCGGGCTTGCCGGTGGTTGCATGCTTCGCCACCCGGCTGAACAGCCAGCCGAGAAACAACGCAATGACCACGGAGAAGACCATCGAATCGACGTTGATCGTCCAAAAGTTCCCGGCACAATGATTCCAGACCCAGTCGCCCGCATCGTTCTGACAGACCTGCAGATTCTGCAGATGGTGCTGGATGTATTCAGCAGAAGTTTTTTCCGTGCCTGTTGATGACATATCTTGGTTTGGCGTTCAGTCCGGGAAGCTGGTGCGTTCTGTTCTTCTTGCGGTCAACTCAGTTTCGTCGTACCGGGCAAGCCGGTTTTCAGCGCTACCCAATAAACGATGTAAATCGAGATGTAACCGATCATGAACGGCAGCATCTCTACATTCAGCCCTCTTATCGCGGCAATCATCAGCGCCACCGTCAGCAAAATCTTCACGGCCTCACCGATATACAGGCCACGCATGAACGCTTCCGGATCCTTGCCCGCATCAATGCGAAACATGCGCAAGGCCTGGTAGAGGCCGGCGATAATTCCGATAGATCCGCCGATCGCGGCCGCCACTCCCGCGCCCCGACCGCCCAGCCAGCTTGCGATCACGGCCACGACTAACACCAGCGCCACTTGCCCGCCGGCAAGCCGAAACGCGGCTGGTTGCAGCATATGATCGCCTGCTGTTGCCCGCTGACATACCCCTGTTACGGTCTATGGGAACGGGCGCGGGTACAAAAAAGCCACTTCAACCGCCGTCATTCGGGAGCTGCGTGGCGTACGGCCGACAAATCGCTGCCGGCGAGCCGGGGTATTCTACGGGCTGCTCCGGTAGCGTTCAAGTCGCGCGACCGGGTCCGGACGCTAATTTAACTTATTGGATGTGCGCGAGAATCCCCTCCAGCTCATCGAGACTGTTATAGCTGACGACCAGCTTGCCGTGGCCCTTGCCGGCGTGCTGAATGCTAACGTGGGCACCGAGCCTCTCGGACAGGTCGTCCTGCAGCCGACGGATATTCGGGTCCAGGCGGCGAGCCGAGGACTTGCCAGCCCGCGCAGCGGACGGTTCACCACCAGCCGTCATCAGCCTTTTCACGAGCGCTTCGGTTGCCCGGACGGACAAACCCTTTTTCGCCACCTGCGCCGCTATCCTGGACTGCTGGCCCGGGTCGGTGATGCCGAGCAGTGCCCGGCCATGCCCCATCTCCAACTCGCCGCTCAGGACCAAGCGCTTGGTATCCTCGCCAAGCTCCAGCAGGCGCAGCAGATTGCTGACCGCGGTCCGTGAACGTCCGATCGCGGCGGCCGCTTCCTGATGCGTCAATTCGAATTCGTCGATCAGGCGCCGCAGCGCGAGCGACTCTTCGAGCGGGTTCAGGTTCTCGCGCTGGATATTCTCGATCAACGCTACCGCGATTGCCGCCGAATCCGAGATATCACGAACAATGGCCGGAATTTCCTCGAGACCTGCCATTTGCGCCGCCCGCCAGCGACGTTCGCCGACGACGATTTCGTAGCGCTGAGCACCGGACGGGTCGCGGCCGGGCAGCAGCCGGACGATGATGGGCTGGACGAGTCCCTGGGCGCGAATCGAGTCCGCGAGTTCTTCGAGAGACTCGGTGCGCATATCCTGGCGCGGCTGGTAGGTACCCCGGCGCAGCAGATCGACCGGGATCGACCGCAATGCCAGGTCAGCAGGGGCTGCGGCGGGAGCGTTGACCGCTGCCGGCGGCGAAATATTTACCTCACCGAGCAGGGCATCCAGCCCTCGGCCCAGGCCTGTCCGTTTCGCACTCATGTTCCTGATCTCCGCCTTTGCTACTCGTGCTGCCGCCGTCCGGCATTCTAGCAGGGCGAGGGAAAGGGGTCAGACCCCGATTTAATCATCAACAAACTACGGTGATTGAACTAATTGGGGATTGACCTCTTTTCCGCTCTCCCGGGCGATCAACTCGGCGGCCAACGCAACATAGGCCTTGGCGCCAGTCGAATTGCGGTCATGATACATCGCCGGCCGGCCGAAACTGGGCGCCTCGGCGAGGCGCACGTTACGCGGGATCATGGTCTGGTAAACCTTGTCACCGAAGTGACGAATCAGCTGCTCGGACACCTCTATCGCCAGCCGGTTGCGGGGGTCATACATGGTGCGCAGCAAACCCTCGACCCGCAGTTCGTGGTTCACCGTATTGCGCACCTGCTTGACCGTTTCGAGCAGTGCCGACAGTCCCTCGAGTGCGTAGTACTCACACTGAATCGGAATCAGCGCCCCGTCGGCAGCCGTCAGCGCATTCAGTGTCAGCATATTGATCGTCGGCGGGCAGTCGATCAGCAGGTAATCGTAGAGTCCCCGCACGGGCTCCAGGGCATCGCGCAGACGTAGCTCACGGCCGGTCTCCTGCAGCAGACGAACTTCCGCGACGGTCAGAGCAGCGTTGCCCGGCAGGATCGAAAAGTCGCCCGGCTCGACAGCGCAAATTGCGTCCTGAGCCTTCGCATCACCGAGCAGCACCTCGCAGGTCGTCGTCTCCAGCGATTCCTTGTCGATGCCGCATCCGGTGGTTGCATTACCCTGCGGGTCGAGATCGATGACCAGCACGCGGCGGTGTGCCGCGGCCAGCGATGCTGCCAGATTAACGCAGGTCGTGGTCTTGCCGACACCGCCCTTCTGATTCGTGATCGCAATGATATTCCCCATAGAGTCCTCGTCCGATGCGCCTACGTTTCCGTGTCCCGATCACGCCGCTGCAAATGAACCGGTTCCATACGCTCCCGCTCCAGGACAACAATGTGTCGCTCGCCGACCAGCCCCGGCACGCTGACGGGCGCAACTTCCGTAACCCGCCACGGCGCCGGAACGCCGGCCAGTTCCGCCTCGGGCAGCCGGCCCTTCATGGCCAGCAACCTGCCACCGTTTGCAACCAGCGAACCACAGCGGTCGACAAATTGCGGCAGCGACGAGAAAGCTCGACAGATTACGGTGTCGAACGGATCTGCCGGACTGTAATGCTCCGCACGCGATTGCACCACCTGAACGTTACCGATCGCCAGCTCACCGACTGCATGCTGAACGAACCGGATCTTCTTGCCACCGGCATCCAGCAACGCAAACTGGCGCTGTGGCTCGACGATCGCGAGCGGCAGGCCGGGCAGACCCGCCCCGGTGCCGACGTCCAGCACGGATAACCCGTGCAGGAACGGCCGCGCGGTCAGTGAATCGAGCACGTGGCGCGAGATCATCTCATTGGCGTCGCGAACGGCCGTCAGGTTGAACACCCGGTTCCATTTTTCGAGCAGACCGAGAAACCTCGCCAATACATCGCAGTGCGCCGCCGCGCCCGGGGACGCGAGTGACCGCAGGCCCTCTTTCAGACGTGCTTCAATTTCCGCATCCGCGATCAACACAGCGTACGAATCCCAATAACCAAAGGGCGTGAACCCGCGTGATGCACCAGTATAACGAAAGGGAACCGCACTCGGCGCCGACTGCGCAGCACCGGTCGGTCAGGCGCGTCAGCCGAGCCGCACGATCGTGCGGCCGGTCACCTGACCGTCGATATACGCCGGGAAAACCCCTGCCAACTCCTCGAGGGACACCTCGCGCGTCACGATCCGGTCAATGTGCTCCGGATGCAGGTCGGCGGCGATGCGGTTCCAGACCGCGATCCGCAGCGCACGTGGCACTTCAACGGAGTGGATGCCGAGCAGGCTGACCCCGCGCAGGATGAACGGCATGACCGTGGTCGGCAGTTCGATGCCGGCAACCAGCCCGATACTCGCAATATTTCCGTAGGGCTTCGTCGTGCGCGTAAACCAGCCGAGGATATCGCCCCCCAGGTTGTCGATCGCACCCGCCCAGATGGCCTTGTCGAGCGGTTTACTGGTGATTTCGAGTGCCGCGAGGTTCAGGATGTCGTGCGCACCGAGACTGCGCAGATATTCGTCCGCCGTGTCCTTGCGCGTGATCGCGGTGACGTCGTAACCGCGCCGGCTGAGCATGTCGATGGCAAAGCTGCCGACGCCGCCGGTCGCGCCGCTGACCGCGATCGGACCCTGTTCAGGCGCCTGGCCATTCTGCTCCATGCGGTAAATTGCCAGCGCGGCCGTGAACCCCGCCGTCCCGAGCGCCATCGCGGTGCGGAGATCGAGGCCCTCTGGCAACGGTGTCACCCACTCGCCTTTAACCCGCGCGTACTCGGCGAAACCGCCGTCGTGCGTCTCGCTCAAGCCACAGCCATTGACGATAACGGCGTCGCCTTCGGCAATCCGCTCATCATCGGACGATACGACCGTGCCGGCAATGTCGACGCCGCCGACCAGCGGAAACTTGCGCAGAATCCGGCCCGTGCCGGTGGCCGCGAGCGCGTCCTTATAGTTGATGCTGGAGTATGCGCCGCGAATCACCACGTCGCCCGCGCACAGATCCTCGATGCCAATCGTCTCGAGTCGTGCTTCGATGTGCTTGCCGTCTGCGGAGTGAATCCGAAATGCCTTGAATGAGTCCATGGTGGTACCGGGCCCCGCAGCGCCGGCTAGCGGGCGTACTCAACCGTGAACAGCCCGGGCTGGGCGGCGTAGAAAGCGGCGAGATCGGCAATGTCCTCATCGCTCAGAATCTGCGCCTGCCCCTGCATGACGGGGTCCGTACGGACCTGATTTTTGTATTGCAGTATCACTTCACGCATGTAGTCCTCATGCTGACCGGCCAGCGACGGCCAGGTGCTCTGCAGGCTGATGCCGACCTCACCGTGGCAGGCGGCACACGCGCCGGCCTTTTCCCGGCCTCTCTCGATGCGGGCGCCGGTCTGCGCCGAGCCCTGCTCGGGCCCGCCCTGGCTGGCAAAATACGCCGCCAGATCGCGCATGTCCTGATCCGACAGGCCGGCGGCTTGCGCCTGCATCGTCGGGTGACCCCGGCCTTGCGTCTTGTAGCCCTGCAGCCCGATGACGAGGTAATCCTCGTGCTGACCGCCCAGTTTCGGCACGCGATACGACGGGTAGCCGTTGCGATAGCCGGGAATCCCGTGACAACCCATGCAGGTCTCGGCCAGGATGGCGCCGCGCTCGACGTCGCCGGCGGCGCTGACGGGCATCGCCGCCACCACAAGGAAGCATGCGGCGATGCTGATCAGTAAGGTTCGGTGACGCTTTTGATTCTCGCTCAACTCTTGACGTACCTGCTGTGGCGTATCTGCTATGGACCCGGATTCCGCGCAAGTGACCGCGGGCCGCTATGTTAGTGGCACGACGGGCATTTTTCTAGCCCGGTCGCAACTTGCGACGCGACCTGCAGATACAGGATCGGCCGCGGCGCCGAAACATTGAGGCGGCCCGGCTCTGATTCAGATCTCCCCCGCCCGATGACAGGCGACGAGCGTTGCCCCGAACCGCTGCAACTCGGGCACCTCGGCCGCGCAGCGCTCGACTGCATGCGGGCAACGGGTGCGAAACCCGCAGCCGGTCGGCAGGTCGAGCGGTGACGGCAGGTCGCCCTCGAGCAATACAGCCGTCCGGGCCCGCTCCGTGCGCGGATCAGGTACCGGCACGGCATCGATGAGGGCGCGGGTATACGGATGGCGAGGACAATCGAAGAGTGCATCCCGATCGGCGATCTCGACGACGCGGCCGAGATACATGACCAAAATGCGCTGGCTGATCTGACGAACGACCGCAAGATCGTGCGCGATGAACAGCAGCGCGATGTGGTTCTCGGCTTGCAGCGTGCGCAGCAACTCGATGATGCGAGCCTGGATTGTCACATCGAGCGCACTGACCGGCTCATCGCAAATGATCAGCCGGGGTTCCAGAATCAACGCCCGTGCAATCCCGATGCGCTGACACTGGCCCCCGGAAAATTCGTGTGGGTAACGATTCAGCAGCAACGGGTCAAGCCCGACGCGAACCAGAATTTCTTTGGCGCGGCGCGTTCGCTCGGCACGCGAATACTCGGGGTGAAAGGTCTCGAGCGGTTCGGTCACGATGTCGTGCACCGTCATGCGCGGATTCAAGCTGGCCAGGGGATCCTGGAATATCAACTGCATATTGCGCCGCATACCGCGCAAGGCAGCCTTGTCCATGGCCCCCAGGTCGCTGCCGAGCAAGAGAACCCGCCCGCCCGTCACCGCCACGAGGCGCAGAATGCCGCGTGCCAGTGTCGACTTGCCGCAGCCCGACTCGCCGACGATGCCGAGCGTCTCGCCGGCGCCGAGGCGCAGGCTGATCCCGTCGACCGCGCGCAAGGTCCGGGGTGCCGCCAACAAACCATCGCCGGCAACCTCGAAGTACACCTTCAGGTCGTCCACGGCAAGCAGGAAGTTCTCGTCTGCCGGCGCCTTGCGCGTCGCAGATGGAGGCACCTGATCGAGCCGTGGCACGGCCGCCAGCAAGGCCTTCGTATACTCGTGGCGGGTCGCATAAAAAACCGCGTCGGTGGTGCCGGATTCGACCGCCCGACCCGCCTGCATGACGAGCACGCGATCGCAATTCCCGGCCACCACGGCCAGGTCATGGGTGATCAGGATGATCGAGGTCGAAAATTCGGCGCGCAGTTCACGCATCAGCCTGAGTATCTGAGCCTGCACCGTTACATCGAGTGCGGTCGTCGGTTCGTCCGCGATCAGCAAGACGGGCCGGCACAGCAATGCCGACGCAATCATGACGCGCTGGCGCATGCCCCCGGACAACTCGTGCGGGTACATGTCGAGCCGGCTGCGGGCTTCTGCGATGTGTACGGCGTCGAGCAGCTGCGCACATCGCTGCCAGGCCGACCGATGATCGAGCCCCTGATGATGTTGCAGAACCCGGCACATCTGCTGGCCGATGCGCAGGTACGGGTTCAGCGAGGTCATCGGATCCTGGAAGATCATGGCGATCCGCTTGCCGCGAATCCGGTTCAGCTCCCGCTCGGGTAGCCCGAGAATTTCCCGGCCGTCGAAGCGTGCGCTGCCGGTGACACTGCCGTTGTCGGCAAGCAGCCCCAGCAACGCCAGCACCGACTGGCTCTTGCCGGAACCCGATTCGCCAACGATGCCGAGCGTCTCCCCCGGGCCAATTTCGTAACTGAGCCCGCGCACGGCTTCGACCGGCCCGTCCGGCATCGCAAACCGGACCCCGAGGTCTGCAACCGCCAGCACCGGCGCGCTCACGGCGCGCTCCGGTCGCGGGGATCGAGCGCATCGCGCAAACCGTCGCCGAGAAAATTGAAACAAAACAGCGTTACGGTCAGGAACAATGCCGGGAACACCAGCATCCACGGCGCATTCTCCATCTCGGCCGCACCGTCGTTGACGAGCGCGCCCCACGACGTCATCGGTTCCTGCACGCCGAGGCCGAGGAAACTCAGAAATGACTCGACCAGGATGACTTGCGGGATCATCAGCGTGACATAGACGACCACCACGCCAAGCAAGTTCGGCACGATGTGGCGACGGATGATACGCGACGACGATACGCCCCCGGCCCGTGCCGCCTCGACGAATTCACGGTTCTTCAGGCTCAGGGTCTGGCCGCGCACGATACGCGCCATGTCGAGCCAGTTGATCGCGCCGATCGCGACAAAGATCAGCAGGATATTGCGGCCGAAGAACACCATCAGCAAAATCACCAGAAACATAAACGGCAGCGCATACAGAATATCGACGATGCGCATCATGACCTGATCGACCCGCCCGCCGACGTAACCGGCAATCGCACCGTAGCTGACGCCGATGAGCAGACTCACGGACGTGGCCACGATGCCGACCAGCAAAGAGATGCGCCCGCCATACAAGGTGCGGACAAACAGATCACGGCCGAGCCCGTCAGTACCGAAGATGTGCGCGGTCTGCCAGGACGGTGGTATCGAGACATGGTCCCAGTCCGTGAAATCGAAACCGTACGGGCTGAGATACGGCGCAAACAGCACCAGCACACTCGTCGTCAGCAACAGATACAACGAGGCCATGGCCGCGCGATTCCGCCGCAGCACCAGCCATGCATCCTGCCAGAGGCTGTGCCCGGTAACCGCCCTCGGTGCGGTGACTGCCGTCATAATGGTACCCGCGGGTCGAGCCAGCGATAGACGATGTCGACGAGCAGGTTAAACACGACGATCAGGACGCCATAAAACACGACCACCCCCATGACGAGCGTGTAATCGCGATTCAACGCGCCCTGCACGAAGTACCGGCCGAGCCCCGGGATGCTGAAGATCTGCTCGATGACGACCGAGCCGGTGATGACGGCGGCAGTCGCCGGGCCGATGTAGGACACGACGGGCATCAGCGCCGGCTTCAGGGCATGGCGCAGAATAATCGTCCGGGTCGGCAGCCCCTGGGCGCGTGCCGTGCGGATATAGTTGCTGCGCAGAACTTCGATCATGCTGCCGCGGGTCAGGCGCGAGATGTAGGCGATTTGCGGCAACGCCAGCGCAATCACCGGCAAAACGAGATGCGACAGTTCGCCGCTGCCCAATCCCCCCGCGGGCAGCCACCCCAGATAGATGGCGAAGATCAGCACGAGCAGCGGCGCCATGACAAAATTCGGTATCGAAATGCCCAGCATCGCGGTGGCCATGACGCCGTGATCGAGCGCCGAATTTTGCCTGAGTGCAGCGATAGTGCCGGCCGAGATGCCGACCAGCAGGGCCAGGCACATGGCCAGGCCGCCGAGGCGCAGCGAGACCGGGAAGCCGCTCCGGATCAGCTCCGTAACGGAGAAATCGCGGTACTGGAAAGACGGACCGAAGTCACCCTGCAGCAGATTAAAAACGTAGCGCCCGAACTGCTGGTACAGCGGCTCGTCAAGATGATAAGCCGCGCGCAGATTCGCCTCGATGTCGGGCGGCAGCTGCTTCTCGCCGTCGAACGGGCCGCCTGGTGCCATGCGGATCATCGTGAACGAGAGCCCGATCAGAATCAGCAAGGTCGGAATGGCAACCAGAAAACGCCGCAGCACGAATTTCAGCATGAGTTCAGCAGGCTCCTGGAATCAGTGCTTCAGGATATACAGATTCTTCGTGTAATGGTGGTCCATGATGTTGGCCACTCGCCCGCCGACCCACGGGCGGACCAGGTGCGTCGACACATAGAAGTAGATCGGCAGCACCGGCAGGTCCTCGAGCAGCAGCGCCTCGGCTGCGGCCATGATCCCGGCACGTTTCGCGAGATCCGCCTCGGCCGCGGCCTGACGCACCAGTGCATCGTATTCGGCGCTCGCATAGCCGGGATGATTCATGGCGTTTGCCGAGTACATCAACTGCGTAAAGGTAAATGCATCGTTATAGTCGCCGATCCACCCGGCGCGGAAAATCTGGGTGTCCTGCTTGAGATTGCGGGTATCGAGAAACACTTTCCATTCCTGATTCACCAGGCTGGTCTCGACGCCGAGTACCTGCTTCCACATCGCCGCCACCGCGATGGACAGACGTTTGTGATTATCGTTGGTGTTATACAGCAGCTCGACCTTGAATGGCTGATCCCGCGAATAGCCGGCCTCGGCGTACAGGCGCCGCGCCTCCGTGTTGCGTTCGTCCTGCGTCCATACTGCCCACTCCGCCTGACGCTGCGGGTAACCCGCGACCGGTGGCACCCAGCCATACGAGGGAATTTCACCGGCACCCGTTACCTTCCCGGTGATGATGTCCCGGTCGATGGCCATGGCGAGCGCGGTACGCAATTCCCGCTGGCCCTTGAACGGCGGTCGCGTCACATTGAAGCCGAAGTAATAGCTGCCGAAATACGGATCGATGCGTACGGAATCGGCCAGGTTCTCGCGCACCCAGTCGATTTGCCTGTGCGGGATATCCGCGGTGATATCCAGTTCGCCGGCACGGAAACGTTTCAGTTCCGCGTCCTGATTTTCGGTCGGATAGTAGTAAATCTCATCAATCGTCGTATTGTCGTTGTCCCAGTAGTACTCATTTCTACTGAGCTTGATATGTGACTGCACGACCCATGCATCGAGCTTGTATGCACCGTTGCTGACGAGATTACCGGGGCGAATGAATCGAGCGCCGAATTCCTCGACGTTGCCGGCGTGGATCGGATAGGTCGTTGAATGATTCAGCAAGCCCGGCAGATAGGGCGTCGGCCCGTTCAGTCGAATCACGAACGTGTAATCATCGACGGCCTCCACGCCAAGTTCTTCAACGGGCAGTTCGCCGCGAATGATCTCGGCCGCATTGACGATCGGCTCGAGAACGCTCGAGTAATTAGACAACGTAGCCGGATCGACACTGCGCCGCAGGCCATACTCGAAATCGACGGCAGTCACCGGGTCACCGTTGCTCCAGCGCGCGTTTTGCC
>SMWD01000080.1 GCA_004357495.1 Gammaproteobacteria bacterium
ATCCCAGGGCTCCATCAGACACGAGTTGTACTCGTAGAAGGCTCGTTTGTTCCCGGCCATCTGCTCCTGCTTCTGCCAGGCCTCCGGGATCATCATCATGACGGCTTCTTGCAGCGTACGGCCGGTCATCAACAGGAACTCGAGAACGTTGTCGAACGTGCCCGAATCGGAGCAGTCAGGCTCGACGACGGGGAATAATTGCTGTAACGAGTCGCCGAACAAGTTGCTCGCGGCGACACCTTCGCGCGCGCGCATCCAGTTGATGTTCCCGCGCAGCGTGTTGATCTCCCCGTTGTGCGACATGAAACGATTCGGTTGTGCGCGATCCCAGCTCGGAAAGGTATTCGTCGAAAAACGTGAATGCACCATCGCGAGGTGCGATGTGTAGTCCGGGTCGTTCAGGTCCGGGTAAAAACGAAACAGCTGGTCGGGGGCAAGCATGCCCTTGTAGATGATGACCTTGCTTGACAGGCTGCAGATATAAAAGGCCTTCGCCTGGGCCATGTCCGGGTCGTTGCGCAGCAGATGACTGGCACGCTTGCGGAGCAGGTACAGCTTGCGCTCGAACGCTTCACCCTCAAGGCCCTCCCCTGCGGCGATGAACAGTTGTTCGATCGTGGGGCAGGCCGCACGCGCGGTCGGGCCGAGATCGGCCAGGTCAGCGTCCGTCGGCACCTTGCGCCAGCCGACCAGCGTCTGGCCCTCGTCGGCGCAAATCCCGGCCACGGCCGCTTTGCATTGCGCGCGCTCGGCAGGGTCGGTCGGCAAGAACACGATACCCGCGGCGAACTTGCCGGGCGACGGCAACTCGACGCCGAAGTCAGTGCGCGCAAGCTTGGCCAGAAACTCCAGCGGCAGAGCCGTCAGAATGCCGGCGCCGTCGCCGGTGTTGACCTCGGCGCCCCGCGCGCCGCGGTGCTCCATGCTGCAGCCGATCAGGTTCGCGTCGGCCACGATCTGGTGACTGCGCTCGCCTTTGATATGTGCGATGAAGCCGACCCCGCAACCATCCTTCTCGTTATCCGGATGGTACAGGCCTCGACCCAGCTCAAAATTTTCTGGTAACTTGATACTCATACGTGTCAAATCAAAGGCTTATCCTGTTATATCTTCGGCACCCGGCGCGCTTAACTGTCGCAGCGACACCCCGGGCCGCGCCGAAACCGGGCGCGCATCAATCCTCTCGCTCATAGTATGGCGGCCATGGCAGCCCTTGGCGCGGCGGCGGCGGCGCCTTCCCGGTGCTCCAAAACGGGGGGGCCGCGTCCAAGGTTGGGCTGCCGTAATCAGTTGTTTTTACTGATCTTTATGAGCAACTCCATGGCTGCGCATTGACCGCCCCGAACCGCATATTATAGGCCAGAATCGGCTTGTGGCTCAATGCCTGCGGGGACTAGCCGAGAATTGGACTAATCCACGCCGATATGTGAACTTAAACCCGTGCAAATACCACCCTCTGTGGGATCATCCGCCTAATGGTCAACGACGACATCCAACGCGTACTCGACTTCTGGTTCTCCGGCAGCGAGTTGAACTCTCCCCAGGTCGACAGCCGGATGGAGCGATGGTTCGGCTCCGACCCCGGCCTCGACGCTGACATCCGCAGCCAGTTCAGCGATCTCGTGCAGGCCGCATCGGATGGCGAGCTCATGGACTGGGCCGGGACACCCGAGGGTCGGCTGGCCCTGATCATCCTGCTCGACCAGTTTCGCCGCAACATCTTCCGCGGCACGGCTGACGCCTTCAAGAAGGACCCGCTCGCGCTGAAAATCTGCGTCGAGGGCACGATGAACAACGACCACAAGGATCTGTCGGAAATGCAGCGCATGTTCTTCTTCATGCCGCTGCAACATGCCGAGTCACTGAAAATTCAGGATAAGTCGGTCGACATATACAAGGCTCTGGCCGACAGCGTCTCGGGCACGCTGCACGAGACGTTCCTGACGACTGCGCATTTCGCCGAGCTGCACCGGGATATTGTCGCCGAGTTCGGTCGCTTCCCGCATCGCAACCCGATCCTCGGCCGCAAGAACTCCAAGGCCGAATCAGAATACCTGGCGGCCGACACTTCATCTTTCGGTCAATAACCTCAGGACAACACCCAACATGCATTATGAGGCCCCGCGACGCGTCGCGATCATTGGCGGCTTGCGCATTCCGTTTTGCCGTTCGCACACCGCGTACGCCCGCTGTTCCAATCAGGACATGATGACCGCGGTCCTGCGCGGACTGGTCGACCGGTTCGCTCTCAAGGGCGTTGCACTCGGCGACGTATCGCTCGGCGCCGTCATCAAGCACTCGCGCGACTGGAACCTGGCCCGCGAATCGGTGCTGGGCAGCGGCCTGGCGCCCGAGACGCCGGCTTTCGATCTGCAGCGCGCGTGCGGCACGAGCCTCGAGGCGGCCATTCAGATCGGCAACAAGATCGCGCTCGGCCAGATCGATGCCGGCATCGCGGCCGGCACCGACAGCATCAGCGATGCGCCGATCGTCTATCCCGATGAGTATCGACAGATTCTGCTTGGCAGCTTCCGCGGCCGCTCGCCGGGTGCGCGCATCAAGCCGTGGCTCGGCCTGCGGCCACGTCATTTCAAACCCGAACTGCCGGGCGTCACGGAACCCCGCACCGGGCTCAGCATGGGTCAGAGCACGGAACTGACGGCCAAGCAGTGGGACATTACGCGCGAGGCCCAGGACGAGCTCGCTTATGAGAGTCATCGCCGTGCGGCTGCGGCTTATGACGAGGGTTTCTACGCAGACCTGATCATGCCGTTCGAGGATGTGTCCGAAGACAATAACCTCAGGCGCGATACCACGCGCGAGAAACTGGCAACACTCAAGCCGGTCTTCGACCGCAGCCCCAAGGGCACGATGACGGCCGGCAACAGCACACCACTGACCGATGGCGCGGCAGGCGTGCTGCTGGCCTCGGAAGACTGGGCGGCCGCGCGCAATCTGCCCGTGCAAGCGTATCTCCGCTACGGCAAGGTCGCGGCCGTGGACTTCGTAAGCGAAGAAGGCCTGCTGATGGCGCCGGCCTATGGCGTGTCGGCGATGCTGCGGGACGCGGGGCTTGGATTCGGCGATTTTGACCTGTTCGAGATTCACGAGGCATTCGCCGCACAAACACTGGCGACGATGAAGGCCTGGGAATCGGCGCAATTCTGCGCCGGGAAACTCCAGCGCGACGCGCCGCTCGGGCCGATCGATCGCGACAAGCTGAACATCAAGGGCGGCAGCCTCGCGATCGGACATCCGTTCGCAGCCACCGGTGCGCGCCTGGTTGCCAGCCTGGCGAAAATGCTCGACGAACGTGGGTCGGGCCGCGGCCTGATCTCGGTCTGTACCGCCGGCGGCATGGGTGTGACAGCTATCCTCGAGAAATAGAAAAAACTGCGGTCAAACCGGCATTGAAAGGATGATATGAGCAGCTTCGATCACTTCCTGACCACACTGAACGCGATCCTTTGGCACGACTCCGTGCTGTTCCTGCTCCTTGGCACCGGCATTCTGTTCACCGTCTGGAGCGGCTTCTGTCAGTACCGCGCGTTGACGCACGGCGTGCGTGTCATCCGCGGCGTCTACGACCAGCCGGACGACCCGGGGGCAATTAATCATTTTCAGGCGCTGTCGGCCGCGCTGTCCGCAACAGTCGGGCTCGGCAACATCGGCGGAGTTGCTATCGCGATTGCGCTCGGCGGTCCCGGCGCGGTGTTCTGGATGTGGATCGTCGGCTTCTTAGGCATGGCCATCAAGCTGACCGAGGTCACCCTGTCGATGCTTTATCGGAACACGGACGACCCGGACAACCCGCACGGCGGGCCGATGTGGGTCGTAAGCAAAGCGCTCGCCGCGAAGAGCCCGAAGCTCGCCGGGCTCGGCAAGACGCTCGGCGTTATTTTTTGTCTGACCGTACTGATATCGACCGCCACCGGCGGCAACATGTTCCAGGCATGGAATGTCGGCATGATCACCGAAGAATATTTCGGCATTCCGAGCGTCGCGACCGGGATCGTGCTCGCGATCATCGTCGGCTCGGTCATCATCGGCGGCATCAAGCGCATCGGTGCGGTGGCCGGCCGGCTCGTGCCGATCATGCTCGCCCTGTATATGCTGGCGGGTATCTATGTGCTGATCGTCAACTACGCACAGCTGCCGGCCATGTTTGCACTGATCTTCCGCGCGGCATTCTCGCCGCTGGAGGCGAGTGGAGCGTTCATCGGCGGCACGATGGGCTATGCATTTCTGTTCGGTATGAAGCGCGCAACCTTTTCGAATGAGGCGGGCCAGGGCACCTCTCCGATCGCCCACTCGGCCGCGAAGACCAACGAGCCGGTGCGCGAGGGCATCGTCGCGGGACTCGAACCGTTCATCGATACGATCGTCGTCTGCACGGTCACGGCACTCGTGATTCTGAGCACAAATGTCTGGAATCGCCCCGCGGAAGCGACGCTGCCCGCCATGACCCGGGTCGTGCAAGTGGCGGACGGTAACTGGAGCCTCGCTGAGATCGCACCGCCGGCACGCACCGAAGGTAGCTGGGCCGGCGGCGACGGCCTGTTCGTCATCCTTGAGGCCCACCCAAACCCGATAAGCGGCAACAACCTGCACCGACTCGACGGGTCGATCGTCGTCGACGCGGCCGGCGGCATGCACATCGAGTGGAGCACACTCGACTCATCGGCACGACCCGTGCTGAACGGGCCGGAAGTCTACGTGAGCTACGTCGGTGCAACGATGACGGCCAAGGCCTTCGACAGTGTCATTCCCGGTCTCGGCAAGTGGCTCATCACACTGACCGTCTGGCTGTTCGCGATCTCCACCTGTATCTCTTGGAGCTATTACGGCGAACAAAGCATCATTTATCTGGTGGGCGAGCGCGCCGTGCTGCCATACAAGCTGATTTTCTGCATGCTCACCATCATCGCGACACTCGGATTCCTGAAGACCGACGCGCAACTCGACAACCTGACCGGGGTCGGAACCGGCGTCATGCTGTTCGTCAACGTTCCCATCATGTGGTTCATGGGGCGCCAGGCAATGCGGGCCTACAAGGACTACATCAATCGCCTCAAGACCGGCCGCATGGGGCCGGAGCACCCGCCGCCGAAGCTGGAAGACCTGATCAGCGGTCGGGATGTGGAGTAAAAAAGTACCTTTTTCACAAAACAAACAACAACAACGCAGGCATCGTCAGGAACGACAACAGCGTCGAGATCAGGATCGCACCGGCAATATCTTCCGGATGACGGTCGTAGCGGGCCGCCAGCAGGAAGTTGAACACGGCCAGCGGCATCGTAGCTTTCGATGATGACGACGCCGCGCATCGTGCCCGTCAGGCCGAATAACTCCGCGACACCCACACCAACCGCAAAACCGAGCAACAGCCGGAAGATGGCGAGCCCGGCCGCTTTGCCCGGCCGCGTGACGCGAAAACTCGCCAGCGAATAACCGAGCGCCAGCAGCATCAGCGGGATCGCAAGGCCGCCGAGCAACCCGACCGTATTTGCCAGCGTCTCCGGCATTGGCGTGTCCGTCGCCACCAGCGTGCGCCACGCCGGCTCACGGCCCTGAACCAGGGGGCCGAATACGAATTGCGAAACCGCGTAGACCAGATAAACAGCGACTGCCAGACCGAGGCCCTCGTCGCCGAACGCGAACAGACACAACGGCAGGCCAAGGTTACCGGTGTTACCGAAAATGACCGGCGGCAGGAAGCTGCGCAGCGGCTGCCCGGCCAGCCTCAGCGCCGCGGCGCCGATCAGGCTGCAGGTTACGAGTACGGTCACGGAGGTGCCGAGGATGGTCGCAAATTCGACCGGCGAGAATTCCAGGTTCACGATGCCGTTCAGAATCAGGCATGGCGCACCGATGTTCATGATGATGCGCGTCAGAAACTCGCGCGCGAACGGCAACCCGGAGCGC
Source organism: Gammaproteobacteria bacterium (assembly GCA_004357495.1). Lineage (GTDB taxonomy): Bacteria > Pseudomonadota > Gammaproteobacteria > Steroidobacterales > SMWD01. The sequence goes on from SMWD01000080.1 coordinate 5,926, forward strand.
GCCCACCCGTAGCCGAGCAACGCACAGATCAGAACCGGGACAATGATAGGAATAAGTTGTGTGTACACGTCGTATGGCGTCCTGATTGTCGCGCTCAGGGTAGCGGGTCATGGTGTCTGACACCAAAACCGCCCGTTCCGCTATGCTACCGGCCCGCCACGACCATGAGAACGGAGTAATGAAAATGGGCGACCGGATCAAACTGACAACGACCGACGGACACCAGCTCGACGCCTGGCGGGCCACCCCCGAGGGCACAGCGAAAGGCGGCATCGTGATCATCCAGGAGATCTTCGGCGTGACCGGCCACATCCGTCGCGTAACCGACCAGTACGCCGCCCTGGGCTATTTCGCGATCGCGCCGAACCTGTTCGACCGGGTCGAGGCAGGCATTGTCCTGGACTATTCGGACATCGACCGCGGCCGGGAAATCATGATGGGCCTGGATCGCAACGGCGTGATCGCAGATGTGGCCGCCGCCGTGGCGGCGGCACGCCCGGCCGGCAAAGTCGCGGCGATCGGCTACTGCTGGGGCGGCGCGATAGCAGACCTCGCCGCTTGTCGCATGGACCTCGACGCGGCAGTCAGCTATTACGGGCGCATGACCGTCGAGTGGCTGGATGAACAGCCCCGCTGCCCGGTCCTGTATCACTACGGCGCCGAAGATGCGCTGATTCCGCCCGAGCTCATCGAGCAAATCTCGGCGGCCAGACAAGGGCAGCCGAGATTCGTCTACGCAGGTGCCGGTCACGGTTTCAACTGCGACGAGCGCGACGACTTCTCGCCGGAGAATGCGCAGCTTGCGCTGCAGCGGACGCTCGAATTCCTCGGCGATCAACTCACTTAGCATGAGTGTGCTGGAACTGTAGCCGGAAACTCGTAGCGAAAAGCCGGAGCTTGGTCCGGCCCCGACCCCGCCCCCGGTCATACCGAAAATCGTTAAGTAAATGCCGAAAAACAGTGGGAAATATCCAGCAATGCCGGTATGTTCCACTCCGGGCACGCTATCGAGGGCAGTATCAGGCGCCGGTTCCTCCGGCCAGGTTGAAGTAGATAATGAAAATCGGCATCCCCAAAGAAATTCACCCCGGTGAAAAGCGGGTTGCAACCACCCCTGCGATCGCCAACCAGCTGCAGAAGCTCGGGTTTACGGTCGCAATCGAAGTGGGCGCGGGCGCGGGCGCGAACTTCTCCGACCAGGCCTACGCCGAGGCCGGTGTCGAAATCGTCACCGACCCCCGCGCACTGTGGTCCGGCTGCGACATCGTCCTGAAGGTACGCGGGCCGGAGCCGCACCCGACCCTGAACATCGACGAGCTGGATCTG
>SMWD01000081.1 GCA_004357495.1 Gammaproteobacteria bacterium
AGAATTGCGGTGGCCTCGTCGAATGCCCGGTGAGTCGTCGGGCGACCCCGGCGCAGGGCATCGTCATCCATGGCCGGCAAGTCGTCATGCACCAGTGAGAATGAGTGCATCATCTCGATCGCGGCGGCCGGGGCATCGAGAATATCCGGGTCGATACCGAAGGCCTCACCGGTCGCGTAGACCAGCAACGGGCGAATTCGTTTGCCACCGCCGAGCGTGGCATAGCGCATCGCCTCGTGCAGGCGTTGCGGCGGAGTCTCCGGGCCGGGGATCTCGGTGGCCAGAAAATTTTCAATGCGTTCGAGGTACGCGTCGATGCGGTTTTCGAATTTCACCCGGGTAGCATAGCGGAAAAGGTACCGGGTTTATTTTCCAAATAAACCCGGTACCTTTTTCTTTTTCAACTACAATGCGCCTCGTGCACGATAATGAATCGAAACCGCTGCGCGCTGTGGCGATTGCCCATCCGAATGTCGCCCTGATCAAATATTGGGGCAAGCGCGAAGTGTCCGCAAACCTGCCGGCCGTGGGCTCGTTGTCGGTGACGCTCGGTGCGCTGGCGACCGAGACGAGGATCGAATTCGACCCATCGCTGGAGCATGATCTTCTGCTGCTCAACGGCATCGAGCAGCCGGCCGGGCACGGTCGGCTGGCGGCCTGTATGAACGCTTTGCGTGACCTTTCAGGCTGCGATTTGTACGCCAGAGTCGAATCGGAAAACGATTTTCCGACCGGTGCGGGCCTCGCATCATCCGCCTCCGGGTATGCGGCGCTCGTGACTGCCGGCGCCGCGGCGCTGGGCATCGATGCGCACGAGACGCGGCTCATCGATATCGCGCGCATCGGTTCCGGCTCGGCGCCGCGTTCGCTGTTCGGTGGCATGGTACTGCTGGAGAATGACGGTGACGGCACGGTTTGCGAACAGATCATTACGCCGGAAGATTGGGCGTTGTCGGTCGTCGTGGTGATCACGAGCGAAGTGCCGAAGCCGGTGACGTCTCGCGACGGCATGGAGCAGAGTCGGCTGAGCTCACCCTATTATGCCGCGTGGGTCGATACCCACGCCGACGATCTGCGTCAGGCCGTCGGCTATGTGCAGGATCGCGATTTCTTCGCTCTGGCCGAACTGGCCGAGCACAATTGTCTGAAGATGCATTCCGTCATGCTGACGACGCGCCCGCCGCTGCTGTACTGGTTGCCGGCCACGCTGGCCGTGATGCACCGTATCGGCGAACTGCGCGCGGGCGGCCTGCCGGTGTTTTTCACCATCGATGCCGGGCCGCAGGTCAAGGCCGTGTGCCAGACCGAAGTCGCGGATGAGGTCACCGGCGCACTCGGCGCGGTTCCCGGCGTCTTGCGCACGATTGTCGGGGAGTTGGGTTATGGCGCGCGTGTTGTCGGCGGCTGAGTCCCGGGGCGCGCGGTTGCCATGACCGTTGCGAGCGCTCCGGGAAAGCTCGTGATCGTCGGCGATTACGCCGTGCTCGAGGGTGCTCCGGCGATTGCGACGACCGTCGGTATTCGTGCGAAAGCCCAGGTTACGGTCACGGCAGCGGGTGACAGCGTGTTTATCGACCTGGCCGGCGGCAAGGCCTACGGTTTCGTTTTCGAGACCGGCATGGGTCTGACCTGGGTGGACGAGTCGCCGGCCGAGCGGGGCACGATACTCGAGGCCGTACTGGAGACCTGTAACGAGTTGCTCACTCTGCCCGATCCACTGCCGTCGCTGCGCGTCAGCATGAACACCGATGCATTTTATCGAAGCATCGGGGGCAGCTCGGTGAAACTCGGCGTCGGCTCGAGCGCAGCGGTACTCGTTGCTTTGACCGGCGCACTGGTCGCAGCACTGGGGATGCGGGTCGAGCGACCGTCGCTGTTGAGTATCTGTCATGCCGCGCATCGCCGCTTCCAGGGTGGACTGGGGAGTGGCATCGATATGAGTGCGGCACTGTATGGCGGCGTCGTTGGCGTGACCCTTGGGCGCGGTGAGTCGGAGCCGGAGACCGAGGCCCTGGAGTGGCCGGAAGGCCTTGCCATGCTGCCGCTATGGTCCGGCAACAGCGCGTCAACACCAGAATTGCTCCGTCGCTTCGCGCGTTATCGTGCGGCGGAGGCGGACGCCTTTAGCAGCCACATGCGTTACCTGACGCGTTTCGCGCAGCATGCTGACGCGGCGTGGCGCAGTGCATCGGTGGTCGAGTTGATGTCAGCGCTTGCGGGATTTGACGACGCGCTGCGCGCGCTGGATGCAGATGCCGGAATTGGCATCAATACCGAAGCGCACGAACAGTTGCGCGGGCTCACCGAACGCCACGGCGCGGTTTACAAGACATCCGGCGCCGGCGGCGGTGATTTTGGTATCGCGATCAGTGATTCTACAGACGTGATCGACGCGGTGCGCGCCGATGCGATCGATGCCGGCTTCAGTCTGCTGGATAAGGAATTGGACGTGGATGGATTGACGGTCGGGACATAGTCCGACTATTGAATGTATCGGTAATACTCGATCCCGGCGTCCTGAAACACCTGGGTCGTCTCCGACCCGATCCGATCGACGACGAATTCAGCGCTCGGCGCGTACGACAGACCGGGTACGGTGCTGCGGTCGCGCAGCGCGAGATACTGATCTTGTGTCAGATCGATCAACGGCGTCAGCGCTGTTTTGAAATCGATGTTCCCGGCAGCGCGTTCCCAGTCGGCGACCATGCGTATCGGGATTGCATCGGCGGCGTCGCCGCTGCCGTATCCGATCAGCAGCACTTCCTTGTCGGCAAGATCGATGTTGCGATCGCGGGCCTCTTCCAGCCCGGCGGCCAGCCATGCCGGTAGTGCAGCCGTATACAGATTACCCAGCTCCAGCATGCCTTCCGTACCGAGAGACATCTTGCGACGGACGAATACATCAAAGGCATCGGTGTGACGGAAGGTTTTCAATACCGTCAGGCCGGCCGGGAAGATCTCGTCGCTGATGCGCTCGCGGACGCCAAACTGTGCGAGATTGGGCGCGCTGCACATCTCGGTCAGGAACGCCTCCATTGCGACTCCGGCAGCATCGCAATACCCGGCCAGTTCCGCGTGCTCTTTCACACCGCCGTTGGCCAGGGCGAAGAGGTAGGCCATGCCCCAACCGGTTTCGGGCATACGCTGATACGGACGATGCATGAAGATCGCCTCGATCGACTTTATATGTTCGAAGGCATTCAGCTTGCGCCTCTGGTACATGTGTTCGAGTGCGCGCTGCATTTCATCGACGTAGCAACTTGCCGAATACTTGCCGTTGAAGATCGGGATGTCGACGAAGTCCGCACTTGCACCGGTGCCGTTCCGATTGATCAGCGGTTTACGGAAATCGACGCCGCGGTAGTCCGATGCCGTGCCGGACTCACGCAGGTCGATCGATGCGATGGTCGGTTCCGTACTCAGAAGCATCGCGACCGCGCCGGCGCCCTGGGTGGGTTCTCCGCTGCTACCGCGCTCGTACAACGCCTTGTCGGCGCAGACGACAATTGCCAGCGAGTCGTCCCCATCCGTTGCCAGGTAGCGCAGTGCGTTCTTCAGGCCGTAGACCCCGCCGAGGCAAGCATGCTTGAACTCGGGCACTTCGCAATTGCGAGACAAGGCCGGGAAGCCGAGATCCTGCAGTGCCTGGTCGACCATGCCCTTGATGATGACGGCGCCGGCCGAGTTGTCGGTACTCGACTCGGTGCCGAGTGCGAGGTAGCCGACGCGGGCCGGATCGATGTCGTAGTTCTTGATCAGCCGCAGCACTGCGTTGGCGGCCATCGTGTAGATGCTCTGCTGGGGTCCGAGCAGCCGGAAGCCGGTACCGACGACCCGCTGGATTTTCTCCCACTCGGCGCCGGTCCAATCGCACCACTGCTCCAGATCCACCCGGTAGGGAGGCAGGTAGAGAGAGAGTCCGCTGAGTCCAACAGTGTTTGGGGTCATGGGTGAATCTGTCGTGTGTGTAAGCCAGCCGGGACTGCCGGTGGGGCGGCAGCCTGAGCGTCATACCCTGTAAAATACTACCAATGGGTGTCTATTCTACCGTGATTGTTATCACCTGAGACACAACCGGAGGCTGGTGCGGCACATGGTTGCCATCCCCGAGGACCAGCTGCAGCGTATGCCGGCCAGGCTCGAGCTCCACAGAGGCTTCCGTCTGGCCCTTGCCGAAATGCATGTGCTGCGCGTCTTTCGGGATCGGCTGCTCCGTCGACGCCAGTTCGGTGTCGATAATCAGGTGATGGTGGCCCGTGTTGGCGTCATAGGTGCCGGCCGGCGCAACCTCGATGCCGCTGACGCCGAACTTGATGCTGATGGGCGAGGCGACCGTCGTGCCGTCTGTCGGGGTGATTATGAAGACGGTCGCGCCAGGCCGCGACACCGAGCGGCTCATTCCGGCCGCGGCGTTTTGCTGTCCCGCGGCTGAAGTGGCCGGTGGCTCGCCGCCGCAGCCGGCCAGCAGGCTGGTTGCCCCGAGGGCCAGCAACGCGGTTGCCGCTAAAAACATGGGGTTCCGGTTCATTAGTTGTTCTCCTGCGGTGCGGGCTGAACGGGGGATGTTAACCGACCGACCCGGTGCTGTCATGAAAGCAGTCGGGTTCGGCACGGGGCTTTATGGGGTTCCGGCGGCCAGTTCCGTGCTGGCGAAATCATCGACTGCGATCAGTGTCATGACCTGTTCGTCCAGTGCCACCAGTCCGGCTGCTTCCTCGGCCGTCAGCACCCCGGCCTCCACGGCCTGGGCGATCTTCCCGAGCGGATCAGAGGCGGTTATGACCCCGCTACGGGCTGCCTCGCGAAGCTTGTCTTCCAGCGGGCTTGCAGCCTCGGTGGCCTCCAGCGCGGCCTGTAGCTGACCGATCGGGTTACCGGGCTCATTCGTCAAATAGATGCCGGCGCACAGCCGTTCGCGTGCTTCGGTCGGGTGGGTGACCAGGTCGACGATCTGCTGCCCGAGGGCGTCCGATGGCGGGAAGTACATGCGTCCGCGGGGGAAGATCAGCAGGCGCAGCAGACCCGCGACCAGTCGATACGGGAAGTTCCGCAAAAACACGTGCAATTTTTCCTGTGCCTCGTAGAGCAGGTGCCGGCACGCCCATTCGACCAGCGGCAGGTCATCCTCGGGGCAACCCTGATTATCGAAATGCTTCAGCACCATGCTGGCCAGGTACATTGCGCTGAACACATCGCCGAGCCGGCTGGACAATGATTCCCTGCGTTTCAGTTCGCCGCCCAGCGTCAGCATCGAGACATCGGAGGCCAGTGCGAACGCTGCGCTGTACCGATTGATGTGCTGGTAATAGCGCGAGAGCGCGCCGGAATGGGGCACCGTGCTGAGCCTCGCGTGCGTCAGCGCGAGGAAGAATGAACGGGCCGCGTTGCTGATGGCATAGCCGATATGGCCGAACAGCTGGTGGTCGAATTCCTGGAGGCTGCGTTCGTAGTCGGGGTCGGTTGCGGCCTCCATCTCCTTTAACACGAACGGGTGACAGCGGATCGCGCCCTGGCCGAAGATGATCAGGCTGCGTGTCAGGATGTTCGCGCCCTCGACCGTGATAGCGATCGGGATGGCCTGGTAGCCGCGGCCGAGATAATTCTCCGGTCCGAGCATGATGCCCTTGCCGCCGTGCACGTCCATCGCATCGTTCGCGATATGTCGGGCCATCTCCGTACAGTGATACTTCAGGATTGCCGACGGCACGGCCGGCTTCTCGCCACGGCAGAGCGCGGCGCAGGTCACGGATACCGCGGCGGTCACGATGTACGTCTCGCCGGCCATGCGCGCCAGAACCTCGCCCACTCCTTCGAAGCGGCTGATCGGCAGATTGAATTGCTTGCGGATACGCGCGTAGGCGCCGGAAGCATAAATGGCTGCCTTGCCGCCGCCCATGGCATTGGACGGCAGCACAACCGCGCGCCCGGCGGCCAGCTGTTCCATGAGCATGCGCCAGCCCTGCCCCGCACGCTCCGGTCCGCCGATGATGTAGTCGAGCGGCACAAACACGTCCTTGCCCTGAGTCGGGCCGTTCTGAAACGGGGTGTTCAGCGGGAAATGACGCCGCCCGATCGTGATGCCTTTGGTGTCCGTCGGTATCAACCCGGCGGTAATGACGTATTCGTCCTTATCTCCGATCAGGTGTTCCGGATCGTAGAGTTTGAATGCCAGACCGAGGACGGTCGCGATCGGCGCGAGCGTGATGTAGCGCTTGTCCCAGTTCAGACGGATGCCGACGATTTCCTCGCCGTTAAATTCACCCTTGCAAATGATGCCGCTATCCGGGATCGCAGATGCGTCGGAACCTGCGCGCGGCGCCGTCAGCGCGAAGCAGGGAATTTCGTCACCGCTGGCCAGCCGGGGCAGGTAGTGGTCCTTCTGTGCCTCGGTACCGTAGTGCAGGAGTAGTTCCGCCGGCCCGAGTGAGTTGGGTACGCCGACGGTCGATGAGGCAACGGCGCTGCGACTGGCGAGTTTAGCCAGCACCATCGCGACGGCGTACGGCGAAAATTCCAGCCCGCCGTAATGTCGGGGGATGATCATCCCGAAGAAACCGTTCTCCTTGATGTAGGTCCAGACTTCCGGCGGCAGGTCGGCGAGTTCGTGCGTGATCTGCCAGTCGTTGAGCATGGCGCACAGCGTCTCGGTCGGCCCGTCGAGGAACGCCTGTTCGTCCGTGCTGAGGGTCGGCGCCGGCATTGCCGTCAGCTTGCTCCAGTCCGGCTGGCCGCTGAACAGTTCACCATCCCACCAGACCGTGCCGGCCTCGAGGGCATCGCGCTCGGTGCTGGAGATCGATGGCAGGATCGTCTTGAAGATCTTCAGCAGCGGGGCGGTAATTTTCTCACGGCGAAAGTTTGGCAGGTTGAGTGATACGAGGCCGCCGAACACGGCCCAGAGCGCCAGGTTCCACAGCCAGTGGCTGTTGCTGAACAGCGTGCAGGCGAGCAGGGCGAAGCCGAGAATGAGTGTCGATGTCTTCAGATCGACGCGTCGGTACGCGAGCGTCAGGCCGACCGCGACCAGGGCAACGAACCAGAGAATCCAGATCAGGAAAGCAGACACGATTAGGGCACCTCAGAAGTCAGGCGAAGAGTAAATGCTGACTATAACGCATAGGAAAATAAAACCCGGCACGGGCTTGTGTAGGAGCCGCTCCCACACAAGCATTAGCGTGACCTGCGGCCTGTCCCTACAGCAGCTCTTCCACGGCTGCGCGCTCTTCGCGCAGTTCGGCGTCGGTGGCATCCATGCGTTCACGGCTGAAGTCGCTGATGTTCAGACCCTGCACAATCTCATATTTGCCCTGGCTGCAGCGACACGGATACGAGTAGATAACGCCCGGCTCGATGCCGTAGCTGCCGTCGGCTGGGATGGCCATGCTGACCCAGTCCTCTCCCGGGGTACCGAGCGCCCAGTCGCGCATGTGGTCGATGGCGGCAGATGCGGCAGACGCGGCGCTGGACAGTCCGCGGGCTTTGATAATCGCGGCGCCGCGCTGCTGCACGGTCGGAATGAAGTCATCAACGAGCCAGCTCTGGTCCACGAGGTCGGTGGCCTCGCGATCATTGATCGTAACTTCGCTGATATCCGGGTACTGCGTGGCTGAATGGTTGCCCCAGACGGTCAGATGACGAATCTGGCTGACGTGGGAGCCGGTTTTCATCGCGAGTTGCGCCAGCGCGCGATTGTGGTCGAGGCGCATCATGGCGGTGAAGTTGGCGGGGTTCAGGTCCGGTGCGTTTGCCTGAGCGATCAGTGCATTCGTATTGGCCGGGTTGCCGACGACGAGCACCTTGATGTCGCGGTTGGCGTGATCGTTCATCGCCTTGCCCTGAACCGAGAAAATCGCCGCATTGCCTTTCAGCAGATCCGCGCGTTCCATACCGGGGCCACGTGGTTTGGCGCCGACCAGCAGCGCGTAGTCGGCGTCGAGGAAGGCTTCGTCGGGCTGGTCCGTCGCGACGACGCCGTGCAGCGTCGGAAATGCGCAGTCCTCGAGTTCCATGGCGACGCCTTTTAATGCGTCGAGTACCGGCGGGATCTCGAGTAGCTGCAAACGGACGGGCTGGTTGCTGCCCAGCAGCTGTCCGGAAGCGATCCGAAACGCCAACTGGTATCCGATCTGGCCGGCGGCTCCGGTAATCGTGACTCTGGCAGCTTGTGTCATGGTGGTTTACCTTGAACTGATGAGAAACTCGTTGCGCAGCCGGTCAACCGGGGGCGGGACGGGGCCGGGAGTTTAGCTTATGCGCGTGTCTTGATGCACGAAAATCAACTGGCATTACGCTGATCGAGCGACGAACGGTGCCCGCGGGGTCGGGGTCGTCGGTTGGCTAGCGGCTCACCTTCTTGTACGTCCGTATCTGCTCGTTGAAGGCGGCCGCCATGGTCTCCATCGCATCGACCGCGGCGTTATGTCGCTGGTTGCGCATCTGTAGCTCGCCGTCGGTCGGCTCACGACCGAGATCAACCTCCTCGTTGTTGAGGCAGACGAGATACGTTTCCATTTCAGCCATGTACTGCTTGACGCGCGCCTGCCCGGCTACCATTTCTTCGGTCGTGGCCGTCGCGCCGTCCGGAACTTCGACTTCCTGTGGGTACGGGCACACCGCAGCTGCGACAGAGGCAAAGCCCATGGCGATGCCGGTCATGATCAGTTGGCTGATTCTTGGCATTTGTCGCGGTCCTCGAATGGGTGGAGCATGATGCTGCGCTGTGCGCAACATCGACGGCTACGCAACGTGTGCGTTTGACCGTGTTGCGCCGAGCATTATTTTTCGAGCGAAGATTATGCAACACATTTGCAAGCTTGCGCCAATGTCTGCCGAAAAATTCCCCATCCCAATGAATGATAGCCAATATAACATATTGATTTTATTAGTTTAATATTGACATTCGAGGCAATCAGGCGAACCATTTCTGGTATGAGGCATTGCCCTGGCTGTTGGCGACCAGCAGGTCGAAGTAATTCTTGGCCGTCATCGGTTCGCCGAACAACAGCCCCTGCACGACGTCGCAGTTCAGTACTTTCAGATAACTGAGTTGTAGTTCCGACTCCACGCCCTCGGCGACGACATCCATGTTCATGCTGTGGGCAAGGTCGATGATTGCAGATACGATCGTCGTACCGTCTTTGTTGACCAGGATGTCACGAATAAAGGATTTATCGATTTTGAGTGTCTTGATGGGAAATTGTTGCAAGGCGCTCAATGATGAATAACCCGTCCCGAAATCGTCGATCGACAGTGTGAGTCCGAGTGCGCTCAGTTGTTCCAGTATCTTGATCGTGTGGTCGGGGTCGCGCATCAGCACGGTCTCCGTGATCTCGAGTTCGAGCGCTTCCGGCGCAATCTTGTGGCGTTCCAGGATGTGCTGGATGCGGCTGGTGAAGTTCGGCTGGGCGAGTTGCTTCAGCGACAGGTTGACCGAGATTCTACCGGTGCCGGCGATCCGATGTTGCCAGTCACTCAGGTCGGCGCAGACCTGATTTAATACCCACTCGCCGATCGGGACGATCAGGTTGGTTTCCTCGGCCAGCGGGATGAACTCGGAAGGCAGGACCAGACCCCGTTCCGACAGCTCCCAACGTACCAACGCCTCGGCGCCGACGACTGCGCCGGTCTTTACGTCGACCTTCGGCTGGTAGTGCACCAGCAGTTCGTCGAGTTCGTAGGAGCGTCGCAGCTTGCTTTTCAGCATCAGCCGCTCGACCGCTGCAGCGTTCATCTGCGCATCGAAGAACTCGAATTTACTGTCGGTGCTGCGCTTCGTGTGATATAGCGCGGCATCGGCGTTGCGGATCAGGTCGATGACGTTGTCGCCATGCTGCGGGTAACACGCGATACCGATACTCAGTTCCATATGAATCTCGTGGCCTTGGACGATCAGTGGACGGCCCAGGTCAGTCAGCAGGTGCTTGCTGAAAGACTGCAGGTACGCAGTCAGTGCGTCGTGCGGCCCCTTCCACTCGATCGCGATCGCGAATTCGTCACCGGCCAGTCGCCCGCTGACGGCGTATTCGGGCAGGATGCGGGTCAGGCGGCTGGCGACAGATTCCAGGCAGGTGTCGCCCGCGGTATGACCATAGGTGTCATTGATCTCCTTGAAGTGATCGACATCGAGATACAGTACGGCGATCTGCAGCGCATCTTTCTGCGCGCGCGCTATCATCTGCTGCAGCAGGTGCTGGAACTGCATGCGGTTCGGAATCTTGGTCAGTGCATCGATCTTCGCGAGGTAACGAATGCGTCGCTCCGTCATCTTGCGCTCAGAGATATCTCGCGCGGCGATGATAAATCCCTGTGCGGAAAATCCTTCCGTATCGATCCGGGAACAGCTGTAGGAGACCGGTATCTCGTTACCATTCCGTGTTATGAATGCCGACTCGCAGGTGCGATTCGCGTCGGTTAGCGTGAATGTGTTCCGATGCTGCCGGGTGAGGAATTCCTGAATCGGCTTGCCGACCATTTGCACGGCCGCGAAACCCAGCATCTTCGCCGCGGCGATGTTGATGTGTGCGACGATGCCTTCGTTGTTGGTCACGATAATCGAATCATTCAGCGTATCGAGCACCCGCTCGAGATGATCGCTCGAGACCGTGGTATTTTGCAGCCTGGCGGTGATCTGTTGTAGTGAGGCGGTCAGGCGAGTCAGGTCATCCGTGGTCGCAGCATCGCCTGCAGCATTTTCATCGGCACCGACCAGTTGCCGGCTGGCCTCGGCGAGTGTGTGCAGCGTCGTCGCCTGACGAAATGCTAACCGGGCGGCCAGCGATGCGGCGATCGCGATACCCGCGAGCAGGGCCAGCGTGCGTGGATCCGGGACGCCAGACAGGGAACCCGCTTGCATCGCCGCGAGGCTCGCGGCGATGCAAGCGGCGACCGCGATGATGCTGGCAATCGTGGTGACGAGATACCTGGACAAGATCGTCAAAGCTCGCATGAATCGCGTATCACTCCGCCTCGTGTGTCGGTGGCAGTGTGCCAGTAATTTCGGGCCGATCGTTCTGGCCAACTCATCGGGGCCAAACCCGCCCGGCAGCTTGTTCTCGCCGGGCCGATGCGTGCGCCGGTGCGCTTGTTATGTGCCTGATACCCGCGGGTGTCCAGGCTTATTCAGTGGCGGGTGAGAGGCAATCCCCGACCGTTAATACCTATAATCCCAGCTATCTCTGACCATCACAACCGGAATTTGTTGCCTTATTCGCGCGCGGAATAGTGGGAATACCCGGATTTCCGGGCCAGGCTCTGGCCTCATGCCGCGTCGGCGCTATAGAATCGGGACAGATTCTTGGTTATTCGTTGCGACATGAATATGACGGCACGGAAATGTGCATTGATCGTCGACGATTCGCGAACGGCGCGCGAAGCACTGGGCCGTGTGCTCAGACAGCACCAACTCCGTGTCGAGATGGCGGAGTCGGCGGAGGATGCCCTGGCGCAACTCGGCGACTTCCGGCCGGACGTTATTTTCATGGACCACCTGATGCCCGGCATGGACGGCTTCCAGGCCGTGCGCGTTATCAAGAACAACCCGGCGACCGCCACCATCCCGATCATGATGTACACGTCGCAGGCCGGCGAGTTGTATGTCGGCCAGGCGCGTGCGCTCGGTGCGGTCGGTGTACTGCCGAAACAGATCAAACCGGTACAGGTTTCGGAAACGCTGGAGCAGTTGAATCTACTGCCAGTTGCGGTCGCAGCGCCGGTTGTCGTTGATTTGGCGGCCGATGAAGGCGTTACCACCGAGATCGTGGCCGAGGCCGACGTTGCGCGGCCACTGTCCGAAGTCGAACAAATGATGGAGCCGGCTGACTGGGGCGAACTGCACCGCTGGTTCGAGCAGATGTTGCAGCATCATGGTCAGGTGATGCGCACCGATATCGAAATCAGCGTTGCGCGACTGCTCCGCGAAAATGCCGGCAAACGCAGCGAGCAGACGTCGCCCGTGCCGTCAGGAATTTTTGCGCGAGAGCTCAAGTCACTGGGCGGTCTGAATGCGACGACGTTACTGGTTGCCGCACTATCGCTGTTTGCCGCAACATTCTTCTGGATGTACGTCAAGGCGCAGAGAGACTTTCAGGCCGTCTATGAGCAGAACGTCGAATTGCTCAATGTATTACAGGTCGACCGCTTGAGGTTCGGCGCCGCGGATCCCGGCAGCGCGCAATTCGCCGGTGTCGATGTGACCAGCGACAGCCTGAGCGGCATTCTGCCGGACCTCGAGTGGTCGGCAAACCAGTTCGCGGCCTACGGGTCCGGCGAGATTCCCCTCGGCGATCAGCGGCTCGATCTGATCGATGGTCTCGTCAAGCAACTGCGTTCGGTCGGATTTTCCGGCGTCATCGAGATCGACAGCCACGTCGGGGACTTCTGTGATGTACGGGGTGAAAACGGCGTTTACCGGTCTGCTCCGGCCGATATGCCGGTCGCAGACTGCGATCGCGTGGGCATGTCGCCCGGGGATGCGCAGCTACTGTCGGCCAAGCAATCGGTTGCGTTCGCGAATTACCTCGCAGCCATTGAGCGTGACGAGGCGCAGGATATCCGAATCCATTTGAACACCCACGGTAATTCGAATCCGTTGTACGCGTATCCGGCCCGGTCGCGAGAACACACTGCGGGCGAGTGGAACCGTATTGCCCGGCAAAATAATCGGGTGCGGGTTCGTTTGCTGGCCGTTACGGATGCTTCATGGCCGGCCACCGATTCGTTCACCATACGATGATCGAGGTTATACCGCCCAAATTGCTGCGTGGCCCCCATATTCAGTCGGTGCTTGGCAGCGTCGGTTTGCGCCGCTGGCGGGTTCGCGCGGCGGCTCGGCCGATGCTCGCTGCGTCGGTCGATCAGGTGGTCGATGCCGGACACGGGGTGCGCCTGCTGGTTCATCACACCCCGCCGCGGGCGAACGCGAATGGCTGCACGGTCGCGCTGATTCACGGATGGGAAGGCAGCGGGCTTTCGACCTACGTGCTGTCGGCGGCGACTCACCTGTGGCTCGAGGGATATCGGATCGTGCGTATCAATTTGCGCGATCACGGTGTCTCGCATCATCTGAACGAAGAGATGTTCCACTCGTGCCGGCTCGACGAGGCCGTCGGTGTTGTCAAATGGGTACAGAGCACCTTCCCGGACGACCTGCTCATGCTGGCGGGTTACTCGCTCGGCGGTAATTTTTCGCTGCGGATTGCAGCTGCGGCGGCTCAGGCGGACCTGAAGATCACCAAGGTCGTGGCGATTTGCCCGGTGCTCGATCCGGAGCAGACGATGCGGGCTATCGACGGTGGTCTGTCGATGTATCGCACCTATTTCATCCGCCGCTGGCGTCGCTCGCTGGAGTGCAAGAAGGCCGTCTTTCCGCAGCGCTACGATTTCACCCGGCTCAGTCGCTTCCGGAAGTTGCGGGAGATGACGGACTACTTTGTCTGCAATTACACCGAGTATCCGGATCTTTTGACGTATCTGCGTGGCTACGCAATCACCGGCGAGCGTCTCGCGAATCTTACTGTGCCGAGCACGATATTGCTTGCCGAGGACGACCCGGTGATTCCGGTCAGCGATGTGTCGCGCGTGGCCCGGCCTCCCGCGCTCAAGATTCGCACGGTGCAGTTCGGCGGCCACTGTGGCTTTGTGGCCGATTTTCGGCTGAACGCCTGGTCCGATCGCTTCCTGCTTCGGGAATTCGAGCAGCGCGCCGGGAAACCGGCCGGTCAGTTGTAGCCGTAACCCAGCCGGCTGACCGAGGTCACGAGCCCGTTCTCAAAGCGCACGATGCGCATCAGCCGGTGCGGGCCGAAGTTATAAGTCCACTCCTCGACGACGATCTCGACGTACGATCGATCGGCGAACAGCAATTCATCGCTGTACCCGATCAATCGGGTGTCGTTGATTCCGTGCCGGATACGGTGTCGGGGGATACCGGTGCGCACAATGGTGCGCATCTGAATCGATTCCGGTTCGCCACAGTACTTGAGGACTTTGGCTTGTGGGGCCCCGTTACTGACGAGTTTGCCCCCGCAACGCAAGGCCGCGGCAGGCTCTGCGAGCAACAGAATGCAGCATAATAGTATGAGTTTTTGTGTGAACATGGGTCCGGTCTCCGGTTATTATCTCGGCCTGAGCAACAATTTGGCACACTTTATCGTGCCCCTTATTTTGAAGCCGGATGCTTAATACGCTATGAACGAACAGCCCCGCGGCCGTATCCGCCGCATTGTCACGCCGCGTCACATCGAACGGCCGCCGCGGTGAGCACTGCGTTCGAACGGCGTCTGCGCGCCCTGTCCATGCCCGGCGCGGGCGAAAGCCTGCGCGGCGGGCGGCGGGGCATCGAGAAAGAGAGCCTGCGTGTTACGCTCGACGGCTATGTTGCGGCGACTCGCCATCCGGCCGCGTTCGGCTCGGCGCTGGAGAATCGCTTCATCACGACCGACTATTCCGAGGCGCTGCTCGAATTCGTTACCCCGCCCGTCGCTTCGGCCTGGGAAGCAATCCAGTACTTGTGCAATATTCACCAGTTCGTATTTCAGGCGCTGGATGACGAACTGCTCTGGGCCATGAGCATGCCGTGCATGATTCGTTCGGGTGCCGACGTGCCGCTGGCGCGTTATGGCACATCGAACGTCGGCACGATGAAGACGGTCTATCGCCGTGGTCTCGGCTATCGCTATGGCCGAAATATGCAGGCAATCTCCGGCGTTCATTTTAATTATTCGCTGGCCGATGACTTCTGGCCTGCGTACCAGGCACTCGAGGGCTCGCGGTCGGAGGCGACCGAGTTCCGATCCGCAGCGTATCTCGGGCTGGTGCGAAATGTTCGGCGCTTCGACTGGCTGTTGCTGTATTTGTTTGGCGCATCGCCCGCCGTATGCAAGACCTTCCTGTCCGGCGTCGCTACGAATCTCGAGGAATTCGATCACGGCACCTTGTTCGGCCCGTACGCCACATCGCTGCGCATGAGTGACATCGGCTATCAAAACACGAACCAGGCGGCGTTGAATGTCTCGGCCAACAGTCTGGAGGAATACACTCGCGATCTTGCGCATGCCGTGAGCACACCGAACCCCGACTACGAAGCGATCGGAGTCAGGGTCGATGGCCGCTACCGGCAGCTCAATGCAAATTATTTGCAGATCGAGAATGAGTTCTACAGCACGGTTCGACCCAAGCGCGTGGCCCGCAGTGGCGAGCGTCCGACCGAGGCGCTGCGGCGTGGCGGTGTCGAGTACATCGAATTGCGCGCGCTGGACACCAGCCCGTTTGACCCTGTCGGCATCAGCCAGGTGCACATGCATTTTCTGGAAGTCTTCCTCGTTACCTGTCTGTTGATGGACAGCCCGCCGATCGATCTGGACGAGCAGCGCGACAATCAGCGCAATCACACGATGGTCGCAACCCGCGGCCGCGAACCCGGTGTTGCGCTCGTGTGCGCCGGCGAGTCGGTTTCACTCAGCGCCTGGGGGCACGAGCTATGTGACCGGATGCAGTCGGTTGCCGAGTTACTGGATGCCGGCGGTGAGGGGAGCTACGTGGCGTCGGTTGCCGCCCAGCGCGCACTATTTGATGATGCCGAGCGCACGCCGTCGGCGCGCCTGCTCGCGGATCTGAAAACGACGGGGCAGAGCGTGTTCGAATATGCGATGAGTCTCAGCCTTGGCTACGCCGAATATTTCCGGTCGATGCCCGCGGACATGAACGCACACTTTGCCATGCTCAAGGCGGAGAGTTCGGCATCGGTGCAGCGGCAGTCCGACATCGAGGCCGCCGACGAGTTGAGTTTCGAGGCGTACCTCGAGCAGTATTTTTCTTGATGAAAAAGACCTCTGGTGTCACCATTTGTGGGAGATTCTATGGGAGCTGGCAATAGGCGCGACTGAAATTCAGGAATCGCGGCTTGTGTGGGAGCGGCTTCAGCCGCGATTTCGCTTCACATCAGTGCCGCAGTCGCCAGGTCTTTGAATTCGATCGACGAGTCCGCCAGGATTTCCGGTTCCAGGCGCGCACCCTGCGCAATCAGTTTCTTTGATAGCATGAATTCGCGCGGCCGGTTGATCGCGTCGACGGCGCACAGCAGGTCGCCCTGCATGTAGAACGCGGCGAACGAGCGGCTGTCCGGGTTGCCGCGCAGCACGACCTGATCGTGGGTGCCGGCGATGCCCACGATCTGCAGTTTCAGGTCGTACTGGTCGGACCAGAACCACGGAATCTGTGCGTAGGGTTTGGGTTGACCGCATAGCGTGGCCGCAGCCGTCTTGGCCTGTTCCTGCGCATTGTGTACCGACTCCAGGCGCAACCTGCGGCCGAGCAGGCTGTTCGGGTGGTTCGTACAGTCGCCGATCGCGAGGATATGGGGATCGCTGGTTCGGCAGAATTCGTCGACGACAATGCCATTATCACATTCCAGGCCCGCAGCCTCGGCGATATCGATTCTCGGCATAATGCCGACGCCGACGATGACCATATCGGCCGGCAGTTCCTCGCCGTCGGCGGAGCGCAGTGTTCGCACGTGGCGATCGCCGAGCAGTGCACTGTTGGGGTCGCGACCGCAGCGGATATCGACGCCGGCCTCGCGATGTACTTTCTCGAAGAACGCGGAGACCTCGGGCGCCACGACACGACTCATGACCCGGTCGGCCATCTCCAGAACCGTCACGTTCAGGCCCCGGGTTGCGGCTACGGCCGCAACTTCCAGCCCGATGTAGCCCGCGCCGATTACGATCAGGTTGCGACCCGGCTGGAAGTCCTCGCGCATGCGCGCAACATCGTCGATCGTCCGCAGGTAGTGAACGCCGTCGAGGTCGATTCCGGGCATGTCGATCTTGCGGACCTGGCTGCCCGTCGCCAGGATCAGCCGGTCGTATTCCAGTTGCTTGCCGTCGCTGAGACGAATCGTCTGTTGGTTGCGATCGAACTCGGTAACCTGCGTCGATAGCCGGACCTCGATGTCGTGATCTGTGTAGAACTTGTCGTGGCGTATCAGCAGCCGATCGTTCTCGATTTCTCCGGCCAGAAATTTTTTCGACAGCGGCGGCCGTTGGTACGGCAAATACGGTTCGTCGCCGATTACAATAATCCGCCCGTTGAAGCCGCCCTGCCGCAACGAGACCGTGGCCTGACCTGCGGCATGGCCTGCGCCGGCGATAACGATAGTTTCGGACATTGAGTCGCCTCTGGGTGTTGCGGTCGGCGGGAGAGGTTTTGGTCGCCCGTGCGCCGCATTATACTCGCGGCTTCGCGTGCCACGGGAGTGGCGAGATGGCAGTATTTCGTCGTACCGGCGGCATGTCCCCGATAACAGAGGAGCAGGAACAGGTGATGGTCAAGGCAATCATGATCGATAAATTTGGCACGGCGGACGTACTGGAATGGCGCGAGGTCGAACTCGCCGGGCCGGGTCCCGGTGAGGCGCTGGTGCGGCACGAGGCGATCGGCCTGAACTTCATCGATACCTACCATCGTTCCGGCCTGTATCCCCTCGAACTTCCGCATGGCCTCGGTACCGAGGCCGCCGGTGTCGTCGAGGCAGTCGGCCCGAGCACAGACTTGGTGTCGGTCGGCGATCGGGTCGTCTACATCGGTGTTCCACCCGGCACCTACATCGAGAAACGTGTCTACCCGGCCGACCGACTCGTCCGGATTCCCGACGCTGTGTCATTCGAAACCGCAGCCGGTGCGATGCTGAAGGGCCTGACGGCATGGTATCTGGTGCGGCGCAGCTACCGGATTCGCGCGGGCGATACGGTGCTGGCCTACGCCGCGGCCGGGGGTGTTGGCATGCTCGTCGGGCAGTGGGCCGCATACCTCGGCGCGCGCGTCATCGGCGTTGTCAGTACGGACCAGAAAGCCGAAGCGGCACGCGCGAATGGTTGCAGCGACATCGTCCGGGCGGACGATCCGGACTTCGTCGCGACCGTTCGCGCCCTGACGGACAGGAAGGGTGTTGCGGCGGTCTATGACTCGGTCGGCAAGGATACATTCTTCCAGTCGCTGGACTGCCTGCGCCTGCATGGCACGATGGTTACCTACGGCAACGCAACCGGCGCGGTCGAGCCATTTTCCCCAATGGAACTCGCGAAGCGCGGTTCGCTATACGTTACGCGGCCGGTGATTTTCAGCTTCATCGTCGAGCGAGATGATCTGGTCGCCGCGGCGGCCGAATTGTTTGGCCTGATCGAAGCCGGCACCTTGATCATTCAGGTCAATCAGACTTATCCGCTGAAGGACGCGGCGCTGGCGCATCAGGCGCTGGAAGCACGCCAGACAACGGGCTCGACCGTACTGATTCCGTAGGCAAAAAAGGGGGCGGAAAGGTGCCGGGTCACTGCGCGCGGCCTTTGTGGGAGCCAGCCAGCTCCCACAACAGCCAGCCCACAAGAGCAGCTCCCCCGCAAAGCCCCCCTTTTTTCTACACGTACTTCAGCGGCCAGAGCAGCGGCAACAAGATCATGACGACGACAAAAACAACGATGGTCAAAGGTATGCCGACTTTGAGGTAGTCGGAAAACCGATAGCCGCCCGGCCCCATGACGAGGATGTTGGACGGATGTGCGATCGGGCTCGCGAAACTGGCCGAGGCGGCAATTGCCACCGCCATCATCGCGGTCTGTGGTTCGATACCCAGTTCCGCGCACGTGGACAACACAATCGGCGACATCAGGACGACGAGGGCGGCGGTCGGGATGATCATCGTGGCGACCGTGGTGATGCCGTACAGGCCGACGATGACCGGCCATGGCCCGAAGTTGCCGAGGGTCGCCATGACGGTTACTGCGAGATATTCCGCCGTGCCGGTCTCCTGCATTGCGATGCCGAGCGGCAGCATGCCGGCGATCAGGAACACGGCGCGCCAGTCGATGGCGCGATAGGCCTGTTCCAT
>SMWD01000082.1 GCA_004357495.1 Gammaproteobacteria bacterium
CACCGTAATGCTCATGTCGCGGTCATTGGCGCCGGCGCATTCGGCGGATGGACGGCGCTCAACCTGTTGCGATCAGGTGTGCAGGTGACGCTACTCGATGCCTGGGGTCCCGGGCACTCTCGCTCCAGTTCGGGCGGCGAGCAACGCGGCTTCAAAATCGCCGACGACGCAAGCGGCCCGGAGCACGACCCCTCGACGACCGAACGAACGGTAACGGCCGCAGGCATCAGTGCCGCCACCAATTACATTGGCTATCGTTTTCCCGGTCTCCGGGGAGCGCCCCTGATTGAATCCCGGGTTTGTCAGTACACGAATACGCCCGATGGTGATTTCATCGTCGACAAGCATCCGGAGGCCGACAACACGTGGTTACTCGGCGGCGGTTCGGGCCATGGCTTCAAACACGGGCCGGCCTTGGGCGAGATGGTCGCAGCGCAAGTGCTGGGTCAGATACCGGTCGAAGAAACTTTTTCGCTGGCGCGCTTCATGCGCTGAGAACGTGCCGGCTGTGGCTACTTAACGAACTTCAAGGTAAACCGGTCGCTCTCCCCGATCGCGCGATACTCCGGCTTGTCGCCCGCACGCAGGGTGGGCGGCAGCGTCCACACACCGCTCTTGTGATCCTTCGAATCCTTCGGATTGGCGTTGATCTCCGAGGTCGCAACCAGCCTGAAGCCGGCGTGCTCCGCGAGCGTTATGGCGTAATCCTGATTGACGTAACCGGACGCCGCCTTCGGGTCCTGCTCGACTTCCGGATCACCGCGATGCTCCACGACACCCAGTGTGCCGCCCGGCTTCAGCGCCTTGTACATCGTCGCGAACATATCCTCGGCGTAACTGCGGCCCATCCAGTTATGGATGTTACGGAAGGTCACGATCATGTCGAGCGACTCGGCCGGGGCGAACGCCATCTTGTCCGGATGCATCAGCACGGCCATCTCGACGTTGGCGTATAAATCGGGATATGCCGCCAGCTTGTCCATGTAGCCCTTGACGCCGTTGCTGATGAACTTGACGTCCGAGTCCGGATCCCAGTGCGCGGCAATATAAGCCCCTTCGCTGCCCGCGAAGTAGGGCGCGATCACCTCGGTATACCAACCACCGGCGGGCCAGATCTCGGCGACCCGCATATCGCGCTCGAGGCCGAAAAACTCAAGGGTTTCGGCCGGATGACGGTAGCTGTTACGCGCCTTGTTCTGGTCGGAACGGTGCGCGCCTTCGGCGATTTCCGCTATCGTGGGCACAGGCTCCCCGGCAACGGCCAATCCGCCGCCCGCCAATAGTGTGGCCAGCATCAAATAAATGAGCCGGGTGAAGGCCGGACGTGTGCAGGCGACCGGGGCCACAGCATCCGAATTCCGAAGGTTATTCATTATTGCTACTCCAAAACGTGACAACAGGCGTCGATGCAACGCAGGTTAGAGCATACCCGGATGAATTGACAAGCGACACGCGGTCGCGTGCGTTACGCGAATAGCGCTGACTGGATGTGGCCGACCTTCGCGGGTTGCGACAGACGGAAAAACGCACGCAGTTCCTCGAGCATCTCCGGCGCGAGCGATGTCGTCGGGAACCGTTGCTCGAGACTGCGGCAGAAGCGGCCGGCATAGAGGCTAGCGCTCCGATAACGCGACAGCTCGCTCGGCCCCAGGCTGGCGTCAAACCCCGGGTCATCGAACAAACGACTGAACAGGCTGTCGATCAGCGTGTTGTCCGGCTGTTGTCCGAGCAGCAGTCGCGCGCTGACATATTTGTCGACCTCGGCCTGCATCTCGATCTCGAGCAAGGTGATCGACTTGTCGGCGGCCGCGTTCCAGGTAATGTAATTAAAGTGGCTGACACCCTCCAGGACAGTCCAGAAATCGGCAAGATTCGCGCGACTTAGCTGACGACGCGGATCCAGCGACGTCAGACGCTCAAGGAGCTTCGCATCCAGGTACAGCGTGATGCCCATCTCGTCCGACGACTCCTGCACCAGGACTTTCTCCGGCGTCGGCCGCACGTCTGCGCCCCCCTCCAGCTCCGCCAGCAGGCAAGCATCGGTCAGCAGAAAATCGCAGACATCCAGAGCTTGTTCAATCCCGTAGAGGCGGCTCAGCATCAATTGAAAATCACGCAGCATGATTCAGCCCTTGGTAACGGCACTCAGTGCTTGTAATTCACCCGAGCGCCTGGCATCGGGTAGACGCCGGCGCCGCGCAGCAGGCGGGCGGCACGTTGACTGCCCGTCTTTATCCATAAATCGTAGGTACGCATCAGGTTCTCGTCGGTGCTCTCGCACGCCGATTCGCGCACTTCGTTCAGCACGTCGACCATGTCCTGAAATTTCGCGGCCAGCTCGGCAAACACGGCGTTGAGCGCGCGTCCGCGCAGAGTCGCGTGCATATTGGCAGACAGCGAATAATAGGCGGCGCCGCCCATGTGAACGTAGTAGTCGATGTCGACGGCTGCTCGCTCGAGGCCGCTCGCGAAGAAGCCGGAAATGAACAACGCAACATCGCCGATCCGCTGCAGGTTATGCTCGCGCGCGACATAGCTCGGCGCCTCTACCGCATCGACGAACATCGACGCCAACGGACGCAATCGCATCCCATCGGGCGTTTGCTCGTAGAGTTCTTCAGAGCGCGAGTAGAGGGTCAGGAGATTGACGACGTAGTGAGCGGTGTGCTCGTCGAGCACAACCTTGTTGGTCGCCATCGCGGCATCGACCGAGTCACGGAAGAATTCCTGCAAGCTCGTAATCGCGACGAGTTCGTCCCGGGTATTGCTCGTAACCTCGACCATGTGCTCTCCTTGCAGCATCCGCTGCGCGACGAGGAAAACGGGTCGACCCGACAGTTACGGCGTCGGCCGCATGCTCGAACGAGTTCGAAACACCGGCGGTTCAGCCCTGACTGCACTTATAGCGAAAATCAGGCCACGGCTACGTGACGCCCATCACGCTATGGAACATTGCCATGCAATACATCAGCTTACCGGAGTCAACCGCAATCGGAAGCACGAGCGTGACGCGGCAAATCGTTACCGGTGCTGATGTGAATTCGGGTCCTGGCGGATCAGGAACTGCCGCGACCGCGCCACTGGCAATCGTCAACTGGCCAGGGCAACTCCCGGCTGCCAGCCACCCGGGCGAACGTGGCACTCCAGTCGATCATGCGCGAACCGGAATGTGTGAAACTCCTGCCCCCGCAGCGCAAACCCGACGATAAAATTGACCCCGCCCGGCTCGCCACTGCCATCACCATTACCCTCACAATTACGATAGCCGACGACATCGCGATGACCGCCGCTGTTGGTCTCCCGATCGCAGATCACGTAGTAGGAATTCCTGACGCTGCCCGAACCCAGCGCCCCGGCATCATGCAGTTCGCAAAGAAATTCAGCCACCTGCTGCGCGACCTCGTTCCAGGCCGCCGGACCGTTTTTCTCGAAGGCCGCCCAGCGCGTACTGCGCACAATGCTACCGATGATGAAGAGGCTGAGCCTGCGCAGACCGATGTTCACGGCCTGTGCATCGTACCCCCCGCTGCGGCCCATCGTGACCATGCCCTCCAGTTGCACGTGCCCGCCGGCACATTCGCGCAACGGGTTGACACCCACGCGCAGCAACGCGGCGCTGTCATGATCATCCAGTTGACACGACAGACGGTCGCGAAAGCGCACCACCACAGCTTCCCGCTCCACACCACCCCAGACACCTGCCTCAGCCTCGCCTGCGACCATCCGGCCCACGATTGCACCCAGCGCACTCGGTGCCTGATCTGCCGGTGCCCCGGGGGGCGACACCGGTCGAGGGAAATACGTCATCACGTTCGGGCTGGAAAACCCGCCGGTTCGCCGCTCGCGAATGACATCGGTAACCGTCGACCAAGCTAACGGCGGATCGACAAACAGCATTGCCTGACGACGATGGCAATAACGATCGGCCGCGAACAAGGCAACCGGGCCGACCTCCCCGTCAGTGGGAACAAGACAGATCAGATCGAGGATCGGCAGCCGATCCAGCGCGAATATACCGGTTCCGTCGATGTGGCTGCCGATCAAATCGTAATCGGTCAATACCGGCTGCTCCTGCCAGTTCTCGTCCGCATATAAATACGATGCACCGACCTCGATGCCCGGAGACAACGTCACCTTCGGCCGCTGTTTCGGCACCAGGCCAAAAATGGATACCAGGCTGGAATCAGCCAGCGCATGGGCCACGTAGTCAGGATCTTGCGGATCGACCGAAAGGCCGCGATAGAGCTCCTGCTCCTCGACAATCGGACGGTCGCGAGACATCAGGCGGTGAACGACAAGATTGAAGCGCCGGCCGTCGTCGTCCGCGATGCCATCGTAATCGATGGAAGCGCGCAGGCATTCCAGGGGGCCGGGATTGATCGCGTCAAGTACGAGGTCGTCGCCCGGCGCAGGTATGAAAATACGATGTCGCCGTTCGGATCCGGACACGCGAACGAAAATCGCGCTCGTGC
This sequence comes from Gammaproteobacteria bacterium, assembly GCA_004357495.1. Taxonomy (GTDB): domain Bacteria; phylum Pseudomonadota; class Gammaproteobacteria; order Steroidobacterales; genus SMWD01. The sequence continues at coordinate 4,473 of SMWD01000082.1, forward strand.
CGCCATGCTCGAAAAACCGGGCGAGGTGAGCCTGGATATGACAGCCGCGACCCGGGATGCCAAAACGCCGCCGGTATTCATCGATGCTGCGTATCGCGACCGGGATTCCGACCGGACCGCGCGACGCGGCGCCGATAAATGCAACCACCGCTTCCCGACGAACAGCTACACGCTGCCCGCGTATGGGTTCTTCGAGAACAAAAATTCGACTGCTGACAGTTTCTGACAACAGGCACACCAGACAAACAACAACAACGGCATTCTATACTAAACGAACGCCCTCCTGCGCCCTGCCATAATGATGCCGGTGATGAATCCGCCGATGTACGCTTTGAACGTGACGTTCGTGCGGCCGGCTAATCGACGGTCCGGTCGGCCATCCGGTCATAAGCCACTATATTGACGACCCGACGCGCCGAACGCACCGCCACCCGGGTATCCGGACGTCGGCTGATGACCGAGACGGGAAACCCATGCGCAGCGGCGGCGATCGCACCGATACGGTCTTCTGCGAGGATAAAATAATCGCCTTGCTGCTCAACCAGAGCGGCGCGAGCTTGCGCAAGCAGCGTCGCCGGCCAGTCCCGCTGATCTTCTTCCAGCGGCCGATGTGCCTCCAGCAGGAGATCGCCCTTGTGCCAGCCGTAAAGATACGGTTGGTTGACAATACGCACACGCGTGCCGATAGCCACGCGCGCATACAACGACTCGATGTCCTCCGGAAACAGGCGTACGCAACCATGGCTGACGCGCATTCCGACACCGGCCGGTTTATTCGTGCCGTGAATCAGGTAACCCGGCAAACCCAGCGCGAGCACGTGACGACCGAGCGGGTTACCGGGGCCCGGCGGCACCTGCTTCGGCAGCGGGTCACCGTCCTCGAGATGCTCCCGGCGCACCGAGGCCGGCACGTACCAGATCGGATCGCGGGCTTTGGCAACCACGGTCGTGTCGCCGGTCGGCGTTGCCCAGCCCGTGCGGCCGATGCCGATCGGGTAGGTCTCGACAACCGGCGGTTCACCGCGAGCCACCTCGGGATAATAGAACAACCGCTTGGCCGCGATGTTCAAAACGAGGCCCTCGCGGGGCGCCTGCGGTAAAATATAACGGGTCGGCAGAACCACCAGGGTGTCGGCACCCGGCAACCACGGATCTACCTCAGGGTTCGCAGCGACAAGATCGCCGTAGCCGAGGCCGTAGGTACGGGCGATGTCAACGAAGGTATCTTCGTAACGCGCGCGCATGACCTGCAACTCACCGACGACATCCTGGCCCGGATCGAGCGTATACCGCCCGCCGAGCATCGGCGGCAACTCCGCGGTCGTAATGGGCCCGGCGACGACGGAGCCGTCATCCATGCCGGCGCCGTCAAACCCGGTGCAGGCGACGAGACTCAGGACAACGCAGACCACGCCCAGGCCGGCTCCCGAGCTGCCCATTCCGGCCGAATGATTGCCGGCTGAAGTCAGTCCCCGCATTGCGGCAGCTTACCGTCGGCCTTGGCCTGGTTGTAGCTCACGAGGCTGCCGGGCAATTCTTTGATCAGGTCATCGATACGGGTGTCAGATGACGGATGCGTGGACAGGAACTCGGGTGGCGCGCCGTCGGATGCCTTGGCCATATTTTTCCAGAGTTGGACACTCTCGCGTGGATCGAAACCCGCGTTGGAGGAATAAACCAGGCCGACGACATCCGCCTCGCTCTCCTGGCCGCGACCATAAGGCAGCGTCAGGCCGAGCTGCGCGCCGAGCTGCACGAGGTCGCCGGCATAGCCGCCGCCGAGCACCGCGCCGGCTGCGGTCGTACCGACCTGCGTGGTCAGGGCCTGATTCGTGCGGTCGACCGAATGATGTTGCGTGACATGCGCGACCTCGTGACCGAGCACCGCGCCGAGTTGATCCTGGTTCTCCGCAACCGCCAGAATGCCGGTGAACACGCCGATCTTGCCGCCCGGCATCGCGAAAGCATTGACCGCCTCATTGTCGAAGACCTCGATATCCCAGTCCATGCTGGCATACGGTTCCTCGAGTTCGCGAATAATTGCATCGGCAACACAGAACACGTAGCTGCGCACATTGGCATCGGTGGAGATCACCATCTGATTGCGCATCTGAGTAAATTGTTTCTCCGACTCGATGGCAAGCTCCTGCTCGCTGACGAACGGAATAGTACACGCACTCAGCATGACGGCCAGCGCAAGGCTTATCCAGACCCTGCTCGCTTGTTTGATCTGCATCAATATCTTCCCGCAGTTGTATCCCATATGTAATTTATCGGTACCGGCTGCGGTTCTGTTGCTCCGCAACCCACAATGCCACGCGATCGGCCGACGCCTCGAACGTCGACATCAACCGTTCCTGCAACGTTTGCTTGCCACGATAGCTTATCTCGAATATATCCGCATCCGGGGCAGCACTCATCAGCACATCATCGCTGGTGCCCAGCTCATCGATCAGACCGAGTTCGAGGGCCCGTGTTCCGTACCAGTGCTCGCCCGTTGCAATCGCCTCGACATCCAGATCCGGCCGGTGGCGGGCCACCAATAGCTTGAACAGGGCGTGCACATCTTCCAGCTCCTCCTTGAGCTTGGCCCGGTCCTCATCCGTATTGCGGCCAAACATGGTTACGGTGCGTTTGTACTTGCCGGCGGTAACCTGTTCAAAATCGACGCCCTTGGATTCGAGTACCCGGTGAAAATTCGGGATCTGGGCGATCACTCCGATCGAACCGATGACGGCGAAAGGCGCGGCGATGATGCGATCTGCGATACAGGCCATTAGGTATCCGCCGCTGGCGGCAATCTTGTCGACGATGACCGTCAACGGAATGCCGCGCTCTTTGATGCGCAGCAGCTGGGAAGCGGCGAGGCCGTGTTCATGCACGGCACCGCCCGGATTCTCGAGCCGCAGAACAACCTCGTCCTTGTCGGTCGCGACGGCGACGATCCCGGTGATTTCCTCACGGAGATTCGCCACACCCGTCGCACGAATGTCACCCTTGAAATCGAGCACGAAGATACGCTTGCGGTGATCGTCTTTCGTCGTGGCCGCTTTTTCCTGCTGTTTTTTCTCTTTTTTCTCTTCCTTTTCGCGCTTTTTCCACGCGGACTTGTTCAGCATGGCCGCCTGTAGTACGTCGGCCATTTCGCGGAACTTTTCGTTCAGCTTCTCGACCGTCAACCTGGGGCCGCCCGCCGACTTGCGAGACAAGCCCGCGATCAGGATCAGGATGATCGCGACCGCCACGATGACCGTCACCGACTTGGCCAGGAACATCCCGTATTCGAATAAAAAATCAAGCATTGACTAACGAACCTCCGGTTCTAATGTACTGCATCCTGCAGGCCGACCCGCGCATGCGCCACTCATCCCGTACCTGCGTCCAGCCCTACATTCGTTCCCTCGAGTACCCGCTCCGCGCGGTAACTCGACCGGACCAGCGGGCCGGAAACGACTTCGACGAATCCGCGCGCCAGCCCGATGTCGCGATAGTGCACAAACTCGTCCGGATGTACGTAGCGTTCCACGGGCAGGTGATTCGCCGTCGGCCGCAGATACTGACCGAGGGTCAGCAGATCGACGCCGATCGCACGCAGGTCATCCATGACGACGCCGATCTCCGCGCTCGACTCCCCGAGACCGAGCATCAGGCTGCTCTTGGTCAGAATGTCGGGGCGGTGAATCTTTGCGGCCTCGAGCACCGTGAGTGACTGCACATAACCGGCGCGCGGATCGCGCACGACACCGGTCAGTCGTTCGACGGTCTCGACGTTATGCGCGAACACCGCCAGCGGTGCATCGACAACCGCATGCACCGCCGCGATGCTGCCCTGGAAATCCGGGGTCAACGCCTCGACCCGGGTCTGTGGATTGACTCGCCTGATCTCCTCGATACAGGCCGCGTAATGAGCCGCCCCGCCGTCCGGCAGGTCGTCGCGGTCAACCGAGGTCAGCACGATGTAGCGCAGGTCCATCAGCCGCACGGATTCAGCGGCGTTGGCCGGCTCCAGTGGATCCAGCCAGCCGTTCGGGTTCCCGGTATCCACCGCACAGAATCGGCAGGCCCGCGTGCAAATCGCTCCCATCAGCATGATCGTGGCGGTGCCGGCGCTCCAGCACTCACCGATGTTCGGACACATCGATTCCTCGCAAACCGTGGCGAGATGGTGGGCCCGGACGTTGCGGCGAACCTTGCCGTAATCAGCGCCGGTCGGCAGCTTGACGCGCAGCCACGCGGGCTTGCGCTCGGCGGCCACGTGCGCCCAGCCGCGATTCTTGTTGACACCGTTGCGTACAGCCACGATCCCGGTTGCGCTGCGATATTTCTCGCCACTCTTGACGATGGGGATGCCTTTGAAGTTGTTCAACAATCTGCCCGGAGTGAAATCAGCACGCTATTCTCGCACGGTGGCCGCGAGCAGGAAAGAAATTGCCGTCAGGCCCACCCGGGTCCTGCAAACAAGCGTTATCGCAGCGGAAAGGCGGCAGGGCAGGTGACGCTCGATGAACCCGGAGGCAGCCGCGAGGTCGGGGAATTGTCTTTTCGCGGCGTTGGAGCGCCCATTCTTAAGCTCCGGATAAAAAAAGCCCGGCGTAAACGCCGGGCAATACAGGGGGAAGCCAAAGAATCCAACTAACAGACAGTCAATACTCGAAGTCCTGCAACCGTCTGGTGCGTCATCAGTGCAGTCGCGACCAGTTCAAAAGCTCTACGTGTTCTGCTTCCATCTGGAAGTTCTGGGCGAGCAGCGCCTCGATGGTGGCGGCCTCCAGAAGTTGGTCGCAATCATGATTCAACTCGACTACGCCGCTATACTCGTCGGCGCAACTTTGCTCGCTCGAGCGGAGCAAAAACCTTGTGTAATACTTTGCTCGCATGGGGCCAAGATTATGAAACGACGCCTGAAAATACTGTGAGCCAACGCACAAATCGGGAAGCCCCGACGAAACCCCACGGGTCAAGCGGCTTGCAGCATCCCGAACTCCGGCGCGCGCGCATGAAGCTGTCATTCGATGTGGTCATAAAGTTCCTGCCGGTGTGGTTGCTGTTCTGCAGCCTCGCCACGCCGACCCATGGGCAAACTCCCGACGCCGGGCTGTTCGGTGGCGCCGATGCAGCCCGTATAGCGGCCGAAGCGGCCGAGGCGGCGGTCCTGTCGCCGCGTACCTGGGAGCGCGCCTGGTCGGCCTATGAAAAAGCCCGGATCGATTTTGCCAAGGGCAGGAGTTCCGAACGCGTGCAGCGAAGCCTGACGCAGGCCGAGCTGGACTTCCGCAAAGCGCACGAGAATGCCGACAGTGCCGCGCTGCTGTTGCGCTCGCCGATCGCAAGCTGGCGAGCGGCCGAGGCGGCCGAGGCAACGCGACTGGCGCCGGCCGAACTCGCCGAAGGCCGGCGGCTGTTCACCAATGCTGCTGCCAAGCTCGAGCGCGGCAATCCCGAGAGCGCTCGGCAACTCGGCGAACAGGCCAACCATGCCTTCCGGCAGGCGGAACTGAATGCGCTCCGGGCGCGCTACCTCACCACTGCACGCACCCTGTTGGCAGAAGCCGACCGGGCGAAAGTCGAGAAGCTGGCTCCGCGTACGCTGGGCCGGGCCCGCGAACTGCTGGCCGCGGCCGATGACGCCCTCGTCGCCGATCGCCGCGACACCAGGCCGGCAGAAGCACTCGCGAAACGTGCCGAGACCGAAGCGCAACATGCAATTTATCTCGGCGGGGTCATCGAGCTCGTCGCGGATAAAACGCTGACGACAGAAGACATCATCCTGGGCTGGGAGGCGACGCTCACCGGGATTGCCGACACCCTGGCCATCGACGCCGACCTTTCGGCGGGTCGGGACGACACGCGCGATCGGATTATCGCCAGGGCCGGTGAACTGCTCGAGTTGCCGGCAATAATTGACGAGCAGAATGCCCAGATCCTGGGGCTCGAGGATGAGCTGCGGGAACTCGATGCACAAATCGCCACCACATCAGCCGACCGGGCCTCGCTGATTCGCCAAGTCGAACGCCAGGCGCGCATCCGCGAACAATTCAGACAGATCCGTGACACATTCCTCGAAGATGAGGCCATAGTTCTCCGCGACGGCGACCGGCTGATCATACGGCTCGTCGGCCTGACCTTCGCCAGCAATTCGGTCGAGTTGGAGCCCGGCGTCGAGCTCTTGATGAACAAGGTGAAGTCGGCGATCGGGGTGTTTCCACAAAGCAACCTGACGGTCGAAGGCCATACCGATTCGCAGGGTCGGGTCGGGAAAAATCAGGCGCTGTCGGAACAGCGGGCACAGGCGGTTTCAAGCTATCTGACTGAACAACTGCGGGTGCCTGAATTTCGTATCAAGGCCATCGGCTACGGTGACACGCGGCCGCTAACCAGCAACCGTTCGACCGAAGGTCGCGCCCGGAACCGGCGTATCGACTTGGTCATCACACCCAGACCAGAGTCCTTGTAACCCCCGCTACGCCGATCGTGATGCCGGGTCCGGCAGGCGCCGGGGAGCAGCTGCGCGCTGCAACCATTCGACCAGCACCGCTCCGGTCTTCTCATTGGCCATATAGCCGTAACACTTATGAACGTTCAGGCCGTCCGGGCCACGGAAATAATTGATCAGGTCGATATCGTCGCAGATACTCTCGACCAGGCCGGCGGTGTACATCGGGGCAAAATCCTTCGCCATGCGCCGATCCAGCGCGGTCATCTCGCCGATGGCGGAGAGATTCCGCCAGGCCCGGATATTGTCGGGATAGCGCCGCACACCGCGCTCGCGCGACCCCAGTATCCGGTGCTGGACAAAATTGACGCCCAGCGGACTGCCGATGGTCAGGAACTGATCGATGCGAACATCGCTGTTCCGGCGCCGACTGAGTTCCCAGAGCACATCGTAGGCGATGACCGATCCGAGGCTGTGGCCGATCAGCAAAATTCGCTGACCCGCCCCGGTTGCAGCGATCAGCGCGTCGGCGACACGTGCGCGGATGCGGCTGGCAACCCCATCGTCGTTGCGGAAATAGCGGCGGGCGTCTTGCAACGTTGCCTTCATGTCCGGGTTGGCAACCAGGTCAATCAGCACCGGAAAGGCGTCGCTGAGCAGGTAGACAAACTGGCCGATGCGCTTGTGCCAGTGCATGGCCTCCCGGATGTCGTCGGGCTCCGGGCCCGGGAGACCCAGCAACCGCTCGACGCCGGGCACATCGGGCTCGATGCGAGTCTGCTCGTCATACAGCAAACTCGACCATGCAACCAGCGCGAACATGCCCGGGTTACCCGCCAGCTGCTCGGCGACGCCCCCATCTGCGCGCCGCACACCATCGAGCAGACAACGCCACAGCATCGCGCTGTGATCCTCGGGACGTGGCTTCGGCTTCATGCCGTGCACGTAGATAATTCGATCTTTATCGGTGTTCATGCCCGGGCCGGGTGCGGAGTACTCGCCATCATTTGGCGTACATCGATGGGATTTTCAGGATCCAGATTCGCTGTTTCGGTAAACCGATCGCAGCTTTACTCAGAGCAACGGGCTTTGCAAGGCAGCAGATTGTAATCGGTGTCGCTTAACCGGAGGCCTGGCGGGCCGCCCGGAAGCGACCGGTCTGAATATGCGCATCGGGTGCGTTGACCACGACGCGATTGCGCCCCTCTTCCTTGGCCTGGTAGAGCGCCTCGTCTGCCATCTGGATTGCCCCTGCCATGCTGCGCTTTGCATCGGGCATGACCATTGCCACGCCGATGCTAACCGTCAGGTATTGATCAGTCGGCGACTGTTTGTGAACGATCTTCAGATTGCGCACGGCTTCGCGGATCTGTCCTGGCAATTCCCGGCCATATTCGTGTGCCGGCCCGTACAGGATCAGCGCAAATTCCTCACCACCAAAGCGAGCGGCAAAGTCGAGCGGGCGTTGCGCGCTGAGACTGATGACCTCGGCAACTGCCTTCAGCGCATCATCGCCGGCCTGATGACCGTATTGATCGTTGAACGTCTTGAAGTGATCGATGTCGATCAGCATGAACGTCAGCTGCGCCTGTTCGCGACGCGACTGGCGCCAGATGCGCGCGATATACTCATCATAGCTGCGCCGGTTGTACAGCCCCGTAAGCCCGTCACGCTCGGCAAGCTGACCGAGCACCTTCGACTCCAGGAATGAGCGGCGGACCGTATACTCAAGCTGGTAGCAGCAGTACGCACCGATGCCGTTGACCAGCACGAGCAGCGTCGTCGAGAAAATGGTTTCATTGCCCTGAAAGTTCCACGCGAAGCTGCCGAAGATATACGTACCAGATACGATCAGGGCGGTGAAAGCGGCATATCGAAACGGCAGTCCGAGGAGTTCCCAGACGATGAACACCCATGCAATCACGGCAGCGAAGTAGTACGACATGCCGATCATGCTTGCGCGTGTCACGATAGATGTGACCCACATGCCAATCAGTAGCGCGCTGAAGGCAAGCAGAAGCTGATATAGCCGATGGCGCCGCGGTTGCGCGGACGCCCACAATGTCACGGCGAGCGTCGGCAGCAAGACCACACCGTTGAACCCGATAACGGGCAGGTTCATCCTGCCCTCGACGAGCATGACGACCATGCTCACCAGTATCGTGATGATTGCGAGCACGGGAAGCAGCCGCGCACGTTGCTCATTGCTTTGCGCGTAATACTGGAGGAATTCTTCCTCGACAAACTCGGAGAAGATCAACCAGCGAAAGCCCTTCTGCCGCTGATCGGCAAAAGGCGAATTAAAGTTTTGACCTGTCTTCAAAGTCCCATACTGCCCCATAGCCGACCGCAGCACCGCACACGGCGCCCCACATACACGGTGCGAACGTTAGCCCGCACAGCGCCCGGTCACCATGCCGTAAATCACAATTTTGGACATAAGCTGATAAGCAAAACCACCGGATGAGCACCGCGCGCGAGGTAAATTACCCTGCATGGTCGATTCAGACTATATTGATTGCCGCGCGGCTCCGCGGCGCAGTGAGCGCGGGACAGCATGCCAAATTTCCGTCTTGGTCCCGAGCAGAGATTGAGTTATGCGCGAAGCTAAGGAAAGATGACCGCCAATGGATGTGAAACGTGAACATCGGCCGGGCCCGGCTGCGGCGCTACCGCCCGCCTGGAGCCGTGGCTGGTTCAAGCTGTCGGCGATAACCGCATGCTGCATCTGGGATCTTGCCCAACCGGCCATCGGCGCCCACCCGGCGGGTTACCTGGCGAATTTCACGCAAACTCATGCCATCATCGAAACCTCACGAATGCAGTGCCTGACGCTGACTCTCTACCTGGCCGATACAGCCGAGCAGCATCGCCAGGGGCTGATGTTCATCGAACGCATGGACGAGTTTGAAGGTATGCTGTTCCGCTACCACCAATCGGTATTCATCAACATGTGGATGAAAAATACCTACCTGCCGCTCGACATGCTGTTCATCCGCGAGGACGGCACGGTGTCAGGCGTTGCGCCTGACACGAAACCGCTGTCGACAGATCGGATCTCGTCGTCCGAACCGGTGTCATACGTACTCGAGGTCAACGCGGGGCTGACAGCAGCTTGGGGTATCGGTGCGGGTAGCCGGTTACTGGTTATTGATTGAAAAGGTGCCGGGGCACTGGTGTCCCGGCGCCTTTTCTCACCTTTTCAGCGACGCAGAATCGCCCACCAACGCCCTACATTGAGCAAGCTCATCAGCGACGCCGACACGTAGGTGATCGCCGCTGCAGTCAGCAGCTTGCGTGCATGTGGTTTGTCGCCGGCGATCAGGTAGTCACCTTTCTCAAGCATTGGCATTGCGCGTCCGAAACTTGCGTCCAGTTCCATCGGCAACGTGATCAGATGAATCAGGGTGCCAAGACCCAGCATCAGGATGCCGCCGATGAGCATCAGACCGGTCGCCAGCGGGGCACGCGTGAGCACGCCGATGACGGGCGACAACATCAATAGGGCCGCGCCGAAGCGCTCGCCGGGTGCTGCGATCTTGACCAGCCGGGTGCGCCACTTCAACGGCCCGTAACCAGTTGCGTCCTGGTGGGCATGGCCAACCTCGTGAGCTGCGACGGTAATTGCCGTCAACGAGCGGCCGTTGAACTTGTCAGCTGTCAGCCGCACGCATTGCGCATCCGGGTCGTAGTGATCGCCTTGCTCGGTGATCTCCGTGCCGACGTGCGCGAGACCGAGTTCGTCGAGCATATGCCGCGCGAGTTCGCCACCCGTGCCGGGATAACGGTCACCCGGCCTGCCGTAGCGAGCCAGCACGCGCCGCACCCACCAGCTTGGGCCGAAAACCAGCGCGAGGATTACGATCGGAAGGATAAGCCAGATCATAACTTGGCCCGATCGCTCAGCCTCCGGCTGCCGTCTTGCATTTGACCTCGTAGCGAATATCGTAGCGTGCGGGGTTGTGCTCCATCATATCGAACGGTCGACGCTTCTCGACTTCGAAACCGTCACCACACATCTTCCGCGTCTCCAGCCACACGGCGATCCACTCCATCCGGATCTGCTCGGCGGCCGGGTCCCCGTCCGGGTACTTCGGGTCGAACTGCATGTCGATATAGACGACATCGCTGCGATCGAACGGCGTAACGAGCTGGCTGTAACGATGCCGCTCGTAGTCCGGAGACTCGTGCATGCCCGCGCAGGCACACAGCCCGCCAGTCAGAGCCAACAGCGCCATGTGCCGCCGAACGGTCGTAAGCCAACGAAAACCTGATCCTTGCATCGCGCGCTCCCCGAAATCGATAAGTCGTGAATAATAGCCGGCCGGTGCCGGCTGCAGTCCTTAAGTTGCCAGAGCTTCGCAAAAGGTTCCAGTCCGATCGGCCAACGACCTGTCCATGCGCGCGATGCCCTGTAGACTATTGATCTGGCCGGAATCACAGGCGCCCCGCTCGTGCCCAGAAATACCTTCAACGCGTTCTTCAGGCTGGAAGCCGCCAGCGGCATTTTACTGATCATCGCGGCCGTGGCCGCGATGATCCTGAAGAACTCTCCGTTGGGCGATCTCTACACAGCTTTCCTGGATATACCGATACAACTCCGCTTCGGGCCGCTCGATCTGCACAAGCCGCTGTTCCTCTGGGTTAACGACGGCCTCATGGCGATTTTCTTTTTCACGATCGGCATGGAAGTCAAACGTGAAATCCTGGTCGGCGAACTGTCCGACCCCCGGCAGATCATCCTGCCCGGTATGGCCGGTTTCGGTGGCATCATCGGGCCGGCGCTCATTTACTACTTCTTCAACAGCGACGATGCGTTGGCACTGCAGGGCTGGGCGATTCCGACGGCAACGGATATTGCCTTCGCACTCGGCGTACTCGCGATGGTCGGGAACCTGCCGACCTCGCTGAAGCTGTTCCTGATGACGCTCGCAATCATCGATGACCTCGGCGCCATTGTCATCATCGCCCTGTTCTATACGACGGAACTGTCCGTCGAGTCACTGCTGGTCGCATTGTCCGCCGTTGCCGGGCTCACCTGGCTGAAACTGAAGAAGATCCGGAAACTGGCGCCGTATCTTCTGCTTGGCCTCGTGCTGTGGGTAGCGGTACTGAAGTCCGGAGTACACGCCACGATCGCCGGTGTCGTGCTCGGCTTTTTCATCCCGATGGGTGACGATACGACGGAGGATGGCTCGCCACTCGAAAACCTGCTGCACGGCCTGCATCCGTGGGTCGCATTCGGCATCCTGCCGGTCTTCGCGTTCGTCAACGGCGGCGTCAGCCTGGCCGGCATGACGCTGGCCTCGCTGCTCGAGCCGGTCCCGCTGGGCATCATGCTCGGCCTGCTGATCGGCAAGCAGGTCGGCGTATTCGGTTTCGCCTATCTGGCTATAAAAACCGGCATCGCGCAGTTGCCGGACAAAGTATCGATGGCTCAGCTCTATGGAACCTCGATTCTGTGCGGGGTCGGCTTCACCATGAGTCTCTTCATCAGCGGCCTGGCATTCGAGGAAATCGGAGTCGGGTACAGCCGGCCGGACAGACTCGCCATCATCATCGGCTCGCTGGTCTGCGGCATCCTGGGCTACGTGGTACTGAAGGCGATCGGAACATCAAGCAGGCGGCAACAGCCGGCCGACTGAGGTCGGCTCAGGCACCAGCCTCGGCGGGCACGGGCGGGCGGCCGCGCGAACGGATATCGTGGCCGATGCCCAGCAGCGATGGCACGTAAAACAACACCAGGAATGGCGAGAACATCAGGCCGAAGATCAGCGTCACGGCCAGCGGCTGAACCAATTGCGCCTGCATACTGCGTTCGAACAGCAGCGGCGTCAGGCCACCGATGGTCGTCAGCGTCGTCAGGATCACCGGGCGCAGGCGTTCGCTCGTGCCGACGATAACGGCCTCGCGAACCTCCGCGCCTGCGGCGATGCGCCGCTTGACGCCGGTTACGAGAATGATCGCGTCGTTGATGATCACGCCGGAAAGCCCGAGCAGCGCCTGCAGGCTGAGCATATTCACCCGATAGCCCATGATCCAGTGACCGATGAAGGCGCCGATCAGCGAGAATGGAATAATCGACATGACGACAAACGGTGTGCCATAACTCGAAAACACCCACGCAAGAATGATATACATCGTCAGAACCGCGATCATGAGTGCAACCAGCGTGTCGCCGATCGCCTCACGCTGTTCTTCGGCCTTGCCCTTGAACTCGACGTTGATGCCGTACTTTTCCCGGACGCCCGGCGCAATATCGCGCTCGACCACGGCAAGCACCTCGTTGGTCGTCGAGACAGACGGATCGACATCGGCCGTCACAGACAACTGGCGCAGCCCGTTCTCTCGGCGAATCTGTGCGTAACCAACCTCGGAGTGCAATATCACGACTTCCGTCAGCGGCACTTCATCGCCGTCGGGTGAACGGATATACAGGTCGCGCAGGCTCTGCCCTTTCGCAGGGCCCGACTGCTGCAGCTTGACCCGTACGATGATCTCTTCCTGGTCCTGAGAGAAGCGCCTGGCAATCGCACCTTCATAAGAATCGCGTACCTGCCGCGCGACGTTCTGCGTCGTGAAGCCCATCGCCCGGCCGGCGGGCGTGATCGCCATGAGAATTTCTTCCTGGCCATGCGGCAGGTCATCCTCGACCGCGGTCACGCCCGGGATATTCTTCAGGCCAACGCGAATCTCCATCGCCGCCACTTTCAGCACATCCAGAGCCGCGCCATACAGCCGAATATCGAGGTCGCGGCCGGGCGGCCCGCCGGCGCTGCGCTCGAACACGACGAGACTCGTAACACCGGCCATCGGGCGTATCTCCCGCTCCCAGGCCGCCATGAACTCGTAGGTACGGATGTCGCGATCGTCGCCGGGCATCAGCTCGATGGTGTACGCGCCGGTATGGTCGCCGTTCAGCTTGTTCTCGCCCTGGCGCCCCTCGGTCGTGCCGATGGTTGCGAACGAATAGTTGATGAGCCCCCCTTGCCCCTGTGTCAGGCGACTCTCGACCGCACGCGCAGCGCGGGCCATCTCGTCCGTCATCTCGATAGTCCGCTCCCGCGGCGTACCGGGCGTCATCGCAACATTGCCGAACACCATATCGACCTCGGGGGATGCGAAAAACTCGAAACCGACGCGCCCGGAGATCATCAATGTCACGGCAATAAAGAACATACAGACGCTGGCCAGCACCGTGCTGTAGCGCCGGTCGAAACTCCAGGCCACGGCCTGGGTGAACCGCGTATCGCGGAACCGCATGAAGGCCAGCTTGAACCCGCTCGGCACCTTCGGCGTCGAATTGCGCTCCATGCGTTCAAGCGCGCGCTTCAGGTGCATCGGCAAAACAAGAAAGCACTCGACGAGACTCGCGCCAATCACGAGAATCACGGTCAGCGGCAGTTCCCGGATGATCCGCCCGATCTCCTTGCCGATCGTCAGAATCGGGAAGAATGCGGCGATTGTCGTCAGCGACGCAGCCAGCACCGGTGCAAACATGACCTTGGCCGCGCGCATGGTCGCCTCCTCGGGCGACAGGCCGTGACGATGCAGCATCTCGGTGTGCTCGCCGATGACAATTGCGTCGTCGACGATAATGCCAAGACCCATGATGATGGCGAACATGCTGATCATGTTCAGCGACATGCCCATCATTGCCATGCCGCCCAGCGCACCCATGATCGCGATCGGAATGCCCGCCGCAACCCAGAACGCCACACGGAAATTCAGAAACACGAACAACACGATCAGGACCAGCACGAGGCCGCCGAAGCCGTTGTTAACAAGCATCCGCACCCGCTGAGTCGCCTGATCGGCAAAAACATCGAACATTTTGACCTCGAGCGTCGGCGGCAGTTCTGCCTGCAACGCGGCGACGTATTTCAGGACGACCTGCTGGGCTTCGATCGAGTCGACCCCCGGCCCGCGTCCGACGGCCACGCCAACCGACGCGTAGCCATCCCGGACATGCGAGATGGCGCCTGTTTCGAACGTGTCGATGATGCGCGCGATCTCTTTCATCCGCAGCTTCTCGCCGGTGGACTTCGAGATCAGTTCGATCTCGCCGACCTCACGCGCGGACCTAGCCAGCGCCTTGCTGCGAATCTGGCGCGCCAGACCGCCGCTCTCGATCGTGCCGGACGGCAGATCGATGCTGAACTGCCCGATGCGGGTCGCGATGTCGTCGATCGTCAGGTCGAGCCGGCGCAGCGTCTCCGGCGCCACTTCAACCCATATCTCCGACTGTCTGGCCCCGACGAGAGAGACATTGCTCATGCCGATATTCAGCAGGTCATCGCGAATCCGCTTGCCCAGGAGCTTCAGGGCCGCTTCGGAGAACGGCCCCGATATCTCGATGCGGCAGACGTCGTCGAACTGGACGATCTGGTTGATGACCGGTTTCTCGATGTCAACCGGAAAGGTCGTGATGCGCGCAATCGCTGCCTGTGTATCAGTCAGCGCCTTCGACATGTTGGCGGCTTCCTCGAAGCGCACGCTGATCTCGGCGTGCCCCGCGTGTGCCGTGGCATCAACCCGCTCTACGTGATCGAGAAACCTGACCTCGGGTTCGATCGCCTGAATGATGTTGGCTTCGACATCCTGCGGGCTCGAACCGGGCCACCGGACGCTGATACTGATTACGTCGAGTTCGAAGTCCGGCAGAACCTGCCGATTGAGTTGGGACAGCCCGTACGCACCGAACAGGAGCATCAGCAGCATGATCAGGTTGCCCGCCACCGGGTGGCCGGCGAAGAAACTGATCACGCCGCGCGGCTCGTCGCTCATCAACGCACCGAAACCCGGGCGCCCGGGCCTCCTTCCCTGAGCTGCGTCGTGACGATGCGATCGCCATCCACGATCGGCTTATCGCCGGTGCTCCGGAACAAGACGTCGTTACCGGCATAGCCGAGAATAACGATCTCGCGTTCGGCGAGCCGGCCGTCTTCGACGATGAACACGGTGCGCTCACCATAGACCGCCGAATCGGGCGCTCGCAGCGCTCGCTCGTAGCGCTTGTCAGCCATGCTGACGCCTACGAATGCCCCGGGCCGCAGCCGCGATTGCGCGTTACCCGTGTCGACAACCGCATACACGTCGACGCCCCCGGTCGTCGAGGTAATCTCCGCGCCGATGCGCTCGATCACTGCATCGAAACTGAACGCATGCTCTCCAACCTTCCAGACGACCGCTACGGGACGCCCCATGATACTCGCCTCACTCTCCAGCAGCCTTCCATATTGCGCGTTCGTCAGCGAGAACCTGACTTCGATACGACTGGTGTCGATCAACTCGCCGATCATGTCCGAGCCGAAACCACTGAACTGTTTTCCGAGTGCCGCGTTCGCGTTCGCGACGATACCGTCGAACGGCGCAACCAGTCGGGTATCTTTCAGGTCGTGCTCGGCACGTTGCACGCCGATACCACGCTGTTCGACGACTGCCTCTTGCTGCAGGACATCGAGCCGGGCCCCGTCGAGAAACTGCTCCGAGACATTCCTGGCCGCATACAGTTCTTTCGCCCGGTCGAGGTCGCGCCGGAGCATCTCGAGCCTGACCCCGGCCTCTACCCGCATCGAACGCTGCTCGGCAAGATCGGTCGTGTAGTCGAATGGATCGATCTGCACGAGCAGCTCACCCTTGCGAACCACGCCGCCGTCACGGAAGTTCTTGCCTATTTCAACCATGACCCCGGCAACCGCCGGACTCAGTTCACTGCGTCGGCCCGCGATGACCTCGCCAAACAGATTCAGCATGGGCTGGATGGTGCGATGTTCCGCAACGGTGACATTTACGTTCCAGACGCGCTCGGGCGCCTGTACGGACTCCAGCCGCGGCCGCGTCGCCATCAGCAGATAGATAATTGCGAAGGTACCGATGACGATGGCCAACGGCAGCCGGATCGGCTTCATCCAGGATCGTTGTCGGGCGGCGGGCAGGTTCATTTGTTTTTATCTTTTGCGTTGCTCCGCCGGGTAACCCGGACGATCGAGCGGCGAATATAATGAACGGTCTTGGCACCGCACACATCGATTTTACACGCTTCGCGCAGTGCTGCAGTGCATGAAATGTAACCAAATGTAACGGCTCAGAGGGCATCGTGCCCACGCCACCGGCCGGGAACTTAATCGCGCCGGTCCAGTCTATCTGAACATATTCGCCGGGCCGCATGCGGTTCGGCGACTTCGGGGTACGCTGACGGCAAAACACATGCGCTTCGATCCCGAATTTCAGATCCTGTATCACGACCAAGGAGCGAATGGTGAAAGACAATAAACTTCTGATGACCGCCGCGTTGGCAGGTATCCTGGCACTCGCAGGCGCACAGTCCGCCGGTGCTGCCAAGCCCGGCTTCGAGAAATGCATGGGTATTGCCAAGGCCGGAATGAATGACTGCGGCACGAGCCTGCATTCGTGCGCCGGCCAGGCAACCGCAGACAACCATGCGGAAGAGTGGGTCTACGTACCGGACGGCACGTGCAACAAGATTGCCGGCGGCACGATAAAGGCAGCCAAGAAGTCCTGAGCGGCGGGTACGGCGGGTACCCGAAATATAAAACCCGGCACATCGCTCTGATGTGCCGGGTTCCGGTGCAGAAAATCCGCCCGCGCCATCCGGCGCCCGGCAACTCCGGCTGATTGCGCCGCGACCGACGCTGAACCAGCCGATGTTCTATACACCACTGAAGCCTTTTTCGCGGGATCAGAAATCCGGCAGATGAGCCAGGGACTCCTTGATCGCCTCTTCGGGGTAGTCGTAATCTTCCAGTTCTCCCGCTAGATAACGATCGTAGGAACTCATATCGAAATGCCCGTGGCCCGACAGGTTAAACAATAAAGTTTTGGACTCACCGGTTTCGGTACACTGTTTCGCTTCGCGGATCGTGGCGGCGATAGCGTGGGTGGATTCCGGCGCCGGTACGAGGCCCTCCGTGCGAGCAAACAAAATACCCGCCTGAAAAGTCTCAATCTGGGGAATCGCCACCGCGTCGATGATGCCTTCGTGGCACAGTTGGCTGACCAGGGGAGATTCACCGTGGTAGCGCAAACCACCGGCGTGAATGCTGGGTGGCATGAAATCATGACCAAGGGTATACATCTTGAGCATCGGGGTCAGCCCGGAGGCGTCACCGAAGTCATAGGTGTAAGAGCCCTTGGTCAGCGTAGGGCAGGAAGTGGGCTCCACGGCGATGAGTTGCACGTCCTTACCCGCCGCCTTGTCAGCAATGAAGGGGAAAGCAATACCACCGAAATTCGAGCCGCCGCCACAACAGGCGATGATCTTGTCCGGATAATCGCCGACCATGGCCATCTGTTTCATGGCCTCTTGACCCACGATGGTCTGGTGCAATAGCACATGATTCAGCACTGAACCCAAGGCGTAATTGGTGTCGTCACTGTCGATGGCTTGTTCCACGGCTTCGGAAATGGCGATTCCCAGGGAACCCGGACTGTCAGGGTCTTTTTCCAGAATCTTGCGGCCTGACTCGGTCATATCCGTGGGACTGGCAAAGACTTCGGCGCCCCAGACCTTCATCATGGAACGACGATAGGGCTTTTGTTCGTAGCTCACCCGAACCATGAACACACGAACATCCAGACCGAAGAACTCGCCGGCCAGAGCCAGGGCACAACCCCATTGGCCCGCACCGGTTTCCGTGACCAGCCGCTTGATGCCAACCTGTTTGTTAAAATACGCCTGGACGACGGCAGTATTCGGTTTGTGCGAGCCTACCGGACTCACGGCCTCGTTCTTGTAGTAAATTTTGGCCGGCGTGCCCAGAGCCTTTTCCAGCCGATGGGCACGAAATAACGGCGACGGACGCCACAGCCGCAAGATTTCCCGAACTTCATCGGGGATAGGAATCCAGCGCTCGGTGCTCACCTCCTGCTCGATCAAGCCCTCGGGAAAAATAGCCGCGAGGGCTTCGGGGGGCGCCGGTTGTCCGTCGGGACCCAGAGGCGGCGGCGGCGGATTCGGCATATCGGCAACGACGTTATACCAATGGGTAGGCATCTCTGCTTCTTTGAGCAGAATTTTGGTGTGCATTCGGTTTCCTCCGATTACCTGTACCGGCCCCGCGACGTTTCTTGTTCTGCAACTCTGTGGCGGGCGGGCGACCTAAGCGTCGCAAATCTCACGAGACGATCACAATATCCCTTAATAATCAATGTGTTACGATCTCCGCATTGACATGGTCAGTTCCAGCGACCGGCTCCGCAGATTATAATGCACCGTGCCATAATAAAGAAATCCAGTTTTTAATGGTGTTGCATGGGCCCGACGATCGCCGCCGATTTCCACTTGATTGCAAGCTGGGCAGTTGCGGTCGCCGAAGCACTGGATGCACGGGACGTGGACAGCCGGGCAGTGTTTGCCGAAGCCAACATTGATCTGGCCGACGCGCGGGACCCGACTGCACGCTTCCCGTCCGACCGCATGAGTCGTGTCTATGAACTGGCCGAGGAAGCCACCGGCGATCCGGCATTCGGTCTTTTCATCGCACAGTATGTGCATCCAACCTCTCTGCATGCCCTTGGCTATTCGCTCTACGCCAGCAGAACAATGGAGTCGTTCTGCCGCCGAATCGTCCGCTATTTTCGTTTCGTTACCACCAACGCAGTGACTCACCTGGAAAAAACCGAAACCGATTATCGGCTGATACTGATTCCGACGAGCGGTTTGTCTTTATATATTCCCCAGGATGCGTGGCTGGCCACGATCATTCGGTTCAGCCGCCAGATTTACCGGCCGGATTTCGCGCCGCTGCGCGTCTGTCTGCGTCGGCCGAAGCCCTCGATCAATGCTGAAAAGTTCACCGACTATTTCCAGGCGCCGGTCGAATTCGGCAGCGAGGGCAATGTGCTGATTCTTGACAACGATGATATGCATGTCCAGCTACCGGCCGCCAATGCGGAACTGGCACGTCAGAATGACCACGTCGTCATGAGTCTGCTCGCGCAGATGGACCGGCAGGACGTTGTTGCCCAGGTCCGGGCTTCTTTCTTTGATTTATTGCCGTCCGGCGATTGCAACAAAGAGAAGGTCGCGGGGCGCCTGAATATGAGCGAACGAACTCTGCAGGGGAAACTGAGTGAGCGCAATACGAGCTACCGGATTTTACTGAATGAAACGCGCCGTGAACTGGCCGAACAATACATTAGCCAGGGGCTGCGCTCCGTAAGCGAAGTGGCATATCTGCTGGGGTTTTCTGATTACAGCAGCTTCTCGAGGGCATTTCGCGCGTGGACCGGGTCGTCGCCCAGCGAATATCGGAACCGGTATCTGCGCGGCGGATAAACTCCGGGGATTACTGTTGGGCGATACGGCGAAACTCATCGTCGGTAATCAGCCGGCCGGCCCGGGTGGCCTGATCTTTTACCTCGGCCAGAACGGCCGGATAATCGTCTTTCGACAGGTCCAGACCCAGTTCCCTGACCTTTAAATCGATACTGGAAAGGCCGCTTTTCTTGCCCAGTACGATCCTGCGGTCCGCCGCAACAATCTCGGCGGAATACGGCTCTATAGCCTCGGGAATATGAAACTGACTGGCCACTGCACCGCTCTCGCGAACGAACAGGTTCTTCCCGACCACCGGCTTCCAGCCATCCACCTGATAACCACCGGCCTTCTGCACCATGGCGGACACCCGGCGGGCCTTGCCGAGATCTATGTCTACCGGTACGTGGTAGAGGCACTGCAACGCCAGAGCGACTTCGGAAATGTCGGCATTCCCGGCGCGCTCGCCCATCCCGTTGATGGTGCCCTGAATCCATTCGGCGCCGCCGCGCACGGCAGCGATGGCAGAGGCCGTCGCCAGACCGAAATCGTTGTGGCCATGAAAATGCACCGGAATATCCGGCCCGAGCCAGCCGGTTACCTCGTTGATCAGACCCTCGATCGCTTCGGGCGCACAGGCGCCAATGGTATCGACCACGGCCACCTCCGAAGCGCCGGCCTCGAGCCCGGCCACATAAATCTCCCGCAGAAAGCCGAGATCCGTACGGGTTCCGTCCACGGGGAAAAATAATACCCGCATGCCGTGTTCCACCGCATGCGTGATCGCGCCCACCGCGCGTTGCATGACCTTCTCGCGGGTCAGGCCGTAGGCTTCCATCTTGATTTCGCTGGTGGGCACCTCGATGACGGTGGCCGTCGTTCCCAGTTCGATGAGCGCATCGAGATCCTCCGTCATCGCCCGGGAGAACCCCCAGATCTCGGCCTCCAAATGCTCATCGAGAATACGCTTGACCGCTTGGGAATCCGCTGCCGAAACTCTGGGAAACCCCGCTTCGATGCGACTCACGCCGAGATCCGAGAGCGCGCAGGCAATTTCAAACTTCTCCTCGGGCGTGAAAACAACGCCGATGGATTGTTCCCCGTCGCGGAGTGTCGTGTCATAAAAACGCACCGGTTTCGCGCGGTCAAAACCGTCTTGCACTTCGGGTTTCTCATTTAAGTCGCTGGTCCAGATATTGTCATTCATGGTTCACCTCGACGGGCGGTAATTGTTTGATCAGGCGATGGCTATGGGTCGAATCAGCGACGCTTCGCCACCCTTTATTTTCAGGGGCAGCACCACAACGGTGGATACATGCCGTTGCTCCTCCGCGAGTTCCTCGAGCATCAGACTTTTCATCACGTAAATACCGTTCTCTACCAGCAGCACCCGATGGGCATCGAAGAGATCGGGCACACCGATCGACAGGTTGTCCGTGCCCACCAGCCTGGGCTTTCGCTCCGCAAGCCAGCGCACGGCGTCGGGGGCAAGCCCCGCCCACTTGTGCAGATAGGTTTCCGCATCGGTTTCAAAATACCGTCCGAAGCCGGTACGAATGAGGGCGCAGTCGCCCTCCTGCAGCGACGCACCGTGCTTGTCGACGACCGCCTCCAGGTCCGCCGCCGTTATGGAGTAACGCTCGGGAAGAATGTCGATACCCTGCACTCCCGGAATATCGAACAGCACCGCCCTGAGCACCAGCGGCTGAACATCCTCCATGCTGTGCAGGGGCGCCGGCAGATCCACAAAACCCGTACCCCGCTGATAGGGACGAACATCGATGCCCTGAACCTTGTAGTCCTGGGCCATGTGAATCGGAATATCTAAATGCGTCCCCGCATGCATGGAAGTGATCATCATGCCGATGGCGTGGGAAAACCCGGGCTCGATCTTGCCGAGGTCCTTCTCGACATATTCGTGGTAGTCGAACAGCAGGTACTGATACGGCGGATCAAACGGGTGGATGGGCATACCTTGCCAGTATGGCTGACCGAGATCATAGATCCGGGCGCCGGCCAGCAGTTCATGCAGATTCAAGTTCGTCACAGATTCTGTCCGCTCAATCGGCTACGCCGCAGATGCTCAGGATGCATTGGATGTACACCTTGATGATATCCAGCATATCCCCGATGTGGACTGCCTCGCCCTGCAGCGTATCGAAACCCCCGCCGCCGGTGCGAATCCGGCCGGCCGACCCATAGTTCACGGTGGCGATACCATAGCGATTCATGTGTGCTGCATCGCTGTACCAGATTTCATTGCCGAATTCGGGTTCGACGCCAAGCTGTTGCGAATGCGCGGCAACGATCGTCCGGATCAATTCGTGATCGTCCGGAATCGATGTCCCGGGCGCCGTCACGTACGTATCGACGATCGTGCCCTCGAGGCAGGCATGGTCTTTCTCAAGATTCCTGATCAGGCCGCGAACCTCGCGGTAGACATCCATCGGCAGCACCTCGGGCGGCGTCCTGACATCGATATAGATGTTACAGCTCTCCGGAGTCCTGGCGCCACGCCACGGCCAGCCGCCTTCGATAGCGGCAATATTCACCTTCGGCCGGGTACCGCCGAACTCGTTGCGCTCCATGTATCCGGGAATCCACTCATTCAGTGCGTTCAGGATGATGCCGGAGTGACTGATCGAGTTCCCTTCATGCTCGGACCACGCGGTATGAATCAACGTGCCCGGTACCGTGATCTTCATCCACGTCGTACCGCAATGACGCGGAATGATCATCATGTTGGTGGGCTCGCCGAGAATGCAATAGTCGGCAATGGCGCCATGCGTAATCGCAAATTTCGTGCCGGGCCCGTAGCCCTGGTACCCGGGCCCGTCGAAGTCATTGACCGGCGCCTTCTCGATCTCGCCGGCAACGCCGGCGATAACGACATCGCCGCCAATCCTGATGCCGGCCTTCTGAATCGCTTCGCAGGCAACGGTATAGGTTGCGAGCGCGCTCTTCATGTTGAACGTGCCCATGCCATATATCCACTCGTCGTCAACGACGTTGCCCTCGCAGCGATAACCGAGGCCGCGGTGCGCCTGCTCCGGACCGAATGACGTATCGAGATGGCCGTTGAACATCAGGCTCTTGCCGCCACCCTCGCCGTACCATTTGCCTATCGCGTTGTAACGATTGTCGCCGATCGGTTGCAGTATCGACCGGAAACCGGCGCCCTGCAGCACCTCATGAAACGCGCGCGCCATATCGCCTTCGTAACCCGTCGGGCTCGGCACATTGACCAGATCGACAACCAGCTGAACGAGACGATCGCGGTCGATACAATCGACTGCCCTGGCAACCAGCGCCTGATCTCTATCATTTGTCATCCGGCTGCCTCCGGGTCACCCGCCACGATATGCGTGGTCAGGGTGCCAAGCTGCTCGATAGTCGCCTCCACGAGGTCGCCCGGCGCCAGCCAGTCGGGCACCGCCATGCCGGCGGCGACCCCCGGCGGGCTGCCGCTGGTGATGATATCCCCCGGCTCCAGCGTCGTGTTTGACCACCACGACACCAGTTCCGCGATCTTGTAATGCATCTGCCCGGTGTTGGCGTCCTGGCGAATTTCCCCGTTCACCCGGAGTTTCATATCCAGATTGTGGGGATCATCCAGTTCATCGGTCGTCACCAGATGCGGGCCGAAGGGGCAGGAACCATTGAAGCTCTTGCCCAGCAGAATGACCATGTTCGAGTGCTCCCGGGCCTGGATATCCCGGGCGGAGAGATCGTTAAAAATGGTAAAGCCCGCAACGTAGTCCAGCGCATCAGCCGCGTTCACGCGAAACGCCTTTTTGCCGATGATGATACCGATTTCAATTTCGTAATCGAGCTGCTTGGTGAAATGGGGCACTGCAACCTCGGCGCCGGATGCGACGACGGAAGATGGCGCCTCGAGGAACCCGGTGGGATGTACAAAATGAAAGTCGCCCCAATTATGCGATTGCCACTCCGGCTGCTGCCAGGTGGCCAGCTCTTCGAGATGCGCATCGAAATTACAGGAGGTATGCATGATCTTGCCCGGTCGCGGTACCGGGGCGCACAAGGTGATCTCCTCTTCCGCGTAGGCACACCGCTCGCCGTTCGGCGCCTTCAGCGACTCCGGTGCGCTGGTCTGCAGGTCCCCGGCGACGCTCTTCAGCGCTGCCCGAGCCTGTTCCTGGCCTGAATCTCCCAGGCACAGGAACGCAATCATGGTGTCGGGAAGTGCGCCCCCGGTGATGGCATGCAGATCAACATAGCAATTGCCGATGAATGCGCCGATGGTTTGCTTATCGTCGCCCTTGATTTTGAATGTAGCGAATCTCATTGTTTCGTATTGCTCCTGGCAGTCTGTTACTGGTCGAACCGCCGACTCAGATCGTGGCAGCTCTCAGTCGTGGCACGACCTCTTCGCCCAGCAGTCGAATGGATTCGAGGTTATCCTCCTGGCTGGCTCCCACCACCTCCATCAGCGGCAGGTTCAGGCCGGCATCCACCAGTTGCTGCAAGAGTTCGACGCAGTCATCGGGGGTGCCGGAAATCACCGTGAACGCCCGCATCATGTCGTCATTGACCAGGTGCGTCACTTTGTCTTCCGTACCTTCGGCGAGGGCCTGACGGAAGGGCTCCCAGGTCTCGCCGGGCAGCCCCGAACTGCTCAATATGATGTCGTTTTTGATGTTCCGCAATTTATTGATGACATAGGTCCCGGTGTAACTCCGCGTCGCATCCCGCGCCTTGCCGCCATCCCGGGAACAGGCTGCCAGGATCACGCCGCCCACCGGATAATCCGGTGGCGCTTCACGATTGGCCGCGTCAAAACCCTGCGCAAGATTTTCCCGGGCATAGCGGGTGAAACCGGGTGACGTCAGGCCGGGCAGCAACAAGCCATCCGCCATTTTTCCGGCCAGCTTCTGCATGAAAGGGCCCGTCGCTCCGACATAGACGGGAATGTCCGTGCGCAGTCCGCGGCCGGTGCGATCAACAGCCGGCACGTCGCACCTGAATAGCTCACCGTCGTAACGGAAAGCCTCACCACTGATTATGCCGCGAATAATGTCTATCGACTCCCGGTGTACTTTAACCGGGGTGAATTTCTTCTGATCAATCTCAAGGTATTCCGTCCCGACCTTACCGGCGCCGAGGCCCATGATAAATCGTCCACCGGACAGTTCGTCGATGGCCACCGCTTCAGCGGCCTGGGTGGTGGGGTGTCGCATATACGGCGAGGTAATGCCCAGGCCGATGGGAATTTCCCGGGTTACCATCGCCGCGGCGGCAAGCGTGGCCATGCACCCCCGCGATTCGTGGCCGTATTTACGAAACCAGTGATAAGCCTCGGCAATCCAGAAACCACCGGCAAGACCGGATTCTTCGGTCTGCTTCGCGTAGGCCTGGATGGCGGACATGGGCTCGTAGGATTTGAATATCACCCCGACTTTTGCATTTGCCGCAGCGCTCATTGTGCTGACTCCTCTGCTCTTGAGCGTTCGATTATTCAGCGG
>SMWD01000083.1 GCA_004357495.1 Gammaproteobacteria bacterium
CCGCCAATTCATCCGTGACGCCGGTCAGTGAACTGCCACGCACGACATCGAGTACATAGCCGTCGGCCGGAACTCCGAGCGGTGCCGTCAGGTAATCATCCAGCCACCACCACGCGCCCCCGCCGCCGGCCAGCGCGATGAGCAGCAACGCCAGCGTGTAACGCATCACCATCAGCCGATGCATTCGGTGACGCCGAGCTGGGCCAGGCGCAATTTCAGCATATGCGTGACCGTGCCGCGTGCCGGGATCGTCCGTGCCCAGATAACCGCACCCTGCTCATCGACGAGTCTGCGCAACGGCCAGAGTCCAATCATCGTGTTGGTCACGAACAACTCGTCGGCGCCGGCGAGTTCAGCCGCATCGATTTGTCGCCGGTGGCTTTGGATGCCAGCGCGTTCGGCCTGCTCCGTAACGACCTGGCGCATGATGCCCGCGATGCCGCAGAGCGTGGTCTGCGGCGTATGCAACGCGTCGTCCCTGACCAGGAACAAGTTGCTCATCGTGCCGCCGATCACCTGCCCTTCCGCATTGCACATGAGCCCCTCTCGGATCTGTGGATCCTGCCATTCGGCGCGCGCCAGAACCTGTTCGCTGCGTCCGAGTGTCTTCATGCCGGCGGCGACCGCAGGGGCACTGACCCGGGTCCGGCACATGCGTGCGATGATGCCCTCAGCGTAGCAACTGCGCGGCGCCGGCGTCGCCGCAGCGATGCCGACGATTCGGGTGGGGTGCGGGTTGCTCGGCGGTGCGTACCCGCGCGGGCCCGAGCCGCGGGTGACGATGATTTTGGCCGCGCCGAATTCGCAGCCCTCGGCGATCTGGCGCACCTCTTGCTCGATCACACCGAGGTCCGGGCAGACAATATCCAGCGCACCGCAGCCGTGCCGCAGACGACTGAAGTGCCGATCCAGGAAGCGTGGCTTACCCTTGCGGACCGCAATCGTCTCGAACAGACCGTCGGCGTATTGCAGGCCGCGATCGTCGATCGGCAAGACGTTCCCGGGTGTGCCATTGATCAGCCAGTTCGACATGCTTAACTCGCACTTCCCGGCCCGGCTTCGAGCGCGAGCAGCATACCCCGGGCTTTGGCCCGCGTCTCCTCGAGTTCCTGCTGCGGCGACGAATCGGCGACGATGCCGCTGCCGGTTGCGATCGTAAGCTCGCCGTCCGTGACCGTCATGGTGCGGATCAGAATATTCAGATCGCCGCTGCCGTCCCGATTGAAGTAACCCATTGCGCCCGTGTAGACGCCGCGTGGCCGGTTTTCGAGTTCGTGAATGATTTGCATACAGCGTACCTTCGGACAGCCGGTAATGCTGCCGCCGGGGAATAGCGAATGGATGATCGTGCCGGGCGTGGCGTCGTCGCGCAACTCGCCGCAGACATTTGACACGATATGGTGAACATGGGCGTACGACTCGATCACCATGAATTCGTCAACCCGGACGCTGCCCGGCCGGCAAATTCGGCCGAGATCGTTGCGCTCGAGGTCGATCAGCATGACATGCTCGGCGCGTTCTTTCGGGTGATCGTGCAACTCACGGCGCATCGCCTGCTCCCCCGGTCCGCCCGGCAGCCGGGCCCGGGTGCCCGCGATGGGGCGCGTCTCGACACGTTTGCCGTCCGTCCATAGCAGACGCTCCGGGGATGAACTGATCACGGCCAGACCCGGCAGCACCACCAGGCCCGCGAACGGGGCCGGATTCCGCATGCGCAGCCGGCGGTAGATATCCGCCGCGCTTGCCCCGGGCCTGAGCGCGCCATGCCACTGCCGCGACAGGTTGGCTTGGTATATGTCGCCGGCGGCAATGTGGACCTTCGCCGCCGTGACGGCGGCGAGGAAGCGGGCCGGGTTCTCTTCGGACAGGCCGGCGACCGGATGACTTCCGGCGCTTGCGGACCCGGTGCGGAGTCCGTCGAGATCGGCGACCACGTCGGCCAGCCTCGCCTCGCAGCCGGCTTCAGCCACGATCCATGCGGACTCCGTGTCGCGGTCGCGGATCACCGCGACCGGTACCCGCAATGCAACCGCGACCGGTTGCCGCGGATCGGTCCGCAGTCGCAGGCCGGGCTCGATCTCATTCGCCAGTTCATAGCCAAGCAACATGAACCATCCACCCGTGAACGGCAGTTGCCGGACGGGCGACACGGGTTGCCGAAGCTGTTGCCACCAACGGTCGAAAGCGGGCAGAAATCCGGTCCGCCGGTCCGTCACCGGACCTGTCAGCGGGTCGAGCCGTGGCCCGGTCAGATCCCCGCAGGCATCGAGGCGCAGCACCTCGTCCGGAAAAGCGAACAGAATATCGTAGCGTCCGAGGCGCGTATCGGACGCGACACTTTCGATCAGTGCGGGATACCGCTCGGGATTGGAGCAGTGCAGATCGAGCAGGTCGAACCGGAAGGGTATCTTCCTGGTGTGCGTCAGCCCGTTCGTCGACATATTGGAGCGCTCGCTCACCGCGCCGGCCGCGCGGCGGGACCTGCGTCAGATCTTTTGAAAGATGAGGGTGCCGTTCGTTCCGCCGAAACCGAAAGAGTTCGATAGCACCGCATCGATCGCCATCTCGCGTGCCACGTTCGGCACGTAATCGAGATCGCAATCCGGATCCTGATTTTCGATGTTGATCGTCGGTGGTGCGACCTGGTCAATGAGTGCCTGCACGCTGAACACGGCCTCGACCGCACCCGCTGCGCCGAGCAGGTGGCCGGTCGTCGATTTCGTCGAACTGACCGCCAGCGCGTCGGCATGCTTGCCGAACACGCTGCGTACCGCTCGTGTCTCGGCGGCGTCGCCGAGCGGTGTCGAGGTTCCATGCGCATTGATGTACTGGATACCGTCGGGGTTCAGGCCGGCATCCTGCAGCGCTGCCGTCATGCACAGGGCAGCGCCACTGCCGTCTTCCTTCGGTGCCGTAATGTGATTGGCATCGCCGCTCATGCCGAAGCCAACGAGTTCGCAGAATATATCCGCGCCACGCGATCGGGCCGCCGCGTATTCTTCGAGAACCAGCGCACCCCCGCCGGAACCCAGCACGAATCCGTCCCGGTCGCGGTCCCACGGGCGGCTGGCGCCGGCCGGATCGTCGTTGCGCGTCGACAGGGCCCGGGCCGAACAGAAACCGCCGAGACCGAGGATGCTCATGGGCGCTTCGGCGCCGCCAACGACCATCACATCGGCGTCGCCGTAGGCGATGGTGCGCGCGCCAATACCGATACAGTGCGTGGCGCTGGTACAGGCGGTTACCAGGGCCAGATTCGGCCCCTGGAAACCGTGCCGGATCGATATGTGGCCGGCAATCATGTTGATGATGCTGCCCGGTACGAAGAACGGCGAGATCTTGCGCGGCGAGTGGGCCGCGGCATATTTTTCGTAGTTGGACTCGATCGTGCCGATGCCGCCGATGCCGGAGCCCATGGCCACTCCAATGCGATGCGCCGGGTATTGCCCGGTCGAGATACCGGCCTGTGCGACGGCCTCCTCGGCTGCGGCGATACCGTATTGGATGAACGGATCGACCTTGCGGGCATCCTTCGGCGCCATGTATTTCGAGATATCGAAATCCTTGATCGAACCGCCAAAGCGGGTCGAAAAATCACTGACGTCGAATTCGAGAATCGGGCCGATGCCGGTGCGCCCCGCCACGACATTTTCCCACGCCGTCCGAACATTGTTTCCGACCGGGGATATGATGCCGAGACCCGTTACGACTACTCGCCGTTTGGTCATATCAATTTATCATGTGGAAACGCTTGCCGCGGGCGAAACTAAACGCTCGCCAACGGCATCGCAATAAATGCAATCAGGACTGATCGGCACGCTTCGTGATGAAGTCGATAGCCTGCTGAACCGTGGTGATTTTCTCGGCGTCTTCATCCGGAATTTCAGTCTCGAACTCTTCTTCGAGCGCCATGACAAGTTCAACAGTGTCCAGCGAATCCGCGCCAAGATCATCAACGAAAGATGCCGCGTTGGTCACCTCTTCCTCTTTGACGCCGAGTTGCTCGGCGACGATGTTCTTAACCTGTTCCTCGATGCTGCTCATATTGGTGTATTCCTCAGCTATAAATAGAGTCGTGAGTTTTTAGCTTGCCTCTGGACTCGCGGGCGTATTTTAAGGGAATCGTTATTGGCACGCTACTGTAATTCCCAACCCGGCGTTTGCCCGGGAATTCAATAAAAAAATCTTTTAGATCATGTACATACCGCCATTTACGTGAATCGTTTCACCGGTCACGTAAGCCCCCGCGCCGGAGGCGAGATACAAAACAGCCCCCGCAACGTCCGCAACGCACCCTAATTTTTGCAGCGGAATCTGTTCGCTCAGACCACTGCGCAGCTCGTCGGTCAGCGCCTCTGTCATTCCGGTTTCGATCAATCCGGGCGCAACGACGTTCGCCGTGATGCCGCGCGAGCCGATTTCGCGGGCCAGCGACTTCGAAAAGCCCACGATCCCGGCCTTCGCAGCGGCATAATTGGCCTGGCCCGCATTACCCATCGAACCGACGACCGACGAGATCGTAATGATGCGGCCCTGGCGCGCTTTCATCATTCCGCGCAGCACGGCCCTGGCCAGCCGGAACACCGAAGTCAGGTTGGTGCTGATGGTGTCGTCCCATTCGTCGTCTGTCATGCGTATCAGCAAATTATCCCGGGTGATGCCTGCATTGTTGACGAGAATTGTGACTGGGCCTTCCCTGCCGGTGATGTCTTTGATCAGCGCTGCGATCGATGTCGGCTCACAGACGTCCAGTACCGCGCCCCGACCGGTGATGCCATGGGCGGCAAATCGAGCATCGATGGCGCTTGCGCCGGCCTGACTCGTCGCCGTTCCGATCACGGTGGCGCCGGCCGTGCCGAGCGTGTCGGCGATGGCCGCACCGATGCCGCGCGAGGCACCCGTGACCAGTGTGACCTGGCCGCTCAGGGAGAAAAGTTCGGATGGCGTGTTATTCATGCGACTGGATTACTGATCACCCGGACGAGTCACTTAAGGGGGGGGTACTCAGGGAATGGCGCGGCAGATCGGCTGCTGCGCACACCGGCATTATAACCGCGCCCGGAGTCGGCGCCACAACCGGAGCAGCGCCACGGCCAGCAGCCCGCCGACCGCCCCCCACAAGTGTGCATCGGTCACCACCGGACCGCCGACGATGCCTGCCGAGAACGGCATCGATCCGGCGGTTTGCTCGTAGATCAGTTTGCCGGCCCCGGCCAGCAGCAGCCCGACGCCGATGCCGACGTCGGGTCCGGCGCGGACCCACGCCAGGCATCCGGCCGCGAACAGCCCGTGCAGCGCCCCGGACAGACCCACGCAGCGATCCACATCCGGCGCCCAGAACCAGATTCCCATGCTGGACGCCAGCGAACTGAGTACCAGTATCCAGCCCCATGCCCCGAGCGGGAAGTCTTCGGCGAATAGCCAGCCAAGCACCAGCAGGCCGGCGACATTGAGCGCCAGGTGCCCCCAACCCAGATGGATGAAGTTGGCCGTAAACAGCCGCCAGACCTGCCCGGCTTCGATCAGCGCCCGGTCGAAGCGCAGCCCGGACTGCGCATCCGGGATCAGCTGCAAGACGGTCATGAGCAGCGCCAGCCCCAGCCAGGGTCGCATTGCAGCGGGCAGCAAAGCTAACGTTTCGCCTGCCTTTTTAACGGTTAAAGACATCTTGCTATGGTAAGGTTTTAAGTGGAATGCTGATGAACAGCTGCACTGGCGCAACGGCAAGTGTGGCGGATCATCGCAGAAACACGGAATATCTTCATGACATCTCAGTACCTATTCATTCACCGACGCGGCCACACCGGTTTCACGCTGATCGAAATCATGGTCGTCGTCGTTATCCTCGGCATCCTCGCAGCCCTGATTGCACCCAATGTCATCAGCCGGATCGACGATGCGCAAATCGTCAAGGTCCGGCAAGACCTGCGTTCGATCGAAAGCGCGTTGAAATTGTATCGCATCGATAATTTCCGCTACCCGGATACCGAGCGGGGACTCGACGCGCTGGTCACACCGCCGCAAGACCCGAATGTGCGCTGGCCCGCCGGCGGCTACCTGGATCGACTGCCGAAGGACCCGTGGGATCGTCCCTATGTCTATCTCTATCCGGGCAACCAGGGCGAGTTCGATGTCTACTCGCTCGGTCGCGACGGACAACAAGGCGGCGAAGGGCTGGATGGTGATCTCGGCAACTGGTCGCTCGACTAGCCGGGGCCCGAAATCCGGTCGCCCTGAGCCGCGCGACTTTTCCCCGGGCGCGCACCGGGGCGCGGGATTTACCCTGCTCGAGGTCCTGGTGGTCGTATTCATCATCGGCATACTTGCGACCATGTTCACCCTGTCGGTCGGTCTCATCGGCGGCGACCGGCGACTCGACACCGAAGTCGATCGATTGATCGCGGTAATCGATCTGGCACGCGAAGAATCCGTGCTCCAGGGCCGGGAGATCGGCATGCGATTTTTCCCCGACGGGTACGAATTTGCTGCCTACTACGAAGACTTCAATGACTACTATGACGAGGATACCGCCGATCAATCGGAGTGGACGTTGTTAATGAAAAGCACGCTACTCGGGCCACGACTGCTGCCGGAGGGCTTGCGCTTCGAACTCGAGATCGACGGGCGCGAGGTCGTCCTGAAGCGCGATGACCGGGAGCCATCGGTCGACTCCAACGCCGCCGTTGATTCCGACCCGCAAGACCCGGACAAAAATGACCCGGGCGAGGAAGACCGGTACCGGCCGCAAATCATGATCTTTTCCAGCGGCGATATCAGCCCGTTCATCGTGCAACTGCGCCGCGAATTCGAGAACCGCGGCAAATTCATCCAGTTCAACGTCGACGGTTCGACCGAGGTTACGGAGGCTTTCCCGTGAAGCTCCGGGCGCCGCTGCCCCGGTCCGGACAGCGGCGCCGGCTCGCCGAGGGTTTCACGCTGCTGGAGGTGCTCGTGGCGCTGGCGATCATCAGTCTCGGCATGGTTGGCGTGTTCAGTGCCCTGAGTCAGATGCTGATGGCCACCACGCGCCTGCGCGACAAGACGTTCGCAAACTGGGTGGCAACGGACCGCATTACCGAACTGCGCGTCACGGGCGAGATACCCAAGGTCGGCGAGCGCAACGACGAGATCGACATGGCGGGCGTGACCTGGGCCTATACGATCAAGACCTCGAGAATTCCGGATATGGAAATGCGCCGGCTGGACGTGTCGGTCAGCCTGGCCGATGCGCGGGAGGACATTCTCGCGACCGTCATCGGCTTCATCGAACCGGCAGTATCCGGCACCGGCACATCACCGGGCCGGCAATCCGGCGATGGCGATGATGCAAATTCTTTCGGCGCCCGCTGGGCACCGCTGGATCCGAATGCAGACTACACGACCGGGGAGCTGCGTTGATGCAGCCGCGCCGGCACGGCGGCTTCACGCTGATCGAATTGCTGGTCGCGATTGCGATCTTCGGCGTCATCAGCATGCTGGCTCTCGGTGGCCTCAACACGATCGTCACCCAGCAGGCGATCGCGAAACAACAGATGATCCGACTCGGCCAGTTGCAGAGAGCCATGCGTCTGATCATGGATGATTTCGCGCAGCTGAACCCGCGCCACGTGCGCGACGTGCTCGGGCAGGGTACCGAAGCTCCGCTCATCACCGATACACTGGCCGACAACATCGTTCGCCTGAGCCGCAGCGGCTGGCGTAACCCGGTGCCGGTACCTCGTGGCACCTTGCAACGCGTGCAGTACCGACTCGAGGAAGATGCGCTGATCCGCGAATACTGGCTGGTCATGGATTCGCCTCTGGGCAGCGAGCCGCGCTCGGAAACCATCCTCGAGGATGTCAACTCGATCGAGATCGAGTATCTCGGCGATGGGGCGCAGTGGTCCACGCAGTGGCCGCCCCTGAGCCAACTCGATACGGCGACGTTCGTGTTTCCGCGCGCGGTACGCATCCGGTTTGACCTCGCCGCATGGGGTGAGATAGAACGCATCGTGGATCTGCTCTGAATGCAACCCGGGCCACACGGTTACCCGCAGCGACAACGTGGCATTGCCGCGATTACGGCACTGCTCGTGGTGGCGCTGGCGACGATCCTCGCGGCTGATCTCGCGTGGCAACTGCACCTTGACATGCGCCGCACCGAGTCGGCCCTGCTGCGTAGCCAGGCCCGCCAGTTCGCGCTCGGCGCGGAAATCATGGCGGCCGATGCGCTGCGTAAGGATTATGAGAGCGACCAGCAGGATGATGAATTCTGCGACTATCCGGGCGAACGCTGGGCAACCGAACTGACGCTGCCGTTCGAGGGTGGCACGGTACGCGGCCGTCTGACCAGCCTGCAAGGACGCTTCCATCTGAACAACCTGGCCGCCACCGGCACCAGGGACAACGCGGTTTTCGAGCAGTTCGAGCGCCTGCTCGAGGCACTCGGGCTGGATCCCGGCCTCGCGCCCAAGGTGCTCGACTGGATCGACCCCGATCAGAGCGAGGTGCTCGGCGGCGCCGAGGACGGCATCTACACCTTGCGGCGGCCACCGTACCGAACCGCGAATACCTGGTTCACGACTACCACCGAGTTGCTGGCGATCGACGGCATGCTCGATCCGGAAGCACCGGATGATAAGGTGTTCCGGCTGCTCGAGCGCTACGTTTCCGCGCTGCCGCCGGGCGAGAAGATCAACGTCAATACCGCGGAGGATGCGGTGTTGATCTCTTTGTCCCAGGACGGCTCGACGTCGAGCGCCGAGACCCTGAAGGCGAATCGCCCCTACTGCAGCCTGCTGACGGGCGCGGGCGACAGTGCCTTCATGGACGACGCCGAGGGCCTCGTAGACCCCGGTTTTGCGAACGAATACCTTGATGTGGTGACGTATTTCTTCCAGCTTAAGGTGCTGGTAACCCTTGGCACTGCGCAGCTCACTATGTACAGTCTCCTGCAGCGGGACAGCAACGGGGTCGTAACCACGAGTCTGCGGTTCTTTGACACGAAGTGAAGGAATATCGGTTCTGACAGGATGGCTGAATTTCTCGTATTGCGATTTTCCGACCGTGCCGCCGAGACGGTCGAATGGGTCACGGTTGACCAGACCGGCGCCTTGATCGGTGAGCCTGCGACCGGGGACCCGATTGCCGCCGCCGCCGCCGCGCTCGGCCACAAGGTCATTGCGCTGGTGCCGAGCACCAGTGTTCTGCGCACTACCGCCGATATCCCCATCCGCGGCACCAGCAAGCTGCTGCAGGCTCTGCCCTACGCAATGGAAGAACAACTCGCCGCTGACGTAGAAGAACTGCACTTTGCATTCGGTAAACGCGATGCCGCCGGACGTTTGCCGGTGGCCGTCGTACAGCGCCTTGCAATGGAGGCATGGCTGGAGTTACTGGCTGCGGCGGGACTGGAGCCGGTCGCTCTGTATGCGGACAGCGATGCGATCAGCATCGTGCCGAACACCACGACTCTCTTCGTCGAAGCGGATTTGCTCACGCTGCGTGATGCAGACGGCTCGGTATTGATCGCGGATATCGAAGGCGCGGACACCCTGCTCCGGCTCTGGCTGAACGCCCGCCCGGCTGCCGGTGACAACGATGATGCGCCGACGCAGATCAATGTGCTCGCGTACGCGGTACCCGCAGCGCAGACGCAGGCCGACGCATTACTCGCGCCGCTGGCGTCACGCGTCGCGTCGACCGATGTTCGGCTGCTTGCCGACGGCGCGCTGCCTCGCCTCGCCGCGCAGATTGTCGTGGCTCCGGGCGTGAACCTGCTGCAGGGTCGCTATGCGCCTCGCTCCAGCCTTGCCGCGTACTGGCCGGTCTGGCGGGTTGCCGCGATCCTGCTGGTTTGCCTGGGGATTACGCTCATCGGCGCGAAGATCCTCGAAATCACGAGCCTGAACCGGCAGGTCGCGACGCTCGATACGGCCATCGAACAGGGCATCCGCTATACATTTCCCGAAGTCCGCGAAGTGCGCGATGCGCGTGCATTACTGAAGAGCAAGCTCCGCGGCCTGGGCAGCGGCAGCGGCGGTGGCAACACCGAATTTCTCGATACCTTGCGGGCGGTCGCAACCGCGGTTGCCGCGTCAGGCGCCAACCAGACAAAAGTCGAAACGATCAACTATCGTAAAGGGATAATGGAGTTACGGGTGACGACGCCGAATGTCGAGTCGCTCGACACGATTCAGAAAGCAATCAGCAAGGGAGGCTCGCTCCAGGCCGAGATTCAGTCCGCCAATCCCGAGGGTGACGAGGTGCGCGGACGTATTCAGATCAAGGGCCGGGGCGCCTGACCGGGGTCGGCAAATATGAAAGAGTGGTTCGAACAACTCGCGCCCCGCGAACGACTGCTGGTCTCGATCGCCGGCGGCCTGCTGATCTTCGCGCTGATCGTCATGCTCGGGGTTCGGCCGATAATGAGCCGCGGCGAGCGCAGTCATCAGCTGGTCGTCGACAAGCGCGCGTTGCTGACGGAACTGCAGCAGGTGGCAGCACGCCTCGGGCCGCAGTCCGGCGACGCACAGCCGGCGCCGGGTGGTGCGAGTCAATCGCTGGTGCTGGTGGTCGATCGAACAACCCGTAGCAGCGGGCTCGCGCAATACCTGAAACGCAACCAGCCGGATGGCAACACCCGTATCCGGCTGCGTTTCGAGAACGCTCCGTTCGATACGCTCATCACCTGGCTCGGCGACCTGCAAAGTCAGCACGGCATGTCGGTGAGCACGGCGAATATCGACGTGTCGCAGCAAGCGGGCCGCGTGAACTGCAACCTGACGCTGACGCGTGCCGGCGCCTGAGCCCGGCCCTCGCATGAACACCCGGGCCTGGTTAATCGGCGTTGGTGTCGGCGCGTTCTTCGTATTCCTGTTCACCCTGCTCCCGGCCAGGATCTTGTCCGCTTTTGTGCCGACGGGTGCGGTGCAGGTCCTGGGTCTGACCGGCACGGTCTGGCATGGCAACGCGCAAACGATCAATGCCGCGGGTTTTCAGTTTCGCGATATCGATTTTGAGATCAGCCCGTTCGGGCTGCTGAGCGGACGGCTGTCGGTGTCTTTCGACGGCGACTGGGGTACGGGTTACGCGCGCGGCGAAGTTTCCATCGGGCTGACCGGCTCGCTGTCTGTGCGTGACCTCGAAGCGGCCGGGCCGCTGGCCCCGGTGCTGCGGACGATGAATCTGCGCGGCAACAGCGGCGAGCTTTCGCTGCGCATCGAAGCGCTGGATGTGATCGACGAGTGGCCCACGCAAATGATCGGCTTGGTCCGTGTCGGCAACGTGCCGCTGAGCATGATCGGCGTATCGGGAGATGCGAGCGGTCACTACGAACTGCGTTTCGATGTGCCAAATGTCGCGTCTGAGGAGTCGATCCCGGGCGCACTGACCGACCTCGGCGGCCCATTGCAAATCGTGGGCGTGATCCGGTTCAGTAAGCCGCGCAATTATTCGCTCAACGCCAGGATAAAACCGCGGCCCGACGCGCCGAATGAACTCAAGCAGGGGCTCATGTTCATCGGCATACCCGACGCGGACGGCAGCCGCGAGTTTGCGCTGAGCGGGTCATTCTGAGGCATCGCAATCGACCTCGTGAAATACCTGCAGCAGCGGGAAATACAGGGCCGTCCGGATCGGGCGCGGCTCCAGTGCAGCCAGTGCGTCGCGATAACGGCGTAACTGGGGGCGGTAACGGTTGGCTTCCGATCTCAGGAAGCCCTCGAGATCGGCACCCTCGTGGCCGCTGGTCTTGTAGTCGATGACCCAGCGCACGCCCTCCGCATCGACGAACGTGCGATCGATGATGTGATCGGCGCTGTCGGCCGCATCGAGCACACGGCTCGTGACCGGCAACTCATTCGCCTGCCCGGTGTGCGGCCCGAGAAGCCAGCGTCCGGTCTCATCGTTCAGCGTATTTTGCAGCGCTGATGTGGTGCGTTGCACCGCGACCGACAAATCGCCGCGACTGACGCCGGCCCGGCGTAACGCGCGCCGCAACTGCGGGTCGAGCAAGGTAACCCGCTGCGCATCCCAGTTGTCGACGCCCTCCTCCGCAATGTGCTGCAACCAGCGATGGGTGACCGAACCGACGTGCCGGGCCCATTGTGACGCCCATTCGAACTCGACCGCCTCCTCTCCGGCGGTTGCCGGTTCGATATCGATCGTGCCACAGGCCGATGGCGGCTCCGGCAGTTGCCAGTCCGCAGGCAGCTGCCGCAACGTTGCTTCGGCCCACTCCATTCGCCGTTCCCCCGCGATATTTTTCAGTTTGACCGGTAACTCGACGGCCGCCGTATCGATCGCGCCTATGGCCACCGGCCACAGGCGTGACAGCAGTGTATTCGATGCCGGCGTGCGCAGGCCCTGCTCGTCGGTGTCTTCCAGCTGGAGCTGTGCGAACAGGTGCAGCCGACGGCGCGCGCGCGTCACCGCGACGTATAAC
Source organism: Gammaproteobacteria bacterium (assembly GCA_004357495.1). Lineage (GTDB taxonomy): Bacteria > Pseudomonadota > Gammaproteobacteria > Steroidobacterales > SMWD01. The sequence continues at coordinate 12,425 of SMWD01000083.1, forward strand.
AAGCGATCCTGTTCGAGACGATCCTTGTCGGCCTCGAATCGCCAGAGCAGATCGTAGAGCGGATCCGCGGCCTGATCGCTGGCCTTCAATGGGCCGACCACGAGCCCGCGCTCGAGGTCGGTGCGCGGGAACTCGTGCAACAGCAACAGGGGTTTCTCGCTCGATCGGGTCGAAAAGCCCAGGCCGGGCAGAATTACGCTGTCGAATTCGAGCCCCTTGGCCTTGTGCATCGTCATGATCTGCACCTGCGGATCGCCGCCCGCACGGGTGATCGGACGTTCGCCGAGACGTTCCAGCAACTCGGCGCCGTCCACGCAGTCAGCATCAACGTCGAGCGAGCCGAGAAACGTGAAGTAGTGATCGGCCAGTTCGAGATCACCGCGCGCATCTTCGCCGACCGTGGCCGGCCCGCCGAGTTGCAGCCACGTGCTTTCGACCAGATCGCGCAACGGGATTCCGCCGCGCCGTGCCAGCCCCGCATGCAGGATGGGCAGGCAGCGTGACAAACGCGCCCGACCGTCCGCGGACAGACGCTCGACCACGGCCGGTTGATTGGCCAGTGTCCACACACAGGCGTCAGGGTCAGGGGTTGCCAGCGCGTGCAGGTCCGCCAGCGTCAGCCCGCACCACGGCGCACGCAGGCACGCCAGCCAGGCGAGTCGGTCACCGAGGTGCGTCAGCGCGCGAGTCAGCGCGAGCAAATCCTGCACGACCGGTTGTTGGTGCAGCTTCTCCAGGTCGGTTGCCAGAAAACCGATCCCCGCACGACGCAAACGGGTTACGATCGCGGCCGCATGATGGCGGCTGCGCACCAGGATGCCGATCGTCTCACGCGGGAAGGCTATCAGTGTCGCACGGATCAGCGTGACGACGCGCGTGGCCTCGACCTCACGCTCGCCGTATGGCACCGCATGCCATTCGACGCCGCTGCCGTCTGCCGGGTCGCGGAATGCCTGACTGGCAGCGAATTGCACGGCGCCGGATGTGCGGTCGTTTGCGCTCGGAAATATCTGCGCGAAGGATGCGTTGAACCAATTGACGAGAACCGGATCGGAGCGAAAATTCGTCGTCAGTTGCAGAAACTCAGGGTGCAGCCCGCCGATTCCTGCATCGCGCGTGGCGAGAAACAGGCCGACCTCCGCCTCGCGGAACCGGTAGATCGACTGCATTGGGTCACCGACCAGGAACAGGCTGCGATCCGGCTCGAATTCCCAGCCGTGTGTCAGTTGCCTGATGAGCTGGTATTGCGAGCGGGAGGTATCCTGGAATTCATCGAGCAGGATATGTTTGATCTGATAATCGAGCGCGAGACGCAGCTCGGTTGCCTCCTCGACATCGCCCAGCGCCGCCAACGCCTCCTGGGCGATCTCGGTGTAGTCGGTCTGGCCGCGCTCGGCAAACAGCTGTTTGAGAATGGCGACGGTGAGCGGCAACACTTTCCACAGTGCCTCTATGACGGCCCACCGGGATGCGCCGTAATGCGGCTCGGGCAGGCCTCTGACCACATCCAGTGACGCGCGTAGTGCCTCTTCACCGGATAAGCGGGCAAGTAATTCGACGGCCCGCGTTTTCATGTCGCGCTGACCATCGGTGTCGATGGGAAAGCCGTTGCGTTTGTCGACCGTGGCCCGCCATTGGCCTTTTTGGGTCAGCAGACTGGTGGCCATCCCGATCCAGAGCGTGCGCTGGTCCGTGTCCGGTGCGGGCATGGCCGTGCAGTTTTGCCAGCCGACCACGTCGGCATCAGGTTTGCTCAGCGCCTGGCATGCGCCCGCATGTGCCAGGCAGGCGACGATTTCGTCGGCTGCATCGGGGGGGACTGCCGCATGCGCCGCCTGCAGAAAGCTTTCGATTAACTGATCGAGTGAAGATTCGAGCCATTCGCGCAATTCGCCCTCATGCGCGGCACGACCGGAACCGGTGCGACTGAGCCACTGATCGCGACGTTCCAGCATCATTTTGAGCAAGGTTTCGACCCTGTCCGTGAAGTTGTCGCAATGTGCCAGTAATGTTCTGACGGCAGCGCCGTTGTCGTCGTGATCTTCGGCCAGCGCCAGCGTCTCGCGCGCGGCCTCGCGATAGATCGGTTCCGGGTTATCGAGCAGAGTATTCCGGGTCGTGAACCCCGCGCTCAGCGGCACGCGTCGACTCAGACGCGTGTTGACCGAATCGATGGTGCTGATCCGCAGCCGCGCCGGTTGCTCACCGAGCCCCCAACCGCACTGCCGGTCGTGTGCGACGACCGCGAGGGCCAGTTCGTAACCGCGCTGCAAATGCGTCTGATCCGCCGGCGGCGACGCCCCGTCGCGCGCAGCCCGCAGCGCCTTCTCGATACGCGTGCGCATCTCACCGGCCGCCTTGCGCGTGAAGGTAATCGCCAGGATCTCTTCCGGCTCCTCCACGACCGCGAGCAGGCGCAGGTATCGCTGGATCAAAAGTTCGGTTTTGCCCGAGCCGGCGGGCGCCTGCACGATATAAGATGTCGCCGGATCGAGCGCGCGCTCGCGCGCTTCGGCATCCGCGGGTTGTCGTGGCCCGCTCATGCGTCGTCTCCAGCGTCGGCTGCCGAAGCAATATCCCAGCGGCGTGTCAGCATCGCAAATTGCCCGCCGGCCAGCTGGTCCTGACGCATATCAATGCGGCAATCACCGGCTCGAAATTCAGCCACGAGTTGCTCGATGATGCGACGCCATTCATCGATCTGTCGTTGCCATGCGACTGTATCCCTGACCGGAAATGTCTTCAGGGGTTTCCCGGCCGCCGTGATTCCAAAGTTTGCCGTGCCTGTGCCATCGATGCGCAGTCGGTCAGATTGCAGCCAGAACAGTGCAACGGCATCAGCAGAACCGTATACGGCATACAGTGGTATCTGCATCTGCAAGGGGCGCGCCCCGAGACAGGCATTGATACCGAAATGCGCGCCGGTCTTGTAGTCGATCACGAGGCGTTTGCCATCCGGGGCTTCGTCGACCCGGTCGAAGCGCAATCTCAATGCCACGTCGTCGATGGTCGCGACGTGCGTCTGTTCGAGTTCCAGCGTGTCGAACTTGTCACGTTCGTGGTCGAGTGCGACGAGCATGCGCAACAAACGATCCACGCGCTGCCGCTCGTTCGTGCGCAGCGCATCGGCCAGCGGGTGCATTTTCGGCACGTGCCGTTCGACCGCCGCAGCGATGGCCTGGGCGATAAATTCTTCGGTTGCGGCGGCGGACGTTTTAGCCGGGCCACCGGTCTCCCGTAACGCACGGTACAACGCTTCGGCAGCATCGTGTACCAGATTGCCGCGGGTCAGCGCATCCAGCCCAAATGGTGGCGAGCGCATTTCCTTGGCACCCAGGCGTAACTCGAAGAAAGCACGCGCCGGACAGGCGGACTGCAGGTTCACGAGCCGGCTGCCGCCGCGGACCTGCTCGCCGCGGGCCAGCGGCGGCGGCGGATCTTCCGTTGCCAGCGTGCGTGGACCGGCCAGCATGGTTTGCCGATAGTCGGCATCGGTCGGTTGCACACCCAGCGCATCGGCGTTGACTCGCTGCAAGGCCTCGATCTGCGGTGTCGGCACCCGCTCTTCCTCGCCGTTGCGCGCCGCCCAACTCGCGATGCAGTTCGGCGTACCGCGTAACAGGCTCGTCACCCCCGTCAGCGCCTGCTCGCGATACACGTCGGGCAGGGATTCCGGTACCCCTTGCGCGCGCTGCAGACTCATGGCAATCAGCGGTGAGGGCCTCGCTACCGGTGGCCATGCCTGGCTTGTCATGCCGCACAACCAGACTGCATCGAATGCATGGCCGTCGGTTTCCCACGGCGTCATGATCTGCACACTGCGGCCGCCGGTCGTCGAGCGCAGTTTCCGGTTTTGCGCGGCCTCCGTCAGCAAGCGCCTCGCTTCCCGGAAGGTGATATCGCCGACTACCTCACCGAGCGTGCCGAACTGTTCGACCAGCCGGCTCCAGGCATCGCGCACGCGCTCTTCGTCGTGCGCGAGTTCGCGCCCGCGGCAGAACCCGGCTTTTTTCAGCAGCGCTTCGATCAACGGCAGCCATGCGGCCGGTTCATGGCGGCCTCTGAATTGCTCGCTGATCTCGAGCATGGCGCCCAGCGCGTCGAGGAAGCGACGTGGCGCCGGCTCGCCTGCCGTGTCCGTCCATCGGCACAAGTGACGTAAATCGATTCTCTGCATCCGCCCCGCCCGGATTCGCAGGTCGAGGCGCGCGCGCGCCGCAGCCTCCGCATCGCTACCGGCAAGATAGGGTGACCGCAACAGTTGTCCTATTTCGCGAAAATCCAGGTAACCGAGCGGCACGCCCAGCAGCAGCAGTGCCGTATGGACCAGCCCGGCATCGGCAAGTTTTGCGCCATCGTCGAGGCTGACCGGAAACAGCGCCCCGTCACGATCGCGCCACAGCGGATCAAACGCATCGAGAAAACTGCGTCGCATCTCCGTGGCCTGCCGGTCGAGGTCGGGGACAATAATCCCGATCAGTGCATCGGGCTGTGCCTCAAGTCGGCTACGGGCCCAGCGGGCAGCCCATTGACGTTCCTCGCGGGGTTCGCCGGCTTCCACGCCGCGCGCCAGGTCGCGAAAATCCCCGCTCGCAGGTGCGATCCGCCCGGCCAGCAGGCCGAGTTCATCCAGGCAGGCGAACAGACGTCGCTGGCTCGGCGTGGGCCAACTGAAGCCTGCCAGCAGCACGGGCCGAGCAACCGGAATACCGGCGTCCGCGAGTTCCGGCAACAGCCGGGCGGACAGCGATGCGGCGTCGATCCACTCGCGCTCGCGGCACAGCGTGGCGAACCGGTTCGCCCATTCCGCGGCATAACGGGTATCGACATTGGTTGCGGCCGCCGCCAGTTCACGCGGCGTCATACGCCAGTCACGCGCCAGGCTCCAGGCCTGCCTCAGCAAGCTCCGGGCACCGGCACTGTCGTTAACCGGCTCCGGCGTATCGATGCCGGCGGCAACGTGTTCGACCGCGTGTCGGAACTGTGCCGGATTCAGCAGGTGGTTGCGGCCGGCCGCACCACCGCGCACCAGCGAATGCTCCCATGCGCGCTCCAGCCAGGCGTTCAGACTGAGGATGTCCGGCGTGGGCCAGGCACGGTCGCCCTGGCGCAGACGCTCGCGGTGGTGGCGCCGGCCGAGATGCTGAGCCAGGCGCGGCGTTGCCGTCAGCACCGTGGCTCCGGCGTCCAGTGCCTCGTTAAGGGATATTATTTTTAATGTTAAATCAATAATTTATCGTACTTACTTAATATGATTCCTCGCCTATGCGGCGGCGTACCCGTCCAGCAGCTCAGCGATGCGCCCGAACACGTCTTCGAGTTGGGCGACGTCCGGCAGCAGCGTGATCCGGAAGTGATTGTGGTACGGCACGTTGAAACTGACGCCCGGTGCCACCAGCACGTGTTTTTGCTCAAGCAGGTCGAGCGCGAACTGGTTGTCGTCAAACTCCGGCAACGCTTCGCGGCTGACGCCGATGAAGGCATACATCGAGCCGGCCGGCTCGACCACGTGCAGGTAGGGGCTCGCCGCGACCTGCGCGAGGGTCGTCCGGCGTGACTCATACAGCCGTCCACCGGGCCGGGTCAGCTCCAGGATGCTCTGGTGGCCGCCGAGCGCGGTCTGCACCGCCCATTGCCCCGGCACGTTGCTGCACAGGCGCAGCGAGGCCAGTAACTCCAGGCCGTTCAGATACGCATCGGCCTGTTCCATGTCGCCGCTCAACACGACCCAGCCGACGCGATAACCGCAGGCACGATAGACCTTGGACAGCCCGCTGAAGGTTGCGCACAGCGTGTTCTCGACCAGCGTGGCCAGCGGGACAAACTCGGCATCGTCGTAGAGCATCTCATCGTAGATCTCGTCGCTGAAAAGGATCAGTGCGTGCTGCTCGGCGAGCGCGACGATCGCCTCCAGGGTCTGTCGTGAATAGACGGCCCCGGTCGGATTGTTCGGATTGATGACCACGATGGCGCGGGTCCGCGGCGTGATCAGCGCGGCCAGCGCGGCAAGATCCGGTTCGTGACCGGTATCGGGCGAGCACGGGTAGTGCACCGCACGGCCCTGGTTCAGCGTGACGCCTGCCGTCCACAGCGGGTAATCCGGGCTCGGCACCAGCACTTCATCGCCCGGATTGAGCAAGCCGCGCAGCGTCAGGTCGATCAATTCGCTGACCCCGTTGCCGATGAACACGTGCTCGGCCGTGACGCCGGGTACGCCGCGATCCTGTTGCTGCATGACGACCGCTTCGCGCGCCGGGAATATGCCCTTCTGGTGGCAGTAGCCCTCACTGCTGTTCAGGTTCTCGATCATCGCGAGCCGCATGGTTTCGGGGGTACGGAAACCGAATGCACCGGGGTTGCCGATGTTCAGCGAAATGATCTCGTAACCGCGCCGTTCCATGTCGTGGGCGCGGCTGGCCAGCTGGCCGCGAATTTCGTAGCGGACCTCGCGTAACGCCTTGCTGGGTTGTATGTAAGCGGA
>SMWD01000084.1 GCA_004357495.1 Gammaproteobacteria bacterium
AAATGACCAGACGACGATGTCGGGTGTTAGCCGGGGCAGCAGATGCTCCTTGAAAAGTCGCAAGTGCTGATCCGGCCCGGAATCTCCAAGACCCATGTTGATTACATTAGCAGGTCGATCGCGCGCGCCGAGCAGGCGACCCAGCACGGCAGGGTAGCTGTCTTTCATAGCCACCGGATACCCTTCCACGAACGAATCGCCAAGAGTAACGACGGTTTCCCGCATCGGGTCAACAGCGTAGTATTTTTCACTTAGGAACTGCGGTCGCGCCAAAATAATCTTATCGTCGGGTACGCGCGAATTGACATGCTCGCCAAACATCCAGTCATAGTCAACGTGAGGCAAATACCCGACAGACCGCAAGATCAGATCCGAAGCGACTATAGTGCCAATCGTGCTCGCGACAATGACAACACCCGCTTTAAGGGATGAGGCTATATTCACGTGTGCTATGAGAATCTGCGTTTCAGTGGTTCGATTACGTCCCTGGCCACTTGTCCAATATGGGTCAGCTCCTTCTTCCGCTCTGCTTTGCTCCGCGGCCATCCATTGCAGTTCAGAGGATCAACGCTGTTTAAAGCACGGCTTCTTCGCATAGTACCTGCGATCTTATTCGGTCGATACCGTTTTAGCCAAGAGAGCGCTTCGTTCCAAGTGTCCATTTTCGCCGCCAATAACGGCGATTGTGTTCCTAAAGTGTGTTTTTATGGATAACACCACCTTTCATGGTCAGATCGATGGTTTCACTTACAGTCGAAATGGTCGACGAGCCTGAGCTAATAAACCATCGGTTAGATACCTTGCGGTCAAGATACTGCCATCCATTAACTCGCTATCAACGGTAATGCTGCCATAGATAGTTGAATTGGGCGCATAGAACGGGCAACTCCGATATTGCACCATTCCTCTACCACTCGACCGTGACTCGGCACACCATCAGACTGTAGAATCTCCGGAAACCAGACATCTTGCGGGTGTAGTTCAACGGTAGAACATCAGCTTCCCAAGCTGAGAACGTGGGTTCGATTCCCATCACCCGCTCCATCATAATCCACGCGGCGCGAAACATTGACCGGCAATACCCGAAAAAAGGATGCGGTGTTCCGCGATCCTCAGGCACACATCGTCGATTTCGCCTTCGATGAAACCGTGGCGAGCGTATTCCCCGACATGGTCCGGCGTTCGGTACCAGGTTACGAAACCGTAATACCGCTGTCCGGCCTGCTGGCCGCCCGTTATATTCAGGAAAACTCGCGTTGTTACGATCTGGGCTGTTCGCTGGGGGCAACGACGCTCGCCTTGCTGAGCCAAATCGGCACCACAGCCTGTGAAATCGTTGCCGTCGATAAGTCCGCGGCGATGCTCGAGAAAGCACAAAGCGGGCGCGAATGGGATTCGCGAGTATCGTTCATCGAGGCGGATGTCTGCACTTTACAAATAGAACGCGCCAGCGTGGTATTCATGAACTACCTGCTGCAGTTCATTGCGCCGGACGAACGCCTGTCATTATTGCAGCGCATCCATGGCGGCCTGCTGCCCGGTGGCGTACTGATTCTGTCGGAAAGGCTGGCGGGCAATGACGAGTTCGATGCCGTACACGCCGACTTCAAGCGCGCGAATGGCTACTCGGAGCTGGAGGTCAGTCAGAAGCGCACTGCGCTGGAGAACATCATGATTCCGGATACACTGGAGGCGCATCTGGCCCGGCTCGAACTGGCAGGATTCAGCAAAGCCACAGTCTGGTTTCGCTGCCTGAACTGGGTCTCGCTACTCGCCGTCGCCTGAGGGTCGCGGGTGGCGGTCGCCGTATTCGCCGGCAAACCGGACGATGCCCGCCACCCGGCGTCCGAAGGCATACCGCTCGTCCAAATGAGACCCTCATCAAAGACCGCACGAGGCTGAAAGCGTACAGTATCACCTCGATTGCAGGAAAGCCCATGACCATATAAGTCTCATGACTGAGTTGGGTACGGGCTCGCTTTATACGATGCGCCTTCGACAATAAAAGTCTCTTTCGGAGCCAGGCTTGGGTATTCCACGGAATGCCCGGACAATAAAAGTCTCCTTTCGAGCCAGGCTTGGGCGCGTTTTCTATCCTGTCATGAATAAGGCTCCCGGACCCGGGGCCTTTTTTGCTGCCCCGTTTCAGCGGAATCGGGCCCGGCCTCCAGTTACCAGACGTACGCCGTGCGGGACACGGAATCGCATAAGCGACGTCGCCGGGAGTCAGTATTGCGCTGGTGCAGATGGGGTACTGAAAATTTATGGCATCATGATGCGCTCGGATACCACTATAGACCATCCGGTGCTTGGGGCGCGGTAATTGCGCCCTGGCCCGACATCGGAGTGTGGTCGCCACTTTGGAACTTATATACTGTAGCGCGCTCAGATACCAGGGTCGCTTGTGACTGCAGGGAGGGCAGCATGCAACCAGAATTAGTTCACTATCTGCCGATTGGAACAACCATTCTTGCAGCCATTTTCTGCACGATTCTGCTCAGGCGGTATCTGGTAAAAGGCACTGCACTGCACCTGCTGTGGTGGGGTTTGGGCATCATGGCCTACGGCATCGGCACCGCACTCGAAAGTACGATTACCTTATTCGGCAATACCGTCTGGCTGACCAAATCCTGGTATATCGCCGGGGCCCTGCTGGGAGGTTATCCGCTGGCACAGGGCAGCGCCTATTTACTGGCCAGCAGGAAAACGGCGGATCGGTTGACCTGGATTACACTGCCTTTCATCGCCGTCGTGTCCTTGCTCGTCATACTCTCGCCGGTGGTTCCTGATGCGCTCGAACCGTATCGCCCGTCGGGCGCAATCCTCGGCTGGGTCTGGGTGCGGGCATTGACGCCATTCATCAATCTTTATGCCGTTGGATTCCTGGTCGGCGGCGCGTTTTACAGCGCGTGGCGGTTCGCGCATATGCAGGGTGCGGGCCACGGCCAGCGCGCCATCGGCAACGTATTTATCGCCGTGGGCGGCATCTTGCCGGGCATCGGCGGAACACTGGCAAAAACCGGCTTGGTCGAAGCGCTCTATATCGGGGAATTCGCCGGCCTGATACTGATCTGGATCGGTTTTGTGGCCAATATAAAGGCGCCGCGCCCGGCGCTTGACCAGCCTGGATAGTTCGCGGCACCGCCCCGGGCCTGTGCTTCGACTCGCAGGCCCAAGGCGGCCGTTCACCCGGCCCGGAGCCGGCGCGTGGGCTGGCCAGTACTCTCCCCGGCGCCCCCGACATCGGCCGTTCGCTGCATGACCAATCAGCCCACACGACGCAGAACCATCCGCAGCTTCGTGCGCCGCGCCAGCCGCGTGACGAACGCGCAGCGGCGCGCGCTCGATGAACTGTGGCCAAAACACGGCATTGATTACACCGCACATGAACTTGATATTTGTCAGCTGTTCGGCAGGCACGCGCCGATCGTGCTGGAAATCGGCTTCGGCAACGGCGAATTGCTGGTCAGCCTGGCCGCGGCAAATCCGGCCCGGAACTTCATCGGTATCGAGGTCCACGAACCGGGCGTCGGCCATTGCCTGCTCGCAATCGAAACTGCGCGACTGACCAATGTGCGCCTGTCGCGGCACGACGCGATCGATGTGCTGCGCCAACAGGTACCGGATGCTGCATTGAGTCGAATCAACCTGTTCTTTTCCGATCCGTGGCCGAAGAAGCGCCACCACAAGCGACGTATCGTGCAACCGGATTTTGTTGCACTGCTCGTAAAGAAAATCGAGATTGGCGGTCTGTTTCATGTGGCGACCGACTGGGCCGATTATGCCGAACATATCAACGCTATCGTGTTGAAGAATAAGGCCTTTACGCCGGTCGAAGAAAATGGCCCGGCGCGACCGGAAACAAAATTCGAATTGCGCGGCAAACGCCTGGGCCATGAAATCTGGGAGCAGCGTTACCGACGGGTCTGAGGTATACCAAAGCGCGTAAAAAAGGTTTATAAAGAAGGTTGCGCGAGCATGTTTTGCCGCTCCGATAGTCTGTAGTTTTGCTGGATTTTTATGTAACGCGTGTACCTGAGTTGACCCGACCATGGGGTAGCCTTCCCGGAAGTAGGACGCTGGTATCGACGACTGAACGGTAATCTTTTCGAGGTTGTCGCCGTCGACGAAGAACAGAGCACCGTCGAGTTGCAGCACTTCGATGGCACCATCGAAGGAATGGATATGGACGTGTGGCGAGGGGTCAATCTCGAGTCCGCACAGGCACCCGAGGATTGGTCAGGCTCCGTGGATATCGCTTTCGAAGATTTGCCCGATCCGGAAGGTCATGCGGGAAACGGCTGGCAAAACCCGCTGGAACTTATCGATCGCCTCGACTGATCTGATGGCAGGGAATCGCGGCTGAAGCCGCTCCCACAAAAGCCGCAGAACCTGTGGCCGGTGTTGTGGGAGCGGCTTCAGCCGCGATTCCTGAATATCAGTCCGAGCCTTTTGCCAACTCCCATAGAATCTCCCCCGGGAGCCGCATGGACGCCGGCGCCGTTACCTGTACGACTCCCTCCGTATCGACCCGCACGTCAAGCCGGCGCAGGCTGGCGCCGACACAGGGCCCGAACACACACACGCCGGTGTCCGGCTGGAACATCGCGCCGTGCGATGAGCACCGAATCATGTCGCCGGTCGCGACGAGGAATTCATCCGGCGGCATATCGAGCGGATGCCGGGCATGTGGACAGACGTTGGCGTACGCGAAGAGGTCGTCGCCCTGACGAACGACGAAACCGCGAAACGGCCAGTCGCCGTCACCGGTGGTGAACCCCCGCGCACCCGGCGCGGCAATCTCCGCGACTGCACAAACCGGCCATTCCGACCAGCTCTCGTCGCTCACCCTGCCGTCCGCTGCCGGCGCACGACAATCACCGCGAGCACGATGCCGGGAATACCCATCGCCGATGCGTATAGAAAGAAGCTGACCCAGTCGGTCGCCTCGACGATGAAGCCCGAGAACCCGCCCATGATCTTGCCCGGCAAAGTCATCAGCGACGAGAACAACGCGTATTGCGTCGCCGTGTAATTGACGTTCGTCAACCCGGACAGGTAGGCAATGAATACGGTGCCGGTAAACCCGGCCGCGAAGTTGTCCGCGCTGATCGTAATGATCAGAAACCAAAGTTCCGAACCGACCAGCGCCATGCCGACAAAGAACAGGTTGGTCAGAGCGAGGATGACCGCACCGAATATGAGTGGCCCGCCGAGGCCAAAGCGCGCAATCGCCACACCACCGAATACCGCACCCGTCAGCGTCACGATGATGCCGAACAGCTTGGTGACCGACGCGATCTCGGGCAATGAAAAACCGATGTCGATATAGAATGGATTTGCCATGACGCCGAGGACCATGTCGGTCACGCGATAAAAGCCGATGAAGATCAGCAACACGAGCGCCCATTCGCCATTGCGCCGAAAAAATTCCACGAACGGGCCGGCAAACGCATTCATGAACCCGCGTGACAGGCGTGCCGGCCACGGCGCCCGGTCGGGGGCGGCCTTCACCTCGAGCGGCACCCGGCGGTCGGGCTCATCGATGATCAGCACGGTGATCATGCCAATGCCCATCGATGCCGCCATAGCCAGGTACGCAACCTGCCACGAGACAAACTGCGCCAAGAACAACGCGCCGGCGCCGGCCAGCACGATACCGAGCCGGTAACCGGTCTGGTACGCGGCAGCCATCGCGCCTTGCACCTTCGGCTCCACGGCCTCGATCCGGTAGGCATCGATCACGATGTCCTGTGTTGCCGACGCGAATGCAACCGCCAACGCACACCATGCGATCGACACCAGCTCGACTTCCGGGTCCAGAAACGCCAGCGCCGTCAGCGCACCCACAATCCCGACCTGCGCAATCAGCATCCAGCCGCGCCGCCGGCCGAGCCACCTCGTCAGCAACGGCAACGGCAAGCGGTCGACGAGCGGCGCCCAGATAAACTTCAGGGAATAAAGAATGCCGATCCACGCGAACATGCCGATTTCAACCATGCCGACATCGGCCGTCGCCAGCCAGGCTGTCAGCGTACCGGCGACCAGCAGGAACGGCAGGCCGGCCGAAAAGCCGAGGAACAGCATGGCCAGCACACGCGGATGCCGATAAACCCGCAGGCCACTGACCCAGGTCCGGGTCGGGGCGATGCGCTCGCCGTCGCTAGCCAATTTCGTAGTCCATGATCAGCGGCGCATGATCGGAGAACCATTTACCCCGGTAGATTCGCGCCCGTTGCGCGGCGTTCTTCAGGCTGGCCGAGACAACGTGATAATCGATCCGCCACCCGACATTGTTCTCACGTGCGCGGCCCCGGTTCGACCACCACGTATACTGGTCCGAACCCGTCTCGACCTCGCGAAACGCATCGATGTACCGGCGCTCGCCGAACAGCCTGTCCATCCATGCCCGTTCCGTGGGGAGAAAGCCGGAGTTCTTCCGGTTGGAGCGCCAGTTCTTCAGGTCGATCTCCTTGTGCGCGATGTTCCAGTCGCCGCAGATGATGTAATTGCGCCCGCTGACAGCAAGTTCATCGAGGTGCGCGCCGAACTCATCCATGAACCGGTATTTGGCGGCCTGGCGCTCATCGCTCGACGAGCCGGAGGGAGCATACAGCGACACCACGCTGAAGGTGCCGAACCGCGCCTCGATATATCGGCCCTCGCGATCGAATTCGTCCGATCCGTAGCCCCGGATGACCTCATCAGGCTCGCGGCGTGTGTATATTGCAACACCACTGTAGCCCTTCTTCTCGGCATCCTCGTAAAAGCAGTGATACTTTTTGGGGTGGAAAACCGGGTCTTCCAGCTGATGGACCTGGGCCTTCGTCTCCTGCAGGCAGACGACATCGGCGGATTGCCTGGCCAGCCACGGGTAGAACCCCTTGCGCGCCGCCGCACGAATGCCATTTGCGTTTAGCGTGATGATACGCATTCGGATTCCCCTTGCCATGACGATATGGCCTGACGTTCTTGCCTGATGACCTGCCCGGACTGCATGGATATAGCGGCAAGCTTGCGATACCCTGACCAGACCCGCGAACTGCCCCATCGGCAGCTTACCGACGACCCGCATTATTATCGACCCCGTGATCATCGACAAGAGCCATGCGCGCATATCAAACTGAGTTTATCGAGATGGCGCTCGAACTCGAAGTGCTCCGCTTCGGCGAGTTCAAACTCAAATCCGGGCGAATGAGCCCATACTTTTTCAATGCCGGGCTGTTCAACACCGGCTACGCAGCTGCGAAGCTCGGGCGCGCCTATGCCGCCGCGGTCGCTGAAAGCGCTATCGAGTTCGACATGTTGTTCGGGCCGGCATACAAGGGTATCCCGCTCGTGTCGCTCGCAGCAGCTGCCCTGGCCGAACATCAGAATATCGACGTGCCCTTCGCCTTCAATCGCAAGGAAGTGAAGGATCACGGCGAGGGCGGCCAGATTGTCGGTGCACCGATCAGCGGTCGTGTATTGATTCTGGACGATGTCATCACGGCCGGAACGGCCATACGCGAAGCAATCGACATCATCCGCACCTCGGGCGGTACGCCGGCGGGCATCATCATTGCACTCGACCGTCAGGAACGCG
>SMWD01000085.1 GCA_004357495.1 Gammaproteobacteria bacterium
ACCAGGCTGAGCTACACCCCGATTCTGTACGACGGCACGGTATCCGTTTGCTGACAGGCCGGGATGCTGTCTGGATATCGTGCCGTGGCGGGTCACCAGGGACCCTGATCCTGGCTCTGCGCCGGGAAAAGCTTTCCGTAGACGGACTGCCGGGCGCTTTTTATACGCGTTGCCGCCGCTTCTGGCAAGTCCCTGGCGGGTATTGTCTGGCCGGCCGCGCGCGATTCCGGCCTCAGGCCGTTTTGACCCGTCGCTCCTGTGGTTCCGGCAGCGCAATCCGGTGATCCGTGCTGTACCGGTAATCGTTGAAAACATGGTCGACCGTCAGGACCTGGTAGTCGCCGTTGGCAAACTGATGCGTCGTGTCCTTCAGCCGGTAGACATAGTGCCCGCAGGTATACGCGTTGTATTTGCTGAAGTGGTAGCACAGGCAGACTTTGTCTTTGACCGGCAGCTTGCGGCCCTTTTCATCCAGCGGCGTGGCTTCGTAGGCATCGATGTACAGGCAGCCGCCGTCCTTGTTCAGGATATAGCCGAACGGTTCGCACTGCGGTTTGATGTTGGCGTCGATGCACGGGCTTTCCTTGAGCAGGCGCAACGGGTAGCCGGTCGGGGACAGGGTCGAGACGAAGACATCTTCCTCGTTCGAGCGGAAGTAGCTCTGCTTGGCTTTGTCCGGCAGGCCGCATTCCTCCGTGATGGTGAAACGCGTGGCCAGTTGCACGGCGCCGGCGCCGAGTTGCAGATATTCGGCGGCCTCGGTGCCGGTGAAGATGCCGCCGGCCGGTATGACCGGAATGTCCAGGTCCTGGTCTTGCAGAAACCGCAGCGTCTCGATAAAAATGTCCCGCAAGTCGTATTCCCGCCAGTCTTCACCGAAACCGAGATGGCCGCCGGCCAGCGGGCCTTCGACGATGATGTAATCGGGCAAGCGGTTGTAGCGCTTGCCGCTGCGCAGGAAGATTTTCAGGGCGCGGACGCTGGAAACGATGATGCCGATTTTGACGTCATGGAAGCGTGGCTGATCGGCCATCAGTTTCAGGGTGCCATTGTGGAGCCCCGCTGACAGTGTGACGCCATCAATGCCCGCTTCGAGTGCAGCGCACAGCCGGGCGCGCAGCGTATCGCCGGGCGCCGCCATGTTGAGCTTTTCCATGACATTGATGTAGATCGCCCCATCGCCCTTTTTTTGCGCCATCACGGCATGCACGATGTCGAGCTGCGCGAGGCGCAGGTCTTCGAGATCGAACTTGACGCTGGTTTTGTCCAGGCTGTCGCGGCTTTCCCGGTGTTTTGACGCCTTCGCCTTGGTGTATTTCGTGTGGAATTTCTTGTCCGCGACGAACGGGTTCATGGCGTCGGAAATGTGGCCAATGCCGCCGAGGCGGCAGGCTTCGAGCGCGAGTTCGGCGGTCGAAATATTGACCCCCATGCCGCCGACGATGATCGGGATGTATTCCTTGCCGCCCAGGGTCAGACGGTAGTTGTCGACGCGGTCGCCCGGCTTGTTGATCGATAACATCGGGGGATTATATACGCTTAGGAATCGCAGCTAAAGCCGCGATTCCCTGCCCTAGTAGCGCCGCTCGACGGCAAATCGGGCCAGCTCGACCAGCGACTCCTTGTACCGCGTGTCCGGCACGCGCGCCAGCGCATCGATCGCCATGTCGGCTGCCTCGCGGGCCTTTTGCATCGTGTACGCGATCGCGCCGCAGCTCCGCACGGCCTCGATGATCGCGTCGAGTTCGCCGCGGCCGCCGTGCTCGATTGCCGTGCGTATCATGACCTGCTGTTGCGGCGTGCAGCGCCCCTGCGCATTGATTAATGGCAGCGTCGGCTTGCCTTCGGCGAGATCGTCGCCGACGTTCTTGCCGAACTGGTCGTTGTCTGCGTCATAGTCCAGCGCGTCGTCGACCAGCTGAAATGCGATACCGAGTTGCTTGCCGTATTCGATGAATGCCTCGTCGACCGCACGGGTCTGGTTGGCCAGGATTGACCCGATCAGCATGCCGGCCTCGAACAGCTTGGCGGTCTTGCGGTAAATGACCTCCAGGTACTGCTGCTCGGTCGTGTCCGGGTTACGGCAGTTCATGAGCTGCAGGACCTCGCCTTCGGCGATCGTGTTCGTGGCGTCCGCCATTACGTCCATGATGCGCATCTGCCCGATCTCGACCATCAGCTGAAATGCGCGGGAGTACAGGAAGTCGCCGACCAATACGCTGGCCTCGTTGCCGAACACGCTGTTAGCGGTGTCCTGGCCACGCCGCAGGGCCGACGCATCGACGACGTCGTCGTGCAGCAGCGTTGCCGTGTGAATGAATTCGATGATCGCTGCGGCCATGATGTGCTGTTTGCCGCTGTAGCCACAGGCACGCGCCGCCAGCAAAACGAGCAGCGGGCGCAGCCTCTTACCACCACTATTAATAATGTATTGCGAGACGCTGTTGACGAGGGCAACGTCGCTGTGGAGGTGCGCCCCGATCTCCCGGTTGACCGCGAGCCAGTCGTCGCCGAGCTGGTTACGGATGGCTTCGAGGTTGAAATCGGCCTGGTTGGGTTGGACGAGTTGCATGGTGCCGATGATAATGCCCACGATGAGAGACAGCTTACAATATTTCTCCGTATTTATACTGACCGTGGCTGTTAACGCCACCGCACAGGCTTACGGTCCGACCGGTCATCGTATCGTTGGGGCGATTGCGGCGGGTTACCTGTGCAGCGATGCGCGTGCGACCGTAGCGAGCCTGCTCGCCGGCCAGTCGCTTGCGCAGGCGGGCTTGTGGCCCGACACCATTCGGGGCGAGCGGGCCTGGCGGCATACGGCACCGTGGCATTATGTCAATGTGGCCGATGACGTGCCGATCGGGCGCGCATCGGGTGGCGAGCGCGGCGACGTGTTGCAGGCGCTGGCGCGGTTTCCCGCGGAATTGGCCGATGCGTCGCGGCCGCTGGAGCAGAGGGTGAACGCGCTGCGTTTCCTGGCGCATTTCGTCGCGGATGTGCACCAGCCGCTGCATGTTGGCCGTGCGGACGATCGTGGCGGGAACGAGATCGCGGTCAGCGTGGCCGGGCGGCGTTCGAACCTGCACCGCGTCTGGGACGCCGAGGCCCTGTTACGGGCGGACCGGCAGGCCCGTGGCAGCGATTATGCCGCGCAGGTTGATGCCGTGCGGGCGCTGACGGCCAGCCGGGTCGCTGAGTTGCAGGCCGATGCGGTGCTGGACTGGGCCCGCGAATCCCGGGCCGAGCGACATAATGTGTATGCGTATTCGGCGCCGGAGGCCGCGCGCGCGGTCGTGCTGGACGAGGTTTACCTGGCTCGGGCCGGCAGAATTTCAATGCTGCGGCTCAGCGCGGCCGGGGTGCGGCTGGCTGGGGTGCTGAACGGGTTGTTTTGTCCGCCGGCCGAAGGTTCATAAGCCATTGATAAATGGTGCCCGAGTCTTTAGAATTCCGGCTCCTTTCAGGCCGGATACCGGCCAATTCTGGAGACTGACGATGTACGCCGTATTCACGACGGGTGACAAACAATATCGCGCCAGCAAGGGCGACACCCTGAAAATCGAGAAGCTGGAAGCTGCGGTAGGCGACAGCGTGGAGTTCGACCAGGTATTGCTGGTGGGCGAAGGTGCAAACGTCAAGCTTGGCGCGCCACTGGTTTCCGGCAGCAAGGTCAAGGCGAAGGTTCTGGTGCAGGCAAAAGACAAGAAAGTCGACGTCATCAAGTTCAAGCGCCGGCAGAACTACCGTCGCACGATGGGCCATCGTCAGTGGTTCACACTGGTCGAGATCACCGGTATTACCGGGGCGCCACGCAAGACAGCCGCCGCCGATGCGGTAGCAACCGAGGAGTAGTTTCAATGGCACATAAAAAAGCCGGCGGCAGTACCCGTAATGGACGTGATTCACAGTCCAAACGCCTGGGCGTCAAGAAGTTCGGTGACCAGGTGGTCGTCGCCGGCAATATCCTCATCCGTCAGCGCGGTACGAAGTACCACGCCGGTACCAACGTTGGCATCGGTCGCGATCACACGCTGTTCGCGAAAGCGGATGGCCGCGTCAAGTTCGCCCGCAAGGGCCCCAAGAACCGGATGTTCGTCAGCGTCCAGCCGGACGCGTAGGCTCGGGCCTCTGAGGCGCGCACCGCTGTCCGGCAGAACCTCGCGTCTGCGGGGTTTTTTGTTGGCCGGCAGGATGCGCGCAATACCCCTGTGAAGTTCATCGACGAAGCCATCATCAGGGTCCAGGCCGGTAATGGCGGGCCCGGCAGCATCAGTTTCCGGCGTGAAAAGTATATTCCTCGCGGCGGTCCTGACGGCGGCGACGGCGGTCGCGGCGGCAGCGTCTACCTCGTCGGCCACGAGGGTATCAATACACTCGCGGACTTCCAGACCCAGCGCAAGTTTCGCGCGACGCATGGCACCGGCGGCCGGAGCAAGGACCGGACGGGCGCATCCGGCGGCGACCTCGAGGTGCCGGTGCCGACCGGGACACGGGTTTTCGCGGACGAAACCGGCGAACTGATCGGTGACGTAACCTGCCATGCGGAACGCCTGCTGGTCGCGGCCGGCGGGGAGGGTGGCAAGGGCAACGTGCGCTTCAAGAGCAGCACGAACCGAGCGCCGCGCCAGTCGTCGCCGGGTACGCCGGGAGAGTCACGTCCGTTGCGACTGGAATTAGTGGTGCTGGCCGATGTCGGCCTGCTGGGTCTGCCGAATGCCGGCAAGTCGACGCTGATTCGCGCAGTGTCAGCCGCCCGGCCGAAGGTCGCGGACTACCCGTTTACGACGCTGTATCCGAACCTGGGTGTCGTGGCGCTCGAAGCGCACCGCAGTTTCGTCATGGCCGATATCCCGGGCCTGATCGAGGGTGCGGCCGACGGCGCGGGCCTGGGCATCCGTTTTCTGAAACACCTGCGCAGAACGCGGTTGCTGCTGCACCTGGTCGACGTGGCGCCACTGGTCGACGGCGCCGATCCGCTTACCGACTGCAAGGCGATTATCGGCGAGTTGGCGCGTTTCAGCCCCGACCTGGCCGACAAGGAGCGCTGGCTGGTGCTCAATAAGTCGGATCTGCTGACGGAGGATGACCTGGCCGGCGTGCGCGAGCACATCGTCGCGGGTCTTGACTGGAGTGGTCCGGTTTACTCGATCAGTGCGCTGAGCGGCGCCGGCACGCGAGCGCTGATGGGTGCGATCATGCGGCGGCTGGAAGCGTTGCAAGCGGTGGTCGAGGAGGTGGAGGAGTAGCGAGTTGTGTCGGGGAATCGCGGCTGAAGCCGCTCCCATAAACGCAACACCGGCTACAGATTCTGTGGGAGCGGCTTCAGCCGCGATCGGTTTGACGCCAGGCGGCGCGAAGGAAGTGCGGTCAGCCGGCGGTGAGTGCGTGGATGGCCTTGTGCAGGCGGCTCTTGTGGCGAGCGGCCTTGTTCTTGCGGATCAGGCCTTTGTTGGTGGCCTTGTCGATTTCCGGCACCGCTTCCGCATAGCTTTTGCTTGCGGCTTCTGCATCGCCTGCCGCGACGGCCTTGACGACATTCTTGATCGTCGTACGCATGCGAGATCTCAGGGCGACGTTATGTTGACGGCGCTTTTCCGCCTGTCTGGCACGCTTCGCTGCTGATTTGGTATTTGCCACTCGATCTGATCCTTTGATTTAAGCTGCCGCATCGCGCGGCGAGAGCCGGGTAGTCTTAGGCTTTGGGCCCCGCATGTCAAGAGTTCAGCGGACCCAAGCCGTTGATTTTGCGTACTAAGCTTCGGCTCGACCCGACCGCATGCGGCCGATCGGCCGAAATCGTTTCCCCGCGGGCCGTGCCCGGTCGGCGGATCGCCCGGAAAATCCCGTCTGCACGGTTTATTGCCGCCGATTTACCAGTAGACTTTGCGCCCGATGACCGAAGACACCCCAAAGCCCGCCGAACCAGGCCCGCGGCTCCTCAGATCGACCTCGCTGGTCGGCGGCTTGACCCTGCTGTCGCGGGTGTTCGGGCTGGTTCGCGACATCGTGTTTGCCCGTTTGTTCGGTGCGGGTATTGTCATGGACGCATTTTTCGTTGCGTTCAAAATTCCGAATATCTTCCGGCGTTTTTTCGCGGAAGGCGCGTTCTCGCAGGGCTTCGTCCCGGTATTCGCCGAATTCGACGCGACGCGTTCGCGCGCGGAAGTGCAGGATTTGATCGATCGCATCGCCGGCACGCTCGGCATCGGCTTATTCGTATTCACCGCGATCGGCGTGGTAGCGGCGCCGGCCCTGATCGCCGTGTTCGGCATGGGCTGGCTCTGGTCGCCGGTTCCCGAGGATGCCGACAAGTTCGCACTGGCAGTCGACATGCTGCGCCTGACGTTTCCTTACCTGCTGTTCATCTCGCTGTCGGCGCTGGCCGGCGGCATTCTGAATACGTATCAGCGCTTCGCTGCGCCCGCATTCGTGCCCGTGTTGCTGAACGTCGTACTGATTTCGTTCGCGGTGTTCGTCGCGCCGCATTTCGCGCGCCCCGGCCTGGTGCTGGCGGCCGGCGTCTTGGTGGCCGGTGTCGTGCAGCTGGCGTTCCTGTTGCCGTTCCTGGCTGCACTGAAGGTGCTGCCACGGCCGCGCTGGGGCGCCTCGCACCCGGGCGTGCGGCGCATCATGCGGCTGATGCTGCCGGCAATTTTCGGTTCGTCGGTCGCGCAGATCAACATCTTGTTCGACACGTTGATCGCGTCGTTTCTCGTGACGGGCAGCATCAGTTGGTTGTATTACTCCGACCGGCTCATGGAATTTCCGCTCGGCGTATTCGGCATCGCGCTGGCGACCGTGATTTTGCCGAACCTGTCACGCCAGCACGCGGCTCGATCGCATGCGCAGTTTTCAGCAACGCTGGACTGGTCGATGCGGCTGACGATGCTGATTGCGCTGCCGGCGGCGCTTGGCTTGTTCCTGCTGGCCGGCCCGCTGGTGACGACGATTTTTTTCGGCGGGCAGTTCGATGCCCACGATGTTGCGATGTCGACGCCGAGCTTGCAGGCTTATTCGGTCGGTCTGACCGGATTTATTTTCGTCAAGGTTCTGGCCCCCGGGTTTTTCGCGCGCCAGGACACGCGCACGCCGGTGCGAATCGGCATCATGGCGCTGGTCGTGAACATGGTGCTGAACGTCTTGATCGTCGTGCCGTGGGTCCGGGCCGGCTGGCTGGCACCGCATGCCGGGCTCGCGGCGGCCACATCGGCTTCGGCATTTCTGAATGCCGGCCTGCTGTGGCGCGAACTGCGGCGTCAGGGTGCCTGGCAGCCTACGCCAGGCTGGGGGCGGTTCTTGTTGCAGGTTGCCGTGGCCGGCGGGGTTATGGCCACGATGCTGACATACTTCGTGCCGGCGGGCGCCGCGTGGCTCGCAGTCGACCTGTCGACGCGCTGCGCCTGGCTGGCGGCAGCCGTCGGCGGCGGCGTGCTGGTCTATGTCGCGGTCCTGCTGGCGGTCGGGCTGCGGCCGGCCGCGTTGCGCATGACATCGTCCGGCCCCGCTTTATAATCTGCAGGCTTTCTATCGTTTCGGGACCTTCATCGACATGCGGTTAATACGTCGGCCTGGCGCTGCGCCGGGCGAATTGCCCGGTGCTTGCGTGGCCACGATCGGTACCTTCGATGGTGTTCACGTCGGCCATCAGGGCATCCTCGAACGCGTACTCGAACAAAGTCGTGCGCGCGGGCTGGCGTCCTGCGTATTGTCGTTCGAGCCGACGCCGCGTGAATTTTTCACGGCCGGCACGCCGCCG
>SMWD01000086.1 GCA_004357495.1 Gammaproteobacteria bacterium
CAAGCTGAAGGTGTAGGTCATGCCGTCATCGCTGATCGCCCAACTCTCCGCCACGCCGGGAATGACCGCGCCATCGGGCGCCTCGATCGTCAGGCCTTCAAACAAATCGCGATGGATATTCGACGACGGCACACCCTCGCCACGGTGTGGATCGACGGTCTGCGGTTCCGCGCCGTTGCCGCGATGGAGCACCTGCACTGCGGCAAGCTCGCTGCCCGACTCGCCGCCAATTGGCATGGATGCCCCGGCAGCCGATGCCGGATCGGCAGCGCCGCCCCCGCAGGCCGCGAGCAGCATTGCCAGCAACGCAGTCAGGCAGATCAATGCGGGTCGTAGCGTGCGGATGGCAGGTTCCGTGTATCTGTCAGTCATTCGGGTCACGCGCTTTTCAAAGCGCGCTTCTTCAGGTGCACCAGCAACAGCGACACCGCCGCCGGCGTCATGCCGGACATGCGCGCGGCCTGGCCGACCGTCGCGGGCCGCACGTCCATCAGCTTCTCACGCAGCTCGTGGGACAAGCCGCGCACCCGCGCGTAGTCGAGGCTATCAGGCAATGCGGTCTCCGCGTGACGCCGGCTGCGCTCCACTTCCTTGCGCTGACGCGCTACGTAGCCTGCGTAGCGCGCCTGGATGGCAACCTGCGCATCGATCTGTTCGCTCAACTCGGGATATTCGTCGGCGTGCTGCTCGCGCGCACCAACCGTCGCGATATCGGTCAGCAATCCGATATCAACTGCGGGCCGCTTCAGCAATTCGAGCGCTTTTTGTTCCCGGCGCAACGGGCCACCGATACGCTCGTTCTGTGCCGCGGTCAGGTCCTCCGGGCGCACCAGCAAGCTGCCGAGCCGCGCAGTTTCCGCCTCGACGGCATCGCGCTTGCGGGCATAAATCTGCCAGCGCTCATCATCGATGAGCCCGAGTTCACGGCCGATGCCGGTCAGCCGCCAGTCGGCGTTATCTTCGCGCAGCAGCAGCCGGTATTCCGCTCGACTTGTAAACATGCGATACGGCTCGAGCGTGCCGCGGGTGGTCAGATCATCGACCAGTACGCCGAGGTACGCCTCGTGGCGCGCGGGCGACCAGCCGTCGTGGCCACGAACGGCCAGCACGGCATTGATGCCGGCGAGCAGACCTTGGGCACCGGCCTCCTCGTAACCGGTCGTGCCGTTGATCTGGCCGGCAAAAAACAGGCCGGCAAGCGCGCGCGTCTCGAGGGTTGGACGCAGATCACGCGGATCGAAGAAATCGTATTCGATCGCGTAGCCCGGCCGACTGATGTGCGCGCTCTCAAAGCCGGGGATCGTGGCGATGAACCGCCGTTGCACATCGTAGGGCAGGCTGGTCGAGATACCGTTTGGATACAGTTCCGTCGTCTCGAGTCCTTCGGGCTCGACAAAAATCTGGTGCGAGTCACGGTCGGCGAAACGCACAATCTTGTCCTCGATCGACGGACAGTAGCGCGGGCCGACGCCATCGATTGCGCCGGTATACATCGGCGATCGATTCAGACCCTGGCGAATAATGTCGTGCGTCGCTTCGGTCGTGTGCGTGATATGACACGGCACCTGGCGCGGATGATCGGCACGGCGACCCAGAAACGAAAACACCGGGACCGGATCATCGCCCGGCTGCACGCGCATGGCAGCGAAGTTCACCGTGCGACCATCGATGCGCGGCGGCGTGCCGGTCTTCAGACGGCCGACCCGGAACGGCAATTCGCGCAGCCGGTCGGCCAGGCGCACCGCGGCCGGGTCGCCGGCGCGTCCGCCACTGTGGTTCGCCTGGCCGACATGAATGCGCCCGCCGAGGAATGTGCCGACGGTCAACACGACCGCCGGTGCATGAAACCTGACGCCCGTCTGCGTAACGACGCCCGTGACCCGCTCACCGTCGAGCAGCAGGTCATCGACACCACTCTGAAACAGCGCCAGGTTTGGCTGCGCATCGAGCAGGGCACGCACGGCCCGTCGATACAGCGAGCGATCGGCCTGCGCGCGCGTCGCGCGAACGGCCGCGCCCTTGCTCGCATTCAGGATGCGAAAATGAATGCCGGCCCGATCGATGGCGCGCGCCATGATCCCGCCCAAGGCGTCGATCTCCCGCGTCAGGTGGCCCTTGCCGATGCCACCGATGGCCGGATTGCAGCTCATCTGGCCGATGGTGTCGAGCGTTTGCGTCAGCAACAGCGTGCGCGCACCCATGCGCGCGGCCGCCGCTGCGGCTTCCGTACCGGCGTGCCCGCCGCCGACAACAATGACGTCGAATGTCTGTGAATGCTCCATGGCGTACTGGCCTGAGACCGAATTTGCGGCCGCTAATTCTAACCCGGCCACGCCCAAGCACCGTAAATTTTTCATCCTTACCCACGCGCTCGTCGCCAGCTACCAGACGGCCGGGCTCACGCCGGCGGATCGAGTCATCATCGCTGCGACCCCGGTCACGGAATCCCCGCCGCGCATTTGCCACCATCCATCGGCCCCGGGCCGCAAGCAACGTTGATCTATGCAGGAAACAGACCACACAGCGGCGTTCTTCGATGAGCAGCCGATCGGCTCCGGCGTAGACAGCGCGGCCTCTGCAATGACCGAGTTCCGCATGGCTATCGGTCTGTACGCACTGTGGATCGGCCTGGTCTGCATCAGCGCATGGCTCGGCCAGACCGTCGTGCCGCGCGCGGCCGCAATCGTACTGCTCGGCGGCATTGTCGCGACCAATGCCCTGTTTCTGCTGATCGCGAAGTCCAGCGTTGTACACCAACCGCCGCAGGCCACCGTAACCCTGGCCCAGTGCATCATCGGCATGACCTGGACCACCTTGTGCGCGTTCCTGATTACCGCACCGGGTGAGCTGATCTTCGGCATGTACGTCAGTGCATTCATGTTCTCGGTGCTGCGCGTTGGCCGCCGAACGCTACTGCACCTGGCCGTGTTTGCGACGGTAAGTTTCTCGATCGTCGTACTGCTCAGGGAAATCTGGGAAACGCCGGGATCGGCAATCTGGCCCACGTTGATGAAAATCCTGGTGTTCGCCGGCGTCATGGTCTGGCTGCTGCTCTACGGCCGCCATCTGTATCACCTGAAAAGCCACCTGTCCGCCCGCATCGATCACCTTCAGGAAATGATCGACCGGGTTTCACAAGCTGCCGAACGTGAACACCTGACCCAATCATTCAACCGACACTATATTCTCGACTCGCTGGCCCGCGAGAAAGGCCACACGGATCGATCGAACCGCCCGTTCTCGGTTTGCATATTCGATATCGATGACTTCAACGAGGTGCGCGCAACCCACGGCCCGCTGGTATGCAACCGCATTCTCAAGCTATTTGCGCGGCGCGTACGCGGCGAATTGCGGGCCATGGATAGCGGCAGATCAGGCGGCCATCGCCATTCCTTCGGGCGCTTCAGTGAAGAGGAATATGTCGTGATCCTGCCGCAGACAAATCAGAGCGGTGCACGCCGCTGCGCGGAGCGGATTAGCGCGGCCATCGAGCGAGCCCCGCTCGATGGCAAATATGCCGTGATGGTCTGCGCGGGCGTCGTCGAATATCAGCGCGGAGAAACCATACCGGAACTGCTGGAGCGAGCCTGCGATGCCCTGTCGCTGGCCCGCTCGTTGGGCGGCAACCAAATCGTCGGCGGCGAACCCGGGCCGACGCAGCGCGCCGACGTGATCCCCCTGCACGGCCGGAAAACCTGATAATCGATCATCCTGCACGGGATCGTCCTGCTTCGGTCGCCCGTCCGCGTGACCAAAAAAAACCCCGCCGAAGCGGGGTCAATACTTTGGAGGACCCCGCTTAAACCGGCTAAGGGGACCGGTACGCGGTAAATCCAAACCCGACACGCAATTGCTTGCCAGCCGGGCGAGCCAAGTTTAGCAGTGATTGCTAAAATAAAACATCATCCATTTAGATGATGCCGGACGGGAGAATACTTCATATGGGCCAATAACAGCAGTTATTGGCCAGAATTCCGCGCCTACCGATACGCGCGGCATAGCCTGAGCACATCACTTTCCGATGCAGAAGCTTGCGAAAATCTCCCCCAGCAGATCGTCGCTGGAAAATTCGCCTGTGATCTCGGCCAGTGCATTTTGCACCTGTAGCAGTTCCTCAGCCATGAGTTCGCCCGCCTGATGGGCCAGCAACTGCGCACGACCGCGTTCGAAATGCTCGCGGGCCACCCGCAGGCGGTCGACGTGCCGCTGCCGGGCCGTAACCGTGCCCTCACCACCGATCTCGTAACCGACCTGCTCCTTGATATGCTGGCGCAAAGCCTCGATGCCGCTGCCGGTCAGTGCCGAGACGGCGATGACCCGCGGGTCGGCCGCGTTGCTGCCGGCCGGCTCAGTCGTCAAATCGATCTTGTTGCGCACGATGGTAAACGCCAGCCCGTCCGGTAACGCAGCGATGATCGACTCGGGCGCGTGCGGCGGGTGCATTTCTGTCGCGTCCACAATGATCAGCGCGTGGTCGGCCGCGGCCAATTGCTGGTACGCACGGCGAATCCCCTCCTGTTCGACCAGCGCGTCGCTGTCGCGCAGACCGGCGGTATCCACGATGTGCACCGGCAAGCCGTCGATGTCGATATGCTCGCGCACGAGGTCGCGCGTGGTGCCCGGAATAGCCGTGACGATCGCCGCATCGTAGCCGACCAGCGCATTGAGCAGGCTCGATTTGCCGACATTCGGCCGACCGGCCAGCACGACGTGTATCCCGTCACGCAACAGCCGGCCCTGGCGCACGGTCCGTTCGAGTTGCGTGAACTCAGCCTCGACATCGGCCAGCCGGCCGCGCAATTCGGGAGCTTGCAGAAAATCGATGCCCTCGTCGGGAAAGTCGATCGCAGCTTCGACAAACACCCGCAACTCGGTGACCTTCCGGTTCAGCGCCATGACGACTGCCGAGAAACGCCCGTCGAGAGAACGCTGAGCCGCCCGGGCGGCAGCGCGAGAGCCGCTGTCGATCAGGTCCGCGATCGCCTCCGCCTGGCTCAAATCGATTTTATCGTTGAGGAATGCGCGCCGCGAGAATTCACCGGGTTCGGCCAGGTGCGCGCCGAGCGCCAGCACGCGCTCGATCAACAGTTCACAGACGACCGGACCGCCGTGCCCCTGCAGTTCCAGAACGTCTTCGCCGGTAAAAGAATGCGGTGCCGGAAAGAACAGCGCGATGCCGCTGTCGATGGCTTCGCCGTCCTCATCACGGAAATGCGTGAGCGTGGCGTAGCGCGGTTCGAGTTCGACGCCGGTCAGCCCGGTCGCGATGGCCCGACTTAAGCTGCCGGAGACACGCACGATGGCAATGCCGCCGCGCCCCGGCGGCGTCGCTCGCGCGACGATGGTCCGGCTGTCTTGCGAGCTCGCAACGCTCATAGCTTTTGCATCATCAGCGCGAATAATGCACGCGAGGCCCGGGCAACGGGCGCCGACGGGTTGCGCCTGACGCTGCCGGCAGCGGTGCTCAGTCCGCCCCGATGACTTTGTTGATTCGCCATTGCTGCGCCATGGACAACACGGAGTTCGTCAACCAGTACAGCACGAGGCCGGCCGGGAAAAACGCGAACATGCCCGTGAACATGATCGGCAGGAACTGCATGACCTTGGCCTGCATCGGGTCCGGCGGCGGCGGGTTCAGCTTCTGCTGGAAATACATCGCGCCGCCCATCAACAGCGGCAGCACAAAAACCGGGTCACGCGATGACAGATCCGTAATCCAGAGCATGAACGGCGCCTGGCGCATTTCGACACTCTCGAGCAACACCCAGTAGAACGCAATAAAAAACGGAATCTGAATCAGCATCGGCCAGCAACCGGCAGCCGGGTTGACCTTCTCGCGCTTGTACAGGTCCATCATCGCCCGACTGAGCTGTTCGCGGTCGTCCTTGTAGCGTTCCTGCACCGATTTCAGACGCGGCGCGAGCTTGCGCATCTTCGCCATTGAACGCCCGCTCTTCTGGGTCAGCTTGTAAAACACCAGCTTGATCAGGAAGGTCACGAAAATAATCGTCCAGCCCCAGTTTCCAACAACGTCATAGACCTTCTGCAACAACCAGAACAACGGCCGCGCCAGTATGCCTAACCTGCCATAATCAACCGTCAGCGGCAGATTGTCGGCAATTTCGTGGAGTTGCGACTGCAGCTTCGGGCCGACGAACAACGTGGCTGCGAAAGCACCGGTGTCGCCGGGTGCAATATTCGTGAACTCGCCGTCGATGATGCTGACCAGCGTAAACTTGCCGTCGAAGCTGGCGTGGTAGGTAGCAACTTCCTCGGCCTGCGGAACTGCCGCGACCAGAAAGTGATGCTGAATCGACGCGATCCAGCCACCGATGATCTGCTGCGTGACCGGCTCTTCGGCGAGATCGTCTGCATCGAGCTTCTCGTACTTTTCACCATCGGAAATAACCGGGCCGACGAATGAATACGAATCGACATCGAACATCGACCGCTCGGGCGGACTGAACAAGCGCTGTATCTGCAGATACGATACGGCAGGATACGGCTGCGCGCTGTCATTGCTTACCCGCTGCTCGAAACCGATGGCATAGCTGCCGCGGGTGAAACGATAGATCTTCTCGGCGTGGATGTCGCCCTCACCCTGCCACTTGAGCCGCACCATGAGTGCGTCATCGCCGTCGCCGAGCACGTACGACGCGCGTTCCGACGTGAACCGGCTTTGATGATTCGCCTCCGGACGCCCTTCGGTCGTACGCAAGCCGGTACGGAAGACGAAATAATCGGCGGCATCGGTCGATAATAACTGCACCGGCACATCGGGCTGGTCTTTGTGTACCGGGTACTCGAGCAGCTTCGCAATATGGATATCGCCGCCGAGCAGATCGATCCGGAGCTGTAAAACATCGGTGGTCACGGTAATCATGTCGCGGCCGACGGCCGCTGACGAAGGCGCGCTGGCCGAGCCTCGATCGGTCGGCGCGTCGGGCAGCACCGGCAACTCGGCAGCTCCCGGCAACACTCCGGCAGCCGGTCGCGTGGGTGCGGCAGTCGGCAGTTCGGGAACCCGGTCGATGCCGGCCTGCGCCGCGGGTGCCGAAGGCGCGAGTGGCGGGTAGTTTTGCTGCCAGGTCTGGAAATTCATCCACAGCAGCAGCGCAAGTCCTCCCCAGAGAAATACTCGAACGTTATCCATACTGATCAATGCCGGTCGCCCGTATTAAAAATTGCTGGCAAGCCGTCGCCAATGACGCACCAGACTGGCAGACACTTCGGCGTTCGGCGCCATGCCGGCTTTGTCGCGCGCCAGTACCACTATATCCAGCCCGTTCAGCCGCGGCTGGATAGCCCGGAAGCTTTCCCGAATCAGGCGCTTGAGCCGATTTCGCCCGACTGCGCGGCGCACCCGTTTCTTGGCGATCGCCAGCCCGAGGCGAGGATATCCCAAATCATTCGTCCGGTAGAGCACGGTAAAAAATCCATCGGTCGACCGCCGACATTTGCGAAACACGCAATCGAAAGCGCTCGCCGTCGTCAGGCGACTGACGCGCGTAAACTTCGCATTGGTTCCGATGCCGGCGTCGATATCTGATCCTGAAACGTCCGGAATGGCCTGATCAAAGTGCACGAATTGCGCGACGACGCCTGACCGATCGACTGGATTATAGCGCTGTCGATGCAGACTCAGCGGGACAATAGCGCGCGCCCCTTGGCGCGACGGCGCTTCAGGACGAGGCGTCCGGCACGGGTAGACATGCGCGCCCGAAAACCATGAGTTCGTTTGCGTTTGATGCGACTGGGTTGGTATGTGCGTTTCATGGTTGATTAAAAAATCTATCTGAAAACAAAGAGATGAGCCGCAAAAACGGAGCGCGAACCTTACGCGCCGACGATTCCCTTGTCAATAGCAGCTAGCCCTGTGGATAACTCATTCGAACGAGTATAAACTGTCCCCTCAACCTCGGCACAACAATAATCACCACCTCGGGAACCGTAACGTGCAGGCCTCCGTCTGGAACCGCTGCGTTCGCCAGCTTCGCTCCGATTTGTCTGAGCAACAATTTAATACCTGGATTCGTCCATTGCAGGCGGTTGAGAACGAACTTTCGCTCAAATTGCTCGCCCCCAACCATTTCGTCGTGGACTGGGTTAACGCCAACTGTATCGCGAAAATCAGCGACTGGGTGCGCACCAACGGTGATGACCTGGCCATCACCGTTGAAGTCGGTAGCCGGGCAACCGCCACGGCCGAGCCGACGAGACCAGCCGCGCAACTCGGCCGTCTCCGGGAGGCCAGCGTGCCATCACTGGCGTTCATCGGCGGCAAGCTCGATCCGAACTACACGTTCAACCAGTTCGTCGAGGGCAAGAGTAACCAGCTGGCCCGGGCCGCGGCGATGCAGGTCGGCCAGAATCCGGGCAGCGCATATAACCCGATGTTCATCTACGGCGGTGTTGGTCTCGGCAAGACCCACTTGATGCAAAGCATCGGCAACCTGATGCGGGAGCAGCAGCCGAATGCACAAGTCGCTTACGTCCACTCGGAAAAATTCGTCGGCGACATGGTCAGGGCGTTGCAACACAATACGATCAACGAGTTCAAGCGCGCCTACCGATCGCTTGACGCGCTGCTGATCGACGATATCCAGTTCTTCGCCGGCAAGGAGCGCTCTCAGGAAGAATTTTTCCATACTTTCAATGCGTTACTCGAAGGCCAGCGCCAGGTCGTGCTGACCTGCGATCGCTATCCGAAAGAAGTAGATGGCCTCGAGGAACGGCTGAAGTCGCGTTTTGGCTGGGGCCTGACCGTCGCGATTGAACCACCGGAGCTTGAAACCAGTGTCGCGATCCTGATGAGCAAGGCCACCGCCGCGCATATCGAGTTGCCGGAGGAAGTTGCCTTTTTTATCGCCCAGCGGATTCGATCGAACGTGCGCGAGTTGGAGGGTGCGCTACGGCGCGTGATTGCGACCTCCTCGTTCACCGGTCAGCCAATCACGCTGGATTTCGCCAAAGAAGCACTGAAAGATCTGTTGGCCTTGCAGGAAAGACTCGTCACAATCGATAATATTCAGAAAACCGTAGTGGAGTATTTCAAAATCCGGATGGCCGATCTGTTATCGAAAAGCCGCCGGCGATCAATCACCCGTCCGCGCCAGATCGCAATGAGCTTGGCGAAAGAATTGACGACGCACAGCCTGCCGGAAATCGGCGACGCATTTGGTGGTCGGGACCACACTACAGTGCTGCACGCCTGTCGCAGAATCAAGGCACTGCGGGAGTCGGAAAGCCGGATTCGAGAGGACTACCTGAATTTATTACGAACGCTAACCGGTTGACCGACCGCAGGTAATAAGGTGTTGATGTTATGGGTACAGGAACCCGGATATCCTGTGGATAAATTAGCAGCGAATTTCACGCACAGGTTAGTCACAGCTGAAAGTGAACGTGATCCTATCGAATATACATGGGAAAAATCGGATTAACTATTTGATTATTAAAATATTATATTTATTACTCACAGCCAACCCCGTGGCTAATAACTATAATAATATATATCTTAAAAGATTAAAGAATTAGAGGTTCAGAATGAATCTGACGATGTTGAGAGAAACTTTGTTACGGCCTTTGCAGGCGGTCATTGGCGTTGTAGAACGTCGTCAGACAATGCCGGTGCTGGCAAACGTATTGTTAATCGCGAAGAACAAGCTGTTGCGGGTAACCGCCACGGATCTTGAAGTCGAGTTGGTAGCCGAGGCGGTCATCGACGACAATCAAACAGATGGTGAAATTACGGTACCGGCGCGCAAGTTGCTGGATATCTGCCGTGCGCTGCCGGAAGAAGCGACGATGAATCTGCGCCTGGATGGTGACCGTTTGGTAGTGAAATCTGGTCGCAGCCGGTTTGTGTTGTCGACGTTGCCGGCGGCGGACTTCCCGGTGATCGAGAGCATTGATGCGAACCGCGAAATTCGGCTGGCTCAAGCAGACGTTCGGCGGCTGCTCGAGAAAACCCAGTTTTCAATGGCGCAGCAAGATGTGCGCTATTACCTGAACGGTCTGTTGCTGGAAACAGGCGGCGGTATGGTGCGGGCTGTGGCGACCGATGGCCATCGGCTGGCGCTGTGTGAAATCCAGGTTGAGGAAGGCGAGGAAGACGAAGAGGGCGTGCAGCAGGTTATCGTGCCGCG
>SMWD01000087.1 GCA_004357495.1 Gammaproteobacteria bacterium
ATCATCGCGAACGCGCCCGCAATGAAGAACAGCGTAAAGCTGAGGCACAGGTAGAGCGTGCCGATCTCCTTGTGGTTCGTCGTCAGCAGCCAGCGGGCGATGTAGCTCACCAGCGGATGGCGTGAACCCGGTATGTTGTCTGCATGTGCGCTCATCGATTCGTCTCTAACGTGACTCATAGACGCTCATCGGCTGGATGACCTGGCCCATGTCGTTGCCCCAGGAATTGCGTTCGTAGGTGATGACGGCCGCGATATCGAGATCAGAGAGCTGCGGAGCCCAGGCCTGCATCTCGGTGTCGGCCTTGCCGTGCAGCACGCGATCGATATGACTTTCGATGCTCCCGGTCGTGATATCGCTGCCGGACAGCGCCGGGTATTTGCCCCCCTGCCCCTGCCCGTTCGGCTGATGACAGGTCGCACAATTATCGATGTAAACACTCTCGCCGCGCGTCACGAGTTCACCCATGCTCCACGTCCTCTGTCGATCGCGCACCGCCGTCTCGCCGGCGAGGGCGATCTGAATTCTCTGTGCCTCGATCCACGCGTCGAATTCGGCCTCGGGCCGCACCTCGACGACGATCGGCATGAAGGCGTGATCCTTGCCGCACAGCTCGGCGCACTGGCCGCGGTAAAGCCCCGGCTCGGGTACCCGCACCCACGCCTCGTTGATGAAACCGGGAACCGCATCCTGCTTGACCGCGAAATCCGGCACCCACCACGAATGGATGACGTCGTTCGAGGCCATCAGGAAACGCACCTTCTTGTTGGCCGGGATCACCAGTGGCCGGTCGACCTCGCGCAGGTAGTGTTCGCCCTTCGGCGCCTCATTGTTGATCTGATCCTGCGGCGTCGACAGGTTGCTGTAATACCCGATGCCGGTCTCGAGGTACTCGTAGTGCCACTTCCACTGCGACCCGGTGATCAGCACCGTCATATCCGCGGCGCTGTTGTCCTCGATCTCGCGCAGTACCGTGGTCGCCGGCACCGCCATCGCAATGAGAACCAGCGAGGGGATGACCGTCCAGAGGACCTCGACTTTCAGGCTCTCGTCGAACGTGGCCGGCGTCGGGTGGCGGGAGCGGCGATGCGCGAACATCGAGTAGAACATGACGCCGAACACGATGATCCCGACGACGACGCAGATCGTGAGACTGAGTTGATGGAGCCCCTGGATGGTCCGACTCATGTCGGTGACCCCTGCGCGAAGATCCAGCACAACCGCTCCGGCATCGTGAGCAAAAGCCCACAATGCGAGACTCGTCAGGCCGGTTTTCGGCCCCCCGGCTCCGGAAGCCAGGGCTTCCCGCCAGTTTGTTGGGAGGGTATTCGCCACAAAGCTCCCCTCAATTTAATAGGCCAGCGCCTATTGCATATGGATGAATAAAGCGTGACCGCCCGCCATCCCTGGCACTATCCTTGGACAGTTATCGCCTCAGTTGAACCACCGTGCGCAAGTGGTTATTGCCCGCCCAGTCCCGATAACGGATGGCGGTTGCGCGTTCGATGCGACCTTTCCAGTCGCCCCGGTGTGCCAGCAAGAATTCCTCGCCGTCGACCTTGGCTTGCCATGCCTCACCGTCCCAGCCCGTAAACGCAAGACTGCGATTGGCATGACGGCTCCATTTCTTTTTGTTATGCGGCAGCTGTTCAAATGCACCATCACGGATCCAGGCGCTCCACCTTTCACCGTTCCACGCGACGAACTCCATTTGATGTTGCGCCCAAGGCTGATTGACCGGCCCGCTGCCGGTCGTCATGGTTGCATCAAAAGCCAAGCCGGCCGCGGCTATGGTGACCATGAAGGCCGCCAACAGACCCAACACGACTTTAGCCATTCAATCCCCCCAAAATGCCTTGGCGCCAAATCTCACGCAGAATATAGACAGAGCGGAATGCTTCTCATTCAACACCGGGTAACCGGGCCGATGCTACACAAGTTTCACGACAAAATAAATTCGCCGGCATGCCAGCCTGCCAGCGCAAAAACTTCGCAGCCTATAGCTGCATTGCAACAAGATGACCCGCCCCATCAACGCACGCCCACCGGCGACATTCGGCACCGCTACGCCGCGGGTGGCGGCATTCACACCACCCGGAGCTGACCGATCCGCGGCCAACACCCTGCCAGAATCTGCACCGCAGATAGCAAACCCAGTATTGATGCGTGCCCCGCATCTGAATGTTCCAATCATGCGATGGATCGCATAGCTCCCGAAGCACCGGCTCCCCCGCCGCGCGCCGCCAGGTCGCGGCGGTTGTTTACCGCCCCTGCATCAAGGTCACCGAGTGAAATCAGTCAGTATCGTTATCGTCCTCGCCGCCATCGCCGCCGGTGGCTTCTGGTACTTCAGCCAAGGGAGTAAACCCTCCGGCGGCGGCCGAACCCGCAGTTTCGGGCCCGTGCTGGTCGTTGCAGAACCGGTCGAGCGCAAAGCGTGGATTACGAGCATCGAGGCACTCGGCACCACCAAAGCAAACAAGTCGGTAACGCTGACGGCGAGCGTGACCGACACGATTCGCCGGGTGAATTTCGACGACGGTGAGTTCGTCGAGGCCGGCACCGTGCTCGTCGAACTCACCAACCGGGAAGAAGAAGCGCAGCTCGCCGAAGCGCGCGCGAATCTCGAGGAAGCCCGGCGCCAGTTGCGTCGGCTCGAGGATCTCGACAAGCAAGGCATCGCGGCCACCTCGGACGTCGACCAAGCGCGCTCGCTGGCGGCCGCCGCGGAGGCACGCCTGAACACCGTCGTCGCACGCTTGCAGGATCGCCTGATTCGCGCGCCATTCAGCGGCCTGCTCGGCTTTCGCGATATCAGCCCGGGCGCACTGCTGATGCCCGGCGAAGCCATCACGACACTCGATGACGTATCGAGCATCAAGCTCGACTTTACGATACCCGAGACCTTGCTCAGCCAGATTCAGCCTGGCCACAAGGTCATCGCCACCAGTGCGGGCACCGGCAACACGGCATTCGAGGGTACGATCCGCACCATCGGCTCGCGGGTCGACCCGGTCACGCGCGCCGCCATGGTGCGCGCGATCATCGACAACCCGGATCGACGCCTGCGACCAGGCATGCTGCTGACCATAAAAATTGTCACCGCGGAACGGAATGCGCTGAGCGTGCCGGAACGCGCGGTCGTGCAAAATGGCGACACGGCGATCGTCTATATTATTACGGACGGGCGGCGCGCCGTGCCGCGCCCGATCCAGCTCGGCGAGCGCCAGAGCGGCCGCGTCGAGGTCACTGCCGGCCTCGCGGAAGGCGAACTGATCGTCACCGAGGGGGTTATCAAGATGCGCCCCGGTATCGACGTCCGGCTGGCCGGCGACGGCGGGCCGGGTAGTGGTAGCGCGCCAGGCCGCCCGGGCGGTGGCCGACCCGGGTCGCGACCCAATGCGGCGAACGGCGAGGAGTAAGTACGATGTGGCTATCTGACCTGTCGGTGAAGCGCCCCGTATTTGCAGCAGTCATTGCACTGCTGCTCTGCGCGTTGGGTCTGCTCGCATTCAACGACCTTGAAGTGCGCGAGTATCCGGACATATCGGCACCGATTATCTCGGTCAGCGTACGCTATCCCGGTGCATCGGCACAGGTCGTCGAGAGTCGTATCACTCAATTGCTCGAACGCGAAGTCAGCGGCATCGAAGGCGCGAAGACGATCACATCGCGTAGCGACGACGGCCTCGCATCGATCTCGATCGAGTTCAACATGGACCGCAACATCGACGAAGCGGCGAACGATGTCCGCGACCGCGTCGGCCGTCTGGCTGCGCGCCTGCCCGATGATGTCGAAGCACCGATCATCGCGAAACAGGATGCCGATGCCCAGCCCATCATGTATCTGAACCTCGAAGACTCGAGTATGAACCCGATGGATCTGACGGATTACGCCGAGCGCTACATCCGCGATCGTATCGCCATCGTACCCGGCGTCTCGCAGGTGACGATGAATGGTATGGGCCGCCCGTCGATGCGCATCTGGCTCGATCGCACGGCGCTGGCCGCGCGCGACCTGACCGTCATAGACATCGAGACCGCCCTGCGCCGCGAGAACATCAACCTGCCCGCGGGTCGCATCGACTCGGTCGACCGCGAGTTCCAGGTGCGGGTCGAACGCAATTACACGACGGCCGAACAATTCCGCAGACTCGTCATCTCGGGTGGCCAGAATGACGGACATCTCATCCGCCTGGGTGAGGTCGCAGACGTCGAGGTCGGGCCACGCAATACGCGTACGATCTTCCGCACGAATGGCAGCAACTCGGTTGGCTTCGGTATTGTCAAACAGTCAACGGCCAACACCGTCGAGGTGATCACGGGCATCAACGCGGAACTCGAGCGCATCGCCGAACAGCTGCCTGACGGCATGCAGCTCAGCAAGAGCGGCGACGACTCGATGTTCATTCGCGCGGCCGTCCGCTCAGTCTACCTCACGATCGGCATCACGACCCTGCTCGTCGGCCTCGTGATTTTTGCCTTTCTCGGCAGCTTCCGCGCCATGCTGATTCCGGTGACGACTATCCCGGTCTGCCTGATTGCCTCGTTCACCATCCTGTCCCTGTTCGGCTACACGTTGAATCTCGTGACCTTGCTGGCGATGGTCTTGTCGATCGGCTTGGTCGTCGACGACTCGATCGTCGTGCTCGAGAACGTTCACCGGCGCATCGAGCGCGGCGAGTCGCCACTGGTCGCCGCGTACCGGGGCACGCGCCAGGTCGCGTTCGCCGTGATTGCGACGACCGTCGTATTGGTCGCCGTATTCGCCCCCATCGCATTCCTGAAAGACAACATCGGGCGGATTTTCGCGGAGCTGGCCGTGACCGTCTGCGCGGCCGTGATTTTCTCCAGCGTACTGGCGCTGTCGCTGGCGCCGATGATGTGCTCAAAGCTGCTGCGGCCCATGCGGCAGGAGAACGCCGGCTCGCGCCTGATGGATCGGCTGTTCACGCGCCTGGCTGATGCATACCAGCATGCGCTGGAAGCCTGCCTGCGGGTGCCGGCCGCGGTCATACTCGTCGTGATCGGTCTCGCCGCCGGCGTGTACTGGCTCAATCAACTGATCCCCGAGGAATACGCGCCGCAGGAAGACCAGGGCATCTTCTTCGCTATCATCCGCGCGGCCGAAGGCACGAGCGTCGCACACATGAACGAGCAAATCCTGAAGATCGAAAAACCCATCCTGCCACTGGTCGAATCCGGCGATATTCAGCGCGTGCTCCTGCGCGCGCCCACCTGGGGTTCGACCGCACCGAACGGCGGCGTCGTCATCGCCAGCATGGCACCGTGGAACGAGCGCAACATCTCCACGGCTGAGGCCAGGCGGCGCATGATGATTGCGTGGAATGAGATCCCCGAGGTGCAGGTCTTCACGTTCATGCGCTCCGGCATCTCCCGCCACGGCGGCGGCCAGCCGGTGCAATTCGTGCTCGGCGGCACGAATTACCCGGAACTCATGGCATGGCGCGATGTGATTCTGGATAAAGCCCGGCAGAACCCCGGCCTGACGCGCGTCGATTCGGATCTGAAAGAAAGCCAGCCGCAACTGGTCGTCCGCATCGACCAGAACCGTGCCGCGGCGCTCGGCGTCTCGGTGCAGGCCATCGGCCAGACATTAAGGGCGATGATGAGCGAACAGGTCGTCACGACCTACATCGTCGACGGCGAGGAATACGATGTGGTCCTGCAAGGTAAAGCCGAGCAGCGTAAATCGCCCAGCGATCTGACCAACATCTATGTCCGCTCGTTCTCGCGACAGCTGATCCCGCTGTCAAACCTCGTGACCACCGAGAGCACGGCCGGCAGTGGCACACTGAATCGCTACAACCGCCTGCGTGCCGTCACGATCACAGCGAGCCTGGCACCTGGCTACGCGCTGGGCGACGCACTGGACTTCCTCGAGCAGACAGCCCGCGAGGAACTGCCAAGCTCGGCCCGCATCGACTTCAAGGGCGAATCACTCGAGTACAAGGAGACCTCCGGGGCAACCTACTTCACATTCGGCATCGCCCTGCTGGTCGTATTTCTGGTGCTGGCGGCGCAATTCGAGAGCTTCGTGCATCCGCTGATCATCATGGTGACCGTGCCGCTGGCACTCGCCGGCGGCCTGCTCGGACTGTACCTGACCAGCAAGACACTGAACATCTACAGCCAGATCGGCGTCATCATGCTGATCGGCATCGCGGCCAAGAATGGCGTGCTCATTGTCGAATTCATCAACCAATTGCGTGACAAGGGGCTCGCCTTCGAATCGGCGATTATCGAGGGTTCACGGATTCGCTTCCGGCCCGTCATCATGACGACGATCTCGACGCTGATGGGCTCGATACCGTTAATGCTCGCTTCGGGGCCCGGCTCGGAAAGCCGCAGCACACTCGGCATCGTGATGTTCTGGGGCGTAGCCGTCGCGGCCGGATTCACGCTGTTCGTCGTACCGGTGTTTTATCACCTGTTTGCCCGCTCGACCACGACGCCGGACGCCGTGGCCAAAGAACTCGAAGCGCAGGGCGTCGACAGCTGAAAAATCGGGAAAAACCGGGGTCAGCGAACACCGATGGACATGAAATCAGCATCTCCCGAACAAGCGTATTTGCACAGCTCTTGTGGGAGCGGCTTTAGCCGCGAAAAGCGTGCCCCCGCGGGGAATCGGGGCTAAAGCCGCTCCCACAACAGTTGCTCCATCGTCGGGTAGCTAAGTTTATGGCACACCAGTGGGTTCGACCCCGATTTTTTTTCACCCCCCCATTCCAGCAAAGCGAAAACACGATGATCGATTTATACAGCGCCGCAACCCCGAAT
>SMWD01000007.1 GCA_004357495.1 Gammaproteobacteria bacterium
ACCGCCGTGATGCCGAGTTGTCGACCGATGCGCTCGCAGTCCACGCGAATGCCTTTTTGTTTCGCGAGGTCGATCATATTGACCGCGAGTACGATCGGCAGGTCGAGTTCGGCCAGTTGCGTGATCAGGAAAAGGTTGCGTCTGAGGTTCGCCGCGTCCGCGACGGCCAGGATTGCCCTGGGCCTGGAGATGGATTCGACGTGACCGAGCAGTACGTCGATCGCGATCATTTCGTCGGGCGACTGCGCGGCGAGCGAATAGGCGCCCGGCAGGTCGACGAGGGTCACGGCCTGACCGTCCAGATTGATTGACCCGGTGTGCCGTTCGACCGTGACCCCGGGGTAGTTCGCGGTTTTCTGTCGCAGGCCGGTCAGTGCGTTGAACAAGGTGCTTTTGCCGGTGTTGGGGTTGCCGATCACGGCGATGACCGTGGCCCGATTCGCCGCCGGTCCGGTGACGGGCTGCGGGTTACTCATGATCGAGCGCGACTTTGACGCGCCGGGCGTCGGCTTTCCGCAGCGACAAGGCATAGCCCATGATTTCGACCTCGATCGGGTCACCGCCGAGCGCCCTGCGCGTGACGGACACCGGCGAACCCTCGAGCAGCCCGAGCGCCATCAGGCGCTGAACGAGCGGGCCGTCGCCGTCAATGGCCGTAATCGTGGCGGCCCGTCCAGTGTCCAATTGATCGAGAGTCATCGTGTCTGCCATGTCGAAAGCGTGATTCTTGATTGTAAATGAGAATGATTGTCATTTAAAACCACCGTGTCGATAGGGGTTTACCGAAACCCGGCCATGAATTTGCCGACGGGGACGTAGAGGGGGCGCAATGGATGTGGCGGTAGCGCCGGATGAGGCCGGTGCTGCTGTGTCGCGGCGGGCGGGTCAGACGAGTTTGCGGCGAGCCGACTGCAGGATTTCGACTTCGCGCTCGTAGGCGCGCGCGAATTCCTCACTGAACGCTTCCGGCAGCTTGCCGTCCTTGCCGTAGGTCAGCGTGTGGTATGACTCTTCGTAGAGTTCCCAGTACTTCAGACGGTTGGAGCCGGCGAGCAGCGGGTTGCGCTTCAGGCCCTGGTCGAAGCGCTGGCGCAGTTCGTCCGGATTGAGGCGCCCCACAAAATCAATCAACGCCTGTCGCATCGCACGGGGCACGGCTTTCTCGTGGTTGCTGATCTCGCGAAAGGACGCTTCGACGGCTTCAGCCGACGACAGATACGATGCGCTGCGGTTGCCGAGCAGGTATTGCAGCGCGTCGACGACGGACGGTGAAAACTTCAGCGGATTATTGTCGGCGCTCTGGATCATCGTCTGCGACAACCGGAAGGTATCTTTCAGGTGCACCCGCTCGTTCATCAATCCCATGAGTCCGCCGACCAGGCCGCGCAGCAGTTGACCTGCCGTCTGCAGGATGTCGGCCGGCGCGCAACCGGCGATGTCGGCAGGCTTGATGCCGGCCGCTTTCAGCAGTATTTCGACCGCCCGGTCATCGGCCTCGCTGCCCGGGTCGTGGTCAGCGAGCAACCGGTGTACCGGAACGCGTTCGCTGAGTTGGCTCAAGTGCTCCGAATTCTCGCTCAAGAGATGGCGCGCCAATGCGGCATCTTCCCCGACCATGCGGCCCTCATCGACGAGCGCGAATTCCATGGATTCATCTTCCTCGACGAGTTGTGCGCGGACTACCGAGTCGCGCATGCCGTCGTCGATGATGTCGGTCGTGTCCTCGGTGATGACGACCTTTATGTCGTAGTCGCCGAGTCGCAACAGGTCGCCATCGAATATTCGTTGCGGGTGGCCACGGCCGACCGGGGTGTCTGCATCGTTGATATAGACGCCGTTGCGACTCGTGTCGACGAGGTAGTAGGCGCCGCCCTGGAAATCGATCAACGCGTGTCGACCGGAGATATACCGGTTCGGATCGGGCAGGACCCAATCGTTGTCGGCATTACGCCCAATCGTTCCGCCGCCGGCGGCGAATTCTTTCTCCTGCTCGGCACCGAGCAGGTTACGATTGGTACTTGTGACGCAAAGACGCAGCGGCATCGCGCGCTCCCGGTGACAACTCATCAGCCCACAGCAGTACCCCAGGGGGCTGCAGCGGCATTCCTCCCGCTCGAAAGCATGGCTGATTCAGGGCGGCGATACCCGGCTGCAGTTCACATTTTACGTTGCCTGCGGACGGTTCGGAGGCCGCAGACTTGCGCTATAATCCGCGCGCGAATGGCACCAAGCCTCCCTATTTGACTTAATTTATTTGCAGGAGTCGGTTTTTGCGATGACGGCACGTTTACTGTACCGGATTGTGTTCCTGAATCAGGGCAAGATCTACGAGATCTATGCCCGCAGTATTTCGAACGGCGATCTGTTTGGCTTCATCGAAGTACAAGATCTGGTCTTCGGCGAGCGGACCACGGTGGTCGTCGATCCGGCCGAGGAGCGCATCAAGTCCGAATTTGCCGGTGTGCAACGAACCTATATCCCGATGCATGCGATCATGCGGATCGATCAGGTCGAGAAACAGGGGGTTGGCAAGATCAGCTCGGTCGAGGGCAATGTCACGCAATTCCCGATGCCGATGTATACCCCCCCGCGTGGTCAGGGGAATGATTAGCCTGCCGGCCTTGTCAGGG
Source organism: Gammaproteobacteria bacterium (assembly GCA_004357495.1). Lineage (GTDB taxonomy): Bacteria > Pseudomonadota > Gammaproteobacteria > Steroidobacterales > SMWD01. Next base: position 2,631 of record SMWD01000007.1, read on the forward strand.
TGGCGGGCCAGGCGTTATCAGCCATGAGGTGCGACCAGGCCTGATGCTCGAGATTCGAGGCTCTGTGGCGCTATCCGCGTTTCGCCGTGATCAGCTTCTAAGGACGTTGCAGGGCGTGGTGCCAGGAATCGCGGCTATCCATGCCCGTTTTGTTCACCTCGTCGACCTGTCGGCGCCGCTGGCGGCAGGCGACGAGGCACTGCTGCGTGAGTTACTGACCTATGGCAGCCAACTCGATGACGATTCGGTGGCCGCCGTGGATGCGTTGCGGCTCGTGGTCATCCCGCGCATCGGTACGCTTTCGCCGTGGTCGAGCAAGGCCACTGACATTGCGCGCACCTGTGGCCTTGCGGCCGTCGCACGCATCGAGCGCGGCATCGAGTACCGGCTCGACATCGGTGGTGCGCTAGCGGCGTCCGCCCGCACGGCCCTGGCGGCCTGCCTGCACGATCGCATGACCGAGTCGGTCGTAACCGGCAGCGTCGACGCAGCCGCCTTGTTCGCGCATCACGCACCGGGCCTGCTCGGCCACGTGCCCCTGACGGCAGAGGGCCCCGCGGCTCTCGAGCGTGCCAATCGCGAACTTGGCCTGGCATTGTCGGCCGACGAGATTGATTATCTCGTCGACCGGTTTGGCGAACTTGGCCGCGATCCGACGGATGCCGAACTGATGATGTTCGCGCAGGCGAACTCCGAGCATTGCCGGCACAAGATTTTCAACGCGCGCTGGATCATCGACGGGCGGGAGCGTGACGAGACCCTGTTCGGCATGATTCGATCGACCCACGCGAACAATCCGGACGGGGTGCTGAGCGCGTATGTCGACAATGCAGCCGTCATGGCAGGGGGTGAGGCCGAGCGACTGGTTGCCGACCCCGCCAGCGGCGAATACCGGCACCGGCGCGAACCGGTGCACACGCTGATGAAGGTCGAGACGCATAATCATCCGACCGCGATCGCGCCGTTTCCGGGTGCTGCGACCGGCAGTGGCGGCGAGATCCGCGACGAGGGAGCCACCGGGCGCGGCGCGCGGCCCAAGGCCGGCCTGACCGGTTTTTCCGTGTCGCATCTGAACCTGCCGGATGACCGGCAGCCCTGGGAGCAGGATCCGGGTGCGGACCGCCCCGGTCGGCCCGAACGCATCGCATCGGCGCTGCAGATCATGCTCGAGGGGCCGATTGGCGGCGCGGCTTTCAACAACGAATTCGGCCGGCCGAATATCCTCGGCTATTTCCGCACGTTCGAGTCCGCGCACCAGGCCGGCAGTCATCGCGCCTGGGGTTATCACAAGCCGATCATGATCGCCGGCGGGATCGGTGCGATTCGCGGCGACGACGTCCTGAAAGGCGAGGTGCCGTCCGGTGCGCTGCTGATCGTGATCGGCGGGCCGGGCATGCTGATAGGTCTCGGTGGCGGCGCCGCATCGTCGATGGGCAGCGGCACGAGCAGCGAGGCGCTCGATTTCGCCTCCGTGCAGCGCGGCAATCCCGAGCTTCAGCGACGCGCACAGCAGGTCATCGACACCTGCTGTGCGTCCGGCATCACGGGTGCCGGGAATCCGCTGGTGATCATCCACGATGTCGGTGCCGGCGGCCTGTCCAATGCGGTGCCTGAGGTTGTCGATCACAGCAAGCGCGGCGCCGAGATCGATCTGCGCAAAATACCGAATGCGGAGCCTGGCATGTCGCCGCTCGAAATCTGGTGCAACGAGGCCCAGGAACGCTACGTGCTCGCGATTCTGCCGCAGGCGTTGACCTGGTTCGATGCGGTGTGCCGACGTGAGCGCTGTCCTTACGCGGTGCTCGGTGTGCTCGACGAATCCGGCCAGTTACGTGTCATCGACGCGGCCGGCGGCGACTGCCCGGTCGATATGCCGCTCGAGATCCTGTTCGGCAAAGCACCGCAGACGGTCATGCAAATTGCGCGCGGGCGCGATCATGCGCAGCCCGCGAGCTTCGCCGGCATCGAGTTGGGCGAGGCGGTTCGCCGGGTGCTGAGATTTCCGACTGTGGCCGACAAGTCTTTTTTGATCCATATCGGTGACCGGACGGTTGGCGGCCTCGTGACCCGTGACCAGAATATCGGTCCGTGGCAGGTGCCGGTCAGCGATGTCGCCGTGACCTCGCTGGATTACGAAGGCTATCGGGGCGAGGCGATGGCCATGGGCGAGCGTACGCCGGTTGCCGTTACCCGGCCGGCCGCATCGGGCCGGCTGGCTGTGGCCGAGGCGATCACCAATCTTGCCGCGGCCGACGTGCCCGCGCTCGACCGGGTGTGCATGTCGGCGAACTGGATGGCAGCCAGTGGCGTCGACGGTGAAGACGAGGCGCTGTTCGATACCGTCCACGCAGTGGCCGAGCTGTGTCGTGAGCTGCGCATCCCGATTCCGGTCGGCAAGGATTCGCTGTCGATGCGCACCCGCTGGGAGGTGGACGGTATCGACCATGAAGTGACCGCACCCGTGTCGCTGATCATTACCGCGTTTGCGCCCGTCGCCGATGTGCGTCGCACCTTGACGCCGCAACTCGTCGACGCACCGGATACCAGCCTGTACCTGGTCGACCTCGGCGCCGGGCGCGATCGGCTCGGGGCATCGAGCCTGGCGCAGTGTTTCACGATCACCGGCGGCGAGCCGCCTGACCTCGACGATTCGCTTGCACTGCGCAGTTTGTTCGCAGCGATTCGCGAACTCGACGGCGACAACCGATTACTCGCATATCACGATCGTTCCGACGGCGGCCTGTTTGCGACCGTGTGCGAGATGGCGTTCGCCGGCCGCCGCGGCGTTCGTCTGGAACTCGACCCGGCACGTGAGGCGCTCGGTGTGCTGTTCGCCGAAGAACCGGGTGCCGTGATCCAGATTCACGACGTCGACCACGCTGCCGTGGCGGCGGTCATGGAGGCGCACGGCCTCGGCGACCTGTTTGCATGCATCGGTCGCGTCGCGGACGGCGAGCGTATTCGCATCGAACAGGCGGGCATCACGTTGCTGGATGCGTCACGGACTGAACTGCATGGCATCTGGTCGCAGGCCAGTTTCCGGATGCAGTCACTGCGCGACAATCCGGTCACCGCGCGCGAGGCTTATGCTGCGACCCTCGATCCGGGCGACCCCGGGCTGCAACCGGTCGTGACGTTCGCCGTCGACGAGAATCCCGCGGCGCCGTTCATCGCAAGCGGCGCGCGCCCCGGCGTCGCGATCCTGCGTGAGCAGGGGGTTAACAGCCATGTCGAGATGGCCGCGGCATTCCATCGCGCCGGTTTCCAGCCGGTCGACGTGCACATGTCCGATATCCTCGAGGGCCGGCGCACCCTCGACGAGTTCGCCGGGCTGGTCGCATGCGGCGGTTTTTCGTTCGGCGATGTGCTCGGCGCCGGCGGTGGCTGGGCGAAGTCGATTCTGTTCAACAGTCGCGCGCGCGAACAGTTCGAGGCTTTTTTCCAGCGCAGCGACAGCTTCACGCTCGGCGTCTGCAACGGTTGCCAGATGCTGTCGGCGCTGCGGGAAATCGTGCCGGGCGCCGGGCATTGGCCACGCTTCGTGCAGAACTTGTCCGAGCAGTTCGAGGCGCGCCTGAGTCTTGTCGAGGTGCTCGATTCGCCGTCGTTGTTCCTGCGCGGCATGAGTGGGTCGCGGTTGCTGATCGCGACGTCACACGGCGAAGGCCGCGCGGAGTTCGACGCTGCGGACAGTCTCGCGCAGTTGCGTGACGACGCGCGTGTCACGATCCGTTACGTCGACAATCACGGGCAGGTGGCGTCGAGATACCCGGCGAACCCGAACGGTTCGCCTGACGGCGTTGCCGGTTTTTGCTCCGCCGACGGCCGCGTGACGATCATGATGCCGCACCCGGAACGCGTATTCCGCTCCGTGCAGCATTCCTGGTGCCCGGATGACTGGGGCGAGGACGGGCCATGGATGCGGATGTTCTATAACGCCCGGGCGTGGGTCGGCTAGGGAGAGAAGTTGGTGCGATTGCCCGGACCGTTCGAGATTTATCGTGTACAGGAGTTCCAGTGGGACGAACGGCGGCTGGCGTTTCTGTTCGCCAACGCGAATGCGGCGGACTTCGCACTGACGCGAGCCTCGCGCGACCAGCGCTTCGTCGATGTGGCCGCGGGTCTGTTGCGCATGTCGTTCCACAGCCTCATCGTGCGTACGCCGCAGGGCATTCTGCTGGTTGACAGCTGTGTCGGCAATCACAAACATCGTCCGGTAATCCCCGAGTGGCATCTACAGGAGTTTCCGTACCTCGATCGCTTGCGTGACGTCGGGCTGACACCCGACGACATCGATTATGTCTGTTGCACGCACCTGCACGGTGATCATGTCGGTTGGAACACCCGGCTGGAAAACGGGCGCTGGGTGCCCACGTTCCGTAACGCGCGCTATCTGTTCGCCGAGCAGGAAGTGAGCTACTGGGAGGAGTTGTACGCGGCGGAACCGGATAATATGTATGCGCGGGTCTGGGAGGACAGCGTGTTGCCGGTACTGGAGGCCGGGTTGGTCGACCGTGTTGCGGCTGATCACGAGGTCGTCTCCGGCGTGCGCCTGCATCCCGCGCCCGGTCATACGCCTGGCAACGTCGTCATTGATGTGACGGACGGGCGCTCAAGTGCGGTGCTGAGCGGCGACGTGCTGCATCATCCCGTACAGGTGGAGCGGCCCGACTGGATGGCGGTGTTCGATGACGACGGCGAGCGCGCCGCCCGGACGCGCCGTGAACTGCTGGAGCGGATCGCCGACTCGGACACCTGGCTGATGGGCGCGCACTTCAGCGGTCCGGGCGCGTTGCGAATTCGTGGCGATGGTGATGGGTTTATCTATGTGTGATGGGCTGCGTACCGTAGCTGCGTCCATGCCGATCCGGCGCGGGTTGAGGGTTGCGCAACTTGTCGCTTAATAGCCGATTCATTTTCTCATATTTGTCAGGTAACTTATTGATTTTTCGCTATCTGATTTACCATAATACTGAGGTTTGACTTGCATGGGGCAGGTTGTCGTATGGTGTCAACAGCCGCCCTTTCTCGATGACGCAAACTGAGTATGGTTTCTCCATATTCTTATCGGATCGGGCGGTGCTTTCCCCTTCCTGATTCCCTGTCTCGCATCTTCGCCTCGAGGATACGATTTTATTGTCTGGCGGGCGAGCAACGCATCCGTCGCGTTGTCGAGCGTCAGCATGTAGCAGGCGACGTTCATGTCTGCTGCTTCGTCGCGCGTCTCGATCATTCAGATCGTCCGGTAACGGATGCGGTGCGGCGTGTCGGCAGCGCTGCCGAGTCGCCGGTGCCGGTCCTTCTCGTAGTCCTCGTAGTTGCCCTCGAACCACACGACCTTGCTGTCGCCCTCGAACGCGAGGATGTGCGTCGCGATGCGGTCGAGAAACCAGCGATCGTGCGAGATCACGATTGCGCAGCCCGGGAAGTCCAGCAGCGCTTCTTCGAGCGCGCGCAGCGTCTCGACGTCCAGATCGTTGGTCGGTTCGTCGAGCATCAGCAGGTTGCCGCCGGCACGCAGCACCTTGGCCAGGTGGACGCGATTGCGTTCGCCGCCTGACAGCTGGCCAATCTTCTGCTGCTGCTGTGGCCCGCGGAAGTTGAAGCGACCGACATAGGCGCGTGATGGCGTCTCGTAGCTGCCGATCCGGATCAGGTCATCGCCGTTGGAGATTTCCTCCCAGACGGTTTTATTGCCATCGAGTGTCTGGCGCGACTGGTCGACGTAGGCGAGTTCGACTGTCTCGCCGATGCGGATCTCGCCGGCATCGGGCTCCTCCTGGCCTGACAGCATCTTGAACAGCGTGGTCTTGCCGGCGCCGTTCGGCCCGATGACGCCGACGATCGCGCCGGGTGGCACTTTGAAACTGAGGTCATCCATCAGCAGTCGGTCGCCGTAGCCCTTGCGCAGGCCTTCGATTTCGATCACCAGGTCGCCGAGCCGCGGGCCGGGCGGGATGTATATCTCGTTGGTTTCCTGGCGTTGCTGGAATTCCTTCGATGTCAGTTCGTGAAAACGGCTCAGCCTGGCCTTGCTCTTCGCCTGCCGGGCTTTCGGATTCGCGCGCACCCATTCCAGCTCGGCCTTGATGGATTTCTGGCGTGCGACTTCCTGCTTTGCTTCGATCTTCAGACGCGCATCTTTCTGTTCGAGCCATGACGAGTAGTTGCCTTTCCACGGAATGCCATGGCCGCGGTCCAGCTCGAGAATCCAGCCGGCGACGTTATCGAGGAAGTAGCGATCGTGGGTGATCGCGATGACGGTGCCGGGGTACTGGTCGAGGAAGTGTTCCAGCCAGGCAACGGACTCGGCGTCGAGGTGATTGGTCGGTTCGTCGAGCAGCAGCATGTCGGGCTCGGACAACAGCAGCCGGCACAGCGCAACGCGCCGGCACTCGCCACCGGACAGCCGGGTGATGTCGGCGTCCCAGTCCGGCAGGCGCAGCGCGTCTGCGGCCATCTCGAGCTTGCGTTCGACCTCCCAGCCGTTGGCCGCATCGATCTTGTCCTGCAGTTTGCCTTGTTCGTCGAGGAGCGCCGTCATCTCATCGTCATCCATCGGCGCGGCGAATTGCTCGCTGATTGCGTTGAAGCGGGCAAGCAGATTCAGCGTGTCGGCCAGCCCTTCCTCGACGAGCTGGCGTACGTTCTTGTTTGGATCCAGTTCCGGTTCCTGCTGCAGGTAGCCGATTTTTATACCCGGCTGCGGGCGGGCCTCGCCGTCGAATTCGGTGTCGATGCCAGCCATGATGCGCAGCAGGGTCGATTTTCCGGCGCCGTTCAGGCCGAGTACGCCGATCTTGGCGCCGGGGAAAAAGCTCAGGGAGATGTCGCGCAGGATCGCCCGCTTCGGCGGGACGATCTTCGACACCTGGTTCATGGTGAATACGTACTGGGCCACTATTTAAATCCGCTTCTGAAGGAACCGGGATTATCCGGTTTTAACGGTGCCGGTCATAGCTTAATCAGCCGATTGGCGTCTGCCGGCTTGCAGGTTGCAGCGGAACTGCATAAGTTCCCCCTACCGCATGGGTGAGCGCAGCCAAGATGCCAGATAAGCGATGACCGGCACCGACAGGAAAGTCCTGGTTCTCAAGGGCGACAACATGGCCGCCTACGGCTTCGGCGACGGGCATCCGTTCGGCCCGGATCGTCACGACGTGTTTCACGCCGAACTCGAGCGCAGCGGCATCGCCGCACAGGTCGAGTTGCGTTCGGCAGGCCCGGCATCGGCCGGGGACCTCGGCGCGTTTCATACGCCGGACTACCTCGCATTCGTGACCGAACGCTGCCAGCTCGGCAGCGGCTTCCTGGATGCGGGCGATACGCCGGCACGGGCCGGGCTGGACGCGGCCGCTGCGGCCGTTGTCGGTGCCTCGATCGAGGCCATGGAGGCCGTCATGGCCGGGCAGGTTCGCCGCGCGTTCGTGCCGATCGCGGGGCTCCATCATGCCGGGCGCGCGCACGCAGCCGGGTTTTGCGTGTACAACGACTGCGGCATCGTCATCGAGTTACTCCGGTCGCGCCACGGGCTGCGGCGAATTGCGTACGTCGATATCGACGCGCATCACGGCGATGGAGTCTTTTACGGGTTCGAGCATGATCCGGATCTGCTGTTCGCCGATATCCATGAGGACGGCCGCAGCCTGTATCCGGGGACCGGCCATGCACACGAGAGCGGGGCGGGCGCGGCGGCCGGCACCAAGCTGAACATCCCGCTGGCGCCCGGTGCCGGTGATGCCGAATTCCGCATAGCCTGGGAGCGGATCGAGACTTACCTCGAGGCCGGGGAACCCGAATTCATCATCCTGCAGTGCGGGGCCGACAGCATCGGCGGTGACCCGATCACGCATTTGCAGCTGACCCCGGACGCCCATGAGTACGCCGCCGGGCGCCTGTGCGGCATCGCGGACCGCTGTTGCGACGGTCGGCTGATCGGGCTCGGCGGCGGCGGCTACAACCGGGAGAACCTCGCGCTGGCCTGGACGGCGGTGGTGCGCGCCCTGGTCGAAAATAGTTGAGCCGGCACCGCATTTCGGCCTTCTATTGCCGGGGTCCTCGGGTACAATAGCGGCCCCCAAAATTCCCCGTGCGGAGACCGTGCATGTACCAAGGTGAGTGGACAATCGCCGGCTTCGACCCGGATGTGGCCGAGGCAATTGCTCTGGAAGAGCAGCGCCAGGAAGATCACATCGAGCTGATCGCATCGGAGAACTATGTCAGCCCACGCATCCTCGAAGCGCAGGGCTCGGTTCTGACCAACAAGTATGCAGAAGGCTATGCCGGCAAGCGCTACTACGGCGGCTGCCAGTATGTCGATATCGCCGAGCGTCTCGCCGTCGATCGGGCCTGCGAATTGTTTGGCGCCCACTATGCCAACGTGCAACCACATTCCGGCTCGCAGGCGAATGCCGCGGTCTACATGGCGCTGCTGGAGCCGGGCGACACCGTGCTCGGCATGAGTCTCGCCGAGGGCGGGCACCTGACGCACGGTTCGCCGGTCAACTTCTCGGGGCTCCTGTACCACATCGTGCCGTATGGCCTGAACGATGCGGGCTTTATCGATTACGACAACGTTGCGGCACTGGCTCGCGAGCATCGGCCGAAGATGATCATCGCCGGTTTTTCAGCCTATTCGCAGGTCGTCGACTGGCAGCGGTTCCGCGCGATAGCGGACGAGGTCGGCGCGTTTTTCTTTGTCGATATGGCGCACGTTGCGGGCCTGGTTGCCGTGGGCGAATATCCGAACCCGGTACCGATCGCCGACGTGACGACGACAACGACGCACAAGACGCTGCGCGGTCCGCGTGGCGGCATGATCCTGGCGCGCGAGAACGACGCACTGGCGAAGAAATTCAACTCCCTCGTGTTCCCGGGCACGCAGGGTGGCCCGCTGATGCACGTCATCGCGGCCAAAGCCGTCGCCTTGCTCGAAGCGATGCAGCCGGAGTTCGCGGTGTATCAGCGTCAGGTCCGGCAGAACGCACAGCAGATGGCCGCTGACTTGCAGGCGCGCGGTTACAAGATCGTGTCCGGCGGCACCGAGAACCACATGTTCCTGATCGACCTGATCGACAAGGACATCACCGGCAAGGACGCGGACGCGGCGCTCGGCCGTGCCAACATCACCGTCAACAAAAATGCGGTTCCGAATGACCCGCGCTCGCCGTTCGTTACCAGTGGGCTACGCATGGGCACGCCGGCAATTACGACGCGCGGCTTTGGCCTGGCCGAGGTCACGCAGCTATCGGGCTGGATCGCGGATATCCTCGATGACGTCGAGGACGAGTCCCGAATCGACGCTGTGCGCGAGAAGGCGCTGGAGATGTGTCACAAATTCCCGGTGTACGAGCACTAGGCAGTTTTTGTCGGGTTGGCTTGATGCCTTTGATGGGAAGCTTTTGTGGGAGCGGCTTTTGTGACCCAACGCGGCCGAGCGTTTACAATCGGGCGTATGCATTGTCCGTTCTGCAGCCATACGGAGACCAAGGTCATCGACTCGCGCCTGACCGGCGAGGGTCGCCAGGTGCGCCGTCGCCGCGAGTGCCTGGATTGCGGCGAGCGTTACACGACCTTTGAGACGGCCGAGTTGGTGATGCCGCGGCTGATCAAGCGCGACCGTTCACGTGAACCGTTCGACGAGGCCAAGCTGCGCGCCGGCATGGTGCGTGCGCTGGAGCGGCGGCCGGTCAGCGCCGAGGCGATCGAGGAGTCGATCGCGCGCATCATTCATCACCTGCAGACGATGGGTGAACGGGAAACCCCGTCGCGGCTCGTCGGTGAGCTGGTCATGGGGGAGCTGCGCGAGCTCGACGAGGTCGCGTTCGTGCGATTTGCATCGGTCTATCGCAGTTTTCAGGACGTGACCGAATTTCAGGAAGAAATACAGAGGCTGCGTGAGACGACCGATACGGAACGTCGTCGCAATCAGATGTCGCTGTTGCCGGAAGACAAAAAATAGATGAGTGAACCCGAAATCGACGCGCACTACATGGCTCGCGCGTTGCATCTCGCGCGCCGGGGTCTGTATACCACCGATCCGAATCCACGCGTCGGCTGCGTGCTCGTGCGCGGCGATGTGATCGTCGGTGAAGGCTGGCATGCGCGCAGCGGCGGCCCGCACGCCGAGGTCGGCGCGCTCGAGGCCGCCGGCGATGCCGGCGCCGGCGCGACCGCCTATGTCACGCTTGAACCGTGTTGTCACCATGGCCGCACGCCGCCATGCACCGATGCGCTGCTGAATGCCGGCATCGCCCGTGTCGTGATGGCGACGCGCGATCCGAACCCGGCAGTTGCGGGTCAGGGTCAGCGTGCGCTCGAGGCGGCTGGCGTCGGGGTGTTGGTCGGCGTGCTCGAGGCCGACGCCGAGGCGCTGAATGTCGGTTTCTTCCGGCGCATGCGCCGGCAGCGTCCGTATCTGCGCAGCAAGATCGCGGCGAGCCTCGATGGCCGCACCGCGCTTGCCAACGGGGACAGTCAGTGGATCACCGGCGCGGCCGCCCGGGCGGATGTCCAGCGGCTGCGCGCGCGCAGCTCGGCGATCCTGACCGGTGTCGGCACCATACTGGCCGATGATCCGTCGTTGAACGTGCGCGCCGCAGAGCTTGCGGAAGCGCATCAGCCGTTGCGGGTGATTGCTGATTCCAGTCTGCGTACGCCAGTCGATGCGCGCACGCTCGGTCTGGAGGGCGGGGTGATGATCATGACTATTTCGGGCGATGTGTCTGCGCACCGGCAACTGGCCGACGCCGGTGCCGACATTCAGGTGGTCGCCGCTTGTGCCACGGACGCTCGGCGCGTCGATCTCGATGCGCTGCTGGTTCGACTGGCGGAGCGCGAGATTAACGAGGTACTCGTCGAAGCCGGCGCGGGCCTGAACGGCGCGCTGCTGCGTGCGGGCCTGATCGACGAGTTGATCGTCTATATCGCCGGGTCGGTGCTCGGTGACACGGCCAGAGGTATGTTTGACATGCCCGGGCTTGCGAACCTGTCGGCGCGGCCGGAATTTACCTTAGCGGATGTCCGCAAGGTCGGCACCGACCTGCGCGTGACTTACACCAGGGCATGAACGGATAGCGGTATGTTTACAGGCATCGTGCAGGCGGTCGGTCAGGTCACGGCCATCGAAGCGCTCGGCGGCGACAGCCGGCTGCGCATCGCGGTGGGCGAACCGGGCTTCGAGCGGATCGCGCTCGGCGACAGCATCGCCGTCAATGGCGTCTGCCTGACCGTCGTCGAGTTCATGCAGGCCGAGTTCGCGGCTGATGTCTCACAGGAAACTCTGAGCCTGACAACGCTCGGCGGGCTGCACGAGTCGAGCCGCGTCAACCTCGAGCCGGCGCTGACGCTCGCGACCCTGCTCGGCGGCCACCTCGTGTCCGGGCATATCGACGGCGTGGGGCAGTTGCTTTCGCTGGAGCCTGATGCGCGTTCGACGCGCATGCGCTTTGCCTTGCCGGAGCCGCTGGCGCGGTACGTTGCGATGAAGGGCTCGATCACCATCGACGGCACGAGTCTGACCGTTAACGAGGTGACTGATACAGATTTCTCCGTCAATATCGTGCCCCACACGCTCGAACGGACTATTATGCGTGAATACCGTACGCACACGCGGGTCAATATCGAAGTCGACCTGATTGCCCGCTACCTGGAGCGCCTGCTCCGGAAGGATTGACCAAGAGTTTCACGTATGAAGTTACAGACGGCAGACAAAGAGTTTGCATTCAGCAAGATCGAGGAGATCATTGGGGATCTCCGCGACGGCAAGATGGTCATCATCGTCGATGACGAGGATCGCGAGAACGAGGGTGACCTGATCATGGCCGCCGCGCGCGTGCGCACCGAGGATGTTAACTTCATGGCGCGCTACGGCCGCGGCCTGATTTGCCTGACGCTATCGCGTTCGCGTTGCCGCCAATTGCGACTGCCGCTGATGGTGTCCGAGACGGATGAGGCGCAGTCGACAAATTTTACGGTGTCGATCGAGGCTGCTGAGGGCATCACGACCGGCATCTCGGCCCACGACCGTGCGCGCACCGTGCGCGTGGCAGTTACGCCCGACGCGCAGCCGGCTGATTTGCGCCAGCCAGGGCATGTGTTCCCGCTGATGGCGCAGCCCGGCGGCGTGCTGTCGCGTGCCGGGCACACGGAAGCGGGCTGTGATCTCACCCGGCTTGCAGGCCTGGAGCCCGCCGCCATGATCGTCGAGATCCTGAACGATGACGGCACGATGGCGCGGCGACCGCAGCTTGAAGTCTTCGCGCGCGAACACGGCCTGAAAATGGGCAGTATTACCGATTTGATTCGCTATCGACTCGAGAACGAAGAATCGGTCGAGCGGATTTCCGAACAGACCATCCAGACCGAGTTTGGCCAGTTCCTGCTCATCTGTTTCGAAGACCACGTCAATCGCAACGTACACCTCGCACTGATCAAGGGTGAGCTCAGCGGTGACGAGCCGCCGCTGGTTCGCGTGCATCTGCAAGACACACTCGGCGATGTCGTCGGCATCCGGAGTCCGCGCCTCGGCTGGCCGCTGCGTTCAGCGATGCGCCGGATCGCCGACGCGGGGCGCGGTGTCATCGTGATCCTCAGGCACGACGAGACGCCGCGGCACCTGGTCGCGGTCGTGCGGTCACTCGGCGATACGACCGTGCAGGAGCTGCCGGGTTCGCCGGCGACGGCGACGCTGCGTACCTATGGAACCGGTGCGCAGATCCTGCGCAATCTCGGGGTCAGTCGCATGCGGGTGTTGAGTGCGCCCAAGCAAATGCACGGTATTTCCGGCTTCGGGCTCGAAGTCGTCGAATACGTGGACGGATCGGAATAAGCGGATTCAATCAACCATGAGCACCACCGAAGGTCAGTTAGTCATTCGGGATGAGCGTTTCTGCATCATCTCGGCACGCTTTAACGAGCGCATCGTCGATCAACTCGTGCAGGGCGCGATCGACACGCTCATGCGTCACGGCGCCAGCGATACACAGGTCGACCTGGTGCGCGTGCCGGGTGCAATCGAGCTGCCGCTGGCCGCCCAGCGCGTAGCCAGGAGCCGGCAATATGACGGCATCATTGCGCTGGGCGCGGTCATCCGCGGGGCCACGCCGCACTTCGATTATGTATGCGCCGAGTGCGCAAGCGGGCTGAGCAAGGTCAGCCTCGAGCATGAGATACCAATCGGTTTCGGGGTGCTGACGACCGATACGATCGAGCAGGCTGTCGAGCGTTCGGGCACGAAGGCCGGTAACAAGGGGGCCGATGCGGCGCTCGCGACGATCGAGATGGTCAGCCTGCTGCGCCAGCTTAGCGCCTGAGTTGACGGCATGAGCCCACGGGGTCGTCATGCAGCCCGTCGCCTGCTGCTGCAGGCGCTGTATCAAAACCAGATCGCGGGTCATGACAGCGTGGAGTTGCGTCGGCAGTTCGACGACAGCGACGAATTTTCCACCGCGGACAGCGCGTACTTTCATCTGTTGCTCGATGAAATTCTCGACGACACCGATGTGCTGGACCAGCACATCGATGCGTTGGCGGATCGACCGGTCGCGCAGATCGACCCGGTCGAACGCGCGATTCTGTGGATCGGCATGGCGGAACTGGGTGCGCATCCGGATGTGCCGGTCAAGGTCGTCATCAACGAGGCGGTCGAGATCGCGAAGGAATTCGGTGCACAGGACAGCTATCGTTATATCAATGCCATTCTGGACAAGGCGTCGGGCGAGTTACGCTGAGATCGTCGCCGATGGATGAGTTCGCGCTGATCGATCGATTCTTCGCGAACCGTGGTCCGGTGCGCGCGGATGTGCGTCTCGGCATCGGTGACGATGCCGCCATCACGCGGGTCGATGCCGGCAGCGAGCTCGTGATTGCGACCGACACACTGGTCGAAGGTACCCACTTCCTGCCCGGCACGGTGCCGCGGTCGCTGGGTTATCGCTGCCTGGCCGTGAATCTGAGCGACCTGGCCGCGATGGGCGCCGAACCCCTATGGTGCACGTTGTCGCTGACCTTGCCGGACGGTGCGGCGGACTGGGTTGGGTCGTTTGCCGAAGGGTTCATGGAACTCGCAGAGCGGTTCGAGATCGCCCTGATCGGTGGCGACACCGTGCGCGGGCCGCTTGCGATGACCGTGACCGTGCACGGTCGTGTCGACCCCGGGTGTGCGATTCGCCGCGCCGGTGCTGGTGCGGGCGACGGGATTTTCGTGACCGGCACATTTGGCGCGGCCGCGGCGGGGCTCGCGTCGCTCAGGTCGGGCGACGCGGGCGCCGGGTCGGTCGCCCGGTTTTTGTATCCTTCGCCGCGCATCGACGCGGGCCGTTCGCTGGTCGGCATTGCCAGCGCCATGATCGATGTGTCCGACGGTTTGCACGTTGATCTTGCGCGGCTGCTCGCTGCAAGCGGGTTGGGCGCGACGCTCGCGATCGAAACACTGCCCCTGCCTGCGACCGCAGAACCTGGCCGGGCCGTCGAACTCGCGTTGACCGGTGGCGACGACTACGAGCTGTGTTTCACGGTGCCGGCCGATCGCAGCGAGGCGCTCGAGCTCACCGCATGCGACTGGGATTGTGCCGTGACGCGGCTCGGCGAGACGCATGCGGAATCCGGACTTGCCTGGACGGCGGCCGGGAAGACGTATCCGTTGCCGGCTACCGGCTTTCGGCACTTCGGAGCGGATGTCCCTTGAGCGAGCGCGACACGCCCGAGCCTGCAGACGATATGCAACCGGCTGAGCTGGCCGCGATCGTCCTGCGTCACCCGGTTCACTGGCTGGCCTTCGGTTTCGGCGCCGGCCTGCTGCCGGTCGCGCCGGGCACCTGGGGCTCGCTGGCGACCGTACTCGTATACGGGTGGTTCGTGCCCGTTGACGCTCTGGTTCTGCTGGGCATCGCGGTGGTGCTGTTCTTCGCGGGTATTCCGATCTGCGCTGCCAGTGCGCGGCGGATCGGGGTTCACGACCACGGCGGGATCGTGTTCGACGAGGTTGTCGGCATGCTGCTGACGCTGTGTGTGGCCGGACCCGAACCATTCTGGATCGTCGTCGCGTTCCTGGCATTCCGGGCCGCCGATATCTGGAAACCCTGGCCGATTCGGGACGTGGATCACAGTCTGTCCGGAGGCCTCGGGATTATGCTCGATGACGTTCTGGCGGCTGTTTACGCCTCCGCCGCGGTCTTTATGTTGCAGAGATTATTTACCGTCATCTAGAAAACTTATCCGACATTGGACGCAATGGCCGAATCTGCACGCAATAAAACCGCCCCCCGGATGAATCTGCCCGACAAGATCGGTAAATACGACATCATCAATGAGGTCGGTACCGGCAGCACCGGCTCTGTTTATCTGTCACATGACCCGTATTTCGGTCGTGATGTCGCCATCAAGGTTTACGACGTCCAGAGTGATGATGATCCGCAGCGTGCGAAGATCGCGCGCAAAATGTTTTTCAACGAAGCGCACATGGTCGGCATGTTGCAGCACCCGAATATTCTGCCGATCTACGATGCGGGCGAGGAAAACGACCAGTATTACATCGTCATGGAACACATCCAGGGTGCGCGTACCCTCGAGGTGTATTGCCGGCCGGATAACCTGCTGCGTATCGACGATGTCATCAAGATCATCTACAAATGCGCCAAGGCCTTGCACTACGCGCACAAGCGCGGCGTGATCCATCGGGATGTCAAGCCGAGCAACATCATGCTGACGACGGAAAACGATGTGCGGATTATCGATTACGGCATCGCGATTCTGAAAGATGCGGATATTTCCCGCATCGAGGGCATCGCGGGCAGTCCGAGCTATATGTCGCCGGAGCAGATCAAGTCCGCGGAAATTTCTCCGTCATCCGACCTGTATTCGCTCGGCGCAGTCATGTATGAGCTGCTGACCGGCTTTCGGCCGTTTCGCGCCAGCACGCTGACCCGGTTGCTGAACCAGATCATCTACGCGACGGCCGCGCCGATCCACACGCTGCGGGCGGACGTGCCCGAAGAACTGGAAGACATCGTCACCGTCGCCTTGCAAAAAGATCCGCAGAAACGCTACGCCGACGGTGGTAAGTTTGCGGCGAAATTGACGCGTGTGTTCCAGGGCCTGCGCGAACAGTACCGAAACATCGATAATCAGGAGCATTTCGACATCCTGCGCCGGCTCCGCTTCTTCCACGATTTTTCGCAGAAGGAAATATGGGACCTGCTGCGCGCGAGTGAGTGGCGTGAGTACCAGCACGGACAGGCGCTGGTGCGTGAGGGCGAGATCGACGATCGCTTCTACGTCATCGTTTCGGGCAAGGTCAATGTCGAGGCGAGCGGTCAGATCGTCGGCAGTTTCGAGACCGGGGATTGTTTCGGCGAGGCCGGGTACGTTTCCAACGCCAAGCAGGCTTCCACCATCATGGCCGAGCAGGCCGTGACGGTACTCAGCGTCAGTTCGACGCTACTGGAACAGGTCTCGACCGAGTGCCAGCTGCGCTTCACGAAAGTCTTTCTGCGTTCGCTGATCATCCGTCTGCAGGGCGGGGCTGACGCGGACTGATTTCGGGATCGCGGCTGAAGCCGCGATTCCCTTGCAGTCAGTCGCCGGTATCGGCTGCATCGCGCAGCTCGTCACCCATCAGAATCTGAACTTTCTGTTCCGCATTCGTCAGGGCCGCCTGGCATTCACGACTCAGCTTGACGCCTTTCTCGAACTGCGCCAGCGACTTCTCGAGGGACAAATCACCCCCTTCGAGCTGCTCGACGATCTGCTCGAGGTCGCCCATGGCTTTTTCCAGATTCAGATTTTTCTTCTGCGTCGTTGTCACGGGACCGTCTCGTGGAAACAGGGTTGCACGTTAGCCTGTCATATGCACCGCGGGTCGGTCAATCGGTATCGGTCCTGATTGACACCGGCCGGCGCACGGTTGACAGTGGCGAGTTGCGAACCTATATTTTAGACTCAGTCTAAATACAGCATCGCTGAGCTCAAAATGACCAAGGAGAACAACAGCGGACCTCAAAGGCAGTACAACCGAACAGAACCTGAAAGACGCTTTCGCGGGGGAGTCGCAGGCGAATCGCAGGTATCTCTATTTCGCAGCCAAGGCGGATGTCGAAGGCTATAACGATGTTGCCGCTGTATTCCGGTCAACGGCGGAAGGCGAGACCGGGCATGCCCACGGGCATCTCGAATACCTCGAGGTTGTCGGCGATCCGGCGACCGGGCTGCCGATCGGTCCTACGGGCGACAATCTGAAGGCCGCTATCGCGGGTGAGACGTACGAATACACCGATATGTATCCGGGCATGGCCAAGGCGGCACGCGAAGAAGGCTTCGACGAGATCGCCGACTGGTTCGAGACGCTCGGCAAGGCTGAACGTTCGCATGCCAATCGTTTCCAGAAGGCATTGAACACCCTGGATGACTGATGCGCGTCGCTTCTGCCGGGTGTGACCGCCACGACCGCGCCCGCTCGTCGACGGAACCGGCACCAGCTGACGGAGTCATCCGGGCAGTGTTGCTGTCGCTGGGCCGGATTCAGGCTCATGCTGCGACGACGCGCAGATAGGTAGCATGCGTATGGCACAAGACAAACCTCGCGAGGGCAGCCTCGACGCACCGATCCGCCACCCGATCGACTGGCAGTCGGAAGACTTCTACGACCCGGCGTCACTGGAGACGGAACTCGAACGCGTGTTCGATATTTGTCACGGGTGCCGACGCTGTTTCAACCTCTGCAATGCGTTTCCGACCCTGTTCGATGCAATCGACGAGTCGGAGTCGGGCGAGTTGGACACGGTACCGAAGACGGTCTTCTGGGACGTCGTCGATCAATGCTACCTGTGTGATATGTGTTACATGAAATGTCCGTACGTCCCGCCGCACCCGTGGAACGTCGATTTCCCCCACCTGATGCTCCGGGCGAAAGCCAAACGATTTCGCGACGACGGTGCGAGCTGGTCCGACCGGGTGCTGTCGAATACCGACCGGGTTGGCAAACTGGCCGGTATCCCGGTGGTAGTGGAGGTCGTCAATGCCGTCAATCGCAGCGCACCCGGCCGGGCGTTGCTCGAGAAGACGCTCGGTGTCGATCGAACTGCGCCGATCCCCACTTACCATAGCCGCACGGCGCACGATCGCCTGTCCGACCTGCCGGACCCGGACAGTGACACCAACGCCTGCCGGCGGCACACAGGGCAAGGTCGTGCTGTTCACGACCTGTTACGGCGATCGCAACGTGCCGGAGGTCTGCGAGGATCTCGCGGCCGTCTACCGGCACAACGGCATTCAGGTCGCCGTGACCCGTGCCGAGCGCTGTGGCGGCATGCCGAAGCTGGAGCTCGGCGATCTCGAATCCGTCGCGGTCGCCAAGGATGGCAACCTGCCGGAACTGCTGCGTTGGGTTCGCGACGGCTGGGATATCGTCGCCCCGGTGCCGTCGTGTGTGCTGATGTTCAAGCAGGAGCTGCCGTTGCTGTTTCCGGACGACGAGGACGTGTCGGCCGTCGCGGCCGCGTTCTTCGACCCCTTCGACTACCTGCATCGCCGGCACAAGGCACAGCGGCTGAATACCGAGTTTGCGACGTCCCTCGGCAAGGTCTCTTACCAGGTGCCGTGTCACCTGCGGGTACAGAACATCGGCATGAAGACCAAGCAGGTGATCGAACTCATCCCCAATACCGAGGTCATGGCGATCGAGCGTTGCTCCGGTCACGACGGCACCTATGGCATCAAGAAACGCTTCCGCGCCGCCTCCGTGAAGATCGCGCAACCGGTCGTCCGCCGCGTCGAGCAGGCCGACGCCGATCATTTTATGAGCGATTGCCCGATGGCCGGCGAGCAGATTGCGCTCGGCCTGGACGGGGTCAGCGCGATCCACCCGTTGTCCCTGCTGCGCAAGGCCTACGGCATCTAGCAGGCTGTTGAGAGCGTGGAACCATTGCAAATCGAAGATCTGTATACGCTCGAAGCCTACGCCACGCTCCGGCCGGAGTTTCGCGCGCGCGTCATGGCGCACAAGCAACATCGCCGTCTGCTGCTCGGTGATCATGTTGTGCTGCTGTTTGAGGATCGCCTGACCATCCAGTACCAGGTCCAGGAGATGCTGCGCATCGAGCGCATCTTCGAGGAGGATGGCATCCGCGAGGAACTCGGTGCTTTTAATCCACTGGTTCCGAACGGGACGAACTGGAAGGCGACGATGATGATCGAGTACACGGATCCGGGCGAACGTCAGGCCGCGCTCGAGCGCCTCGTTGGTATCGAAGACCTCGGCCGTCCATTTCCTGCGCTTCGAGTTGACCGGCGCGATGATCGCGGGGCTCAGGGCGGGGCGATCACTGAGCGCCGGCGTCAGTCATTCACACTACCCGGTAGCCGTCGAAGTTTCCCTACCCATGTGTGCGTCGCTGATCGCAGATCTCGATTAAGCGCGCCCGTTGACATACCATGCATGTATTGTGCGTGTTACGGGTTGTACGCCACGAGCAAGCAGTTTGAACCAACCATCGGGTGAGCCCCCGGGCGACCAGCCCCGCTATTGCGAGCAGTCTGGATGAGCAAGTCTTACGATGCCTCGGACATCGAGGTACTGAGCGGGCTGGATCCCGTGCGTCGCCGGCCCGGCATGTTTACGGACACCAGCAGGCCGAATCACCTGGCCCACGAGGTCATCGATAACAGCGTCGATGAGGCGATCTCCGGCCACTGCAAGCGCATCGACGTCAAACTGCACAGCGACGGTTCCGTCGAGGTCAGCGACGACGGGCGCGGCATGCCCGTTGACAAGCATCCGCAGGAGAAGATCCCGGGCGTCGAGCTGATCCTGACTCGCCTGCACGCCGGCGGAAAATTTTCCGGTAAGAATTATCGGTACGCGGGAGGTTTGCACGGCGTCGGCGTGTCGGTGGTCAACGCGCTGTCGAAGCATCTCGAGGTCTGGATTCGCCGCGACGGCAAGGAATACAACCTGAGTTTCAAGGGCGGCAAGAAGGTCGGGAAGCTCGAGGTCGTCGGTAAGGTCGGCAAGGCCAATACCGGCACAACGATCCGCTTCTGGCCGGACAAGCAGTACTTCGATACCGACAAGTTCGCGCTCAAGGAACTACAGCACGTGCTGCGCGCCAAAGCGGTGCTGTGCCCGGGCCTGAAGATCCGCTTCGAGGTCGAGAAACCGAAGCAGAAGTTCGAATGGCTGTATGAGGGCGGCCTCGAGCAATACTTGTCCGAGGAACTCGGCGACGTTGCGACCTTGCCGGATGCCCCGTTCGGCGGCAGCATGCGCGGCCAGCGCGAAGAGGTCGACTGGGCGGTCGTCTGGGTAGCCGAGGGCGCCAGGCCGGTCAACGAATCGTACGTCAACCTCGTGCCGACGGTGCAGGGCGGTACCCACGTGAATGGTTTCCGCGCCGGCCTGACCGAGGCCGTGCGCGAGTTTTGCGAGTTCCGCAACCTCGTGCCGCGCGGCCTGCGCATCGCGCCGGAAGACGTCTGGGACGGCGTCAGCTTCGTGCTGTCCGTCAAGATGGAGGATCCGCAGTTCTCCGGGCAAACCAAGGAACGGCTGTCGTCGCGCGAATGCGCGGCATTCGTGTCCGGCCTCGTCAAGGATGCATTCGGCCTGTGGCTGAACCAGCACCCGGAGACCGGTGATCAGATCGCGCAACTTGCGATCGCCGCCGCGCAGTCGCGCGTCAAGGCCAGCAAGACGGTGGTTCGCAAGAAAGTGACTGCGGGCCCCGCGCTGCCGGGTAAACTGGCCGACTGCACCTGTTCGGACCCCGAGCGCAGCGAGCTGTTTCTGGTCGAGGGCGATTCTGCCGGCGGTTCGGCCAAACAGGCGCGGGATCGGGAGATCCAGGCCATCCTGCCGTTGCGGGGCAAGATCATGAATACCTGGGAAGTCGACCGGAGTGAGTTACTCGCGTCGCAGGAAGTGCACAACATCAGCCTGGCACTCGGCATCGATCCCGGCGACGAGGAGCTGACCGACCTGCGTTATCACCGGGTCTGCATCCTGGCCGATGCCGACTCCGACGGCCTGCATATTGCGACGCTGATTTGTGCGTTGTTCGCCAAGCACTTTCCGGCGCTGGTGCGCGCCGGGCATGTGTACGTCGCCATGCCACCGTTGTATCGCGTCGATGTCGGCAAGGAAGTGTTTTACGCGCTCGACGAAGGTGAGCGCGAGGGTATTCTCGATCGCATCGCCGCAGAGAAACTCAAGGGCAAGGTCAGCGTGACGCGTTTCAAAGGCCTGGGCGAGATGAACCCGGGTCAGTTGCGTGAGACGACGATGGCGCCCGAGACGCGGCGGCTGTTACAACTGACCGTCGAGCCGAACGACAAGACGGACGATTTGCTGGACATGTTGCTCGCGAAGAAACGTGCAAAGGACCGCAGGGCGTGGCTACAGAGCAAGGGCAACCTCGCGGAAATCTGATGGAATTAACCCTGGAATTAACCCGGAATCAACGGATCGGGATACAACTATGACCGCACAGACTCAGCTTGATTTCGAGGGCATCGAGCGAGTTGCATTAAAGGTATTCACCGAGAAGGCCTATCTCGATTACTCGATGTACGTCATTCTTGACCGGGCATTGCCGCATCTCGGCGATGGCTTGAAGCCCGTGCAACGCCGGATCGTTTACGCGATGAGCGAGTTGAGCCTGAACGCCGGCGCGAAACCGAAGAAATCGGCGCGTACCATCGGCGACGTCATCGGCAAGTTCCACCCGCACGGCGACAGCGCGTGTTACGAGGCCATGGTCCACATGGCGCAGGATTTCTCGTATCGTTATCCGATCGTGGACGGGCAGGGCAACTGGGGTTCGCCCGACGACCCGAAATCGTTCGCGGCCATGCGCTATACGGAGTCGCGCCTGACGCCTTATGCCGAAGTCCTGTTGGCGGAGCTCGGTCAGGGTACGGTCGACTGGGGGCCGAATTTCGACGGCACGCTCGAGGAGCCGCTGATGTTGCCGGCCCGCCTGCCGAACCTGTTGCTGAACGGTACGACCGGTATCGCGGTCGGTATGTCGACGGATATTCCGCCGCACAATATTCGCGAAGTCGCGAGTGCGCTGATCCGGCTGCTCGACGAACCGACGACGACGGTGCGCGGGCTGTTCAAGCACATCAAAGGCCCGGATTACCCGACCGGCGGTGAGCTCATCACGCCGCGGGATGAGTTGATCGCCCTCTACTCGACCGGCAACGGCACCTTGCGTTGCCGCGCGACGTTCGAGACCGAGGACGGCGACATCGTCATCACGAGCCTGCCGTACCAGACATCTGGCAGCAAGGTGCTGGAGCAGATTGCGGCGCAAATGCAGGCGAAGAAACTGCCCATGGTGGCCGACTTGCGTGACGAGTCCGACCATGAGAACCCGATTCGTCTGGTCATCGTGCCACGCTCGACGCGCGTCGACGCAGACCAGTTGATGACGCACCTGTTCGCGACGACGGACCTGGAGCGCAGCCTGCGGGTGAACCTGAACATCATCGGTCTCGACGGTCGTCCGGCGGTCATGAACCTGAAGGAAATTCTGACCGAATGGCTGAAGTTCCGCACCGTAACCGTGAAGCGTCGCCTGAGCTATCGACTCGAGTGCGTCCGGGAGCGCCTGCATATTCTCGACGGCCGGCTGATCGCCTTTCTGAACATCGACACCGTCATCAAGATCATCCGCACCGAGGACCGGCCCAAGCAGGTCATGATGAAGCGCTTCAAACTCAGCGACATCCAGGCCGAGGATATTCTGAATATTCGTTTGCGCCAGCTGGCCAGGCTCGAGGAAATCAGAATCCGCGACGAGCAGGCTGCATTGAGCGTAGAGCGCGATCAACTGGAGAAGCTGCTGAAGAGTCATGTTGGTCTGAAGAAACTGATACGCGAGGAACTGCTGGCGGCCGCCGCGGAGCATGGTGACGCGCGTCGCACGGTGATCGTCGAACGTGAAGCGGCCCAGCCGATGGCTGAAGAAGACCTGATCAGCGCTGACCCGGTCACCGTGGTGCTTTCGGAACGCGGCTGGGCGCGTGCCGCGAAAGGTCACGAGATCGATCCGGCGACTTTGAGCTTCAAGTCCGGTGACGGTTTTTTGTGTGCCGCGCTTGGCAAGAGCAATCAGCAGGCTGTGTTTCTGGATTCGACCGGTCGTGCCTACAGTGTGCCGGCGCACTCGCTGCCATCGGCACGCGGGCAGGGCGAGCCGTTGTCGGGGCGTCTGAACCCGGCCGACGGTTCGACCTTCCGCGGCGTCATGATCGGCGACCCCGGCTTGCGCTGGCTGGTGGCATCGGATGCCGGCTACGGATTCTTCGTGCAGTTGTCGGAGCTGTATTCGCGCGCCCGGGCCGGCAAGGCCTGTCTGCGCGTCCCCGACGGGGGTACGGTTGTGACGCCGGTGCCGTTTCCGCACACGCAGTTTCCGACCGAGGCCTGGGTCGCCGCTTTCAGTTCGGCCGGTCGCTTACTGGTGTTTCCGGCCGGGGAGCTGCCGGAATTATCGCGCGGCAAAGGCAACAAAATATTCGGCATTCCGTCGGCGAAGTACAAAGCCGGTGAGGAACGCATGATTGCCATGGCGGTCATCGGTGCCGACGAGGGTATTCAAATCGAGAGCGGGCAGCGCACGATGACCTTGAGGTGGGCGGACCTCGGACACTACGACGGCAACCGCGGGCGTCGCGGCATGGTGCTGCCGCGGGGCTGGCGCAAGGTCGATCGCGTCAGCCGGTTGGCAGGCGATGCGGAAGAGGGCGACGGGTAACGCGCTGCGATCCGGCCGACAGGTACCGCTCTCGCCCAGGTCCCCGGCAACGGGTCAACGCATCTTGCGGGTTTTCAGCGTTTCGTCTTCCTGCTCGGGAGTATCGTTGAGCGACGCCTTGAGCTGCGATTGCTCGATGATCTGGCTGGCGGTGAACTCGTCCTCGAAATCCCGCTCCAGCAGCATCAGCGCTTCGTGCAGCGTTTCGGACAGATCGCCGTCTTCATCAAAATTATTCGGCAGTTGGTCCAGGTCGTCATCTGGCGCGGGCGGAGCGACCGATTCGGCGGTCGCGTCGGCAGCCGGCGCATCGAAACTCTGAACCTGGACCCCGGTGGCAAACATTTCGTCCGCATCGATGTTTGCCAGATCATCCGTGAACGCCTGCATCAGTGTCGATTCCATTTCGTTAACCGGCCCATCCGCCGGGTCGACGCTGCCACCGGCATGCTGTGGCAGCCTGGCGGTCGGGCCCGGAACCGGTTCGGCGCCATGCGGCAATTCTGCCGTCGGATCGAAGATCTCGTCATGATTCTGTGCCGGTAGCCCGCCGGACGGGTCGAAGATTTCGTCGTCTCCCATCTGCTGCGGCAATTCGCGGGTCGAGTCGAACACGCTGGTCAGACCCGAGGTCGAATATTCGTGCGGATCTGCGCCCTCGGGCTGTCTGTGTGGCTGCTCGACCGTGTCGGCGGCGTACGCCGAGGCATCGGCGCCGGCCGTCGCGTAGTCGTCTTCGAACAGCCTGGCGAGTTCGGTGCTGGCGTCCTCATCCGGCTCGGCATCCAGCTGCGGATGTTGCTCGGTGATATCCGGCTGGGTCATGTCAGCCGCCGCAAGGTCCAGCACCGGCTCGCGCACCGTCGATTCGGCCGCTTCCATCTCGACGATGTAGGTGGCTTCCATCGGGTTGCCGATCTTCACCGGAGTGGGCGGTTCGGCCTCGAAGGTACGCGCTGCCGGACCGACGTTGCTGGCATCGTAAAAGTGGCGACCCGGAGCTTGCCCGGCTTTGCGCCGCCGGCGCCCGCCGAATGCCGCGAACAGGCGTCTGCGTAACAGCAGCAGGCTGATGCCGCCGCCCAGCAACAGGGTGAGCAAGACGGCCATCAGCGAAGTCGAGTCGCCGGTTTCGACATCCACATCGGTGGCGACAAAATTGGCCGGATCATCCGGGCTTGCGCTGTCTGCTGCCGGTGCTGCATCGCTGACCGGGGATTTGCCATTCGGTGCGAATGAGTCGTCGGCGAACGGGCTGAACCCGGGGCGCGGGCCGGCCGTCTCGGCCACGTCGTCCGGGGCCGTGGTCCGGGTGGGCTCCGGTTCGGCCGCTGTCGTGGCCTGCGTCATCGTGGTTGGCTCGGCGAACGGTGTCGCTGGCCGGGTTGCGCGCATGTCGGCCGGCACCGCCGGGTGACTTGCCGTCACGGGCAAGCTTTCTCGGGCGGGCAACGACTGCGGTCGCGCATCGGGTAGCTGCTGCGGTGCTTCCGGCATCGGCATCGCGACGCGTCCGACGTTCGGCCGGAGCGCGGCCAGTTCGCTCAGCGTGGGTACGCGGATCACCATGCCCAGCTTGATCAGGTCCGGATTGTTGCGGACGAATGCGCGCGGGTTATCCGCGAAGATCCGGTCGGCGACCGGCCAGGTCGTGTCCGGCAGCCGCCCTTCGATGCGCCGGGCAATGGTCGACAAGGTGTCGCCTTTGACCACGCGGTACTGCGAACCGGCG